>JAXHTH010000186.1:0-7491 GCA_034211115.1 Planctomycetota bacterium | reverse complement strand
GTCACCACCTGCTCCTGCTGCGGAAAGACCTCACGCGATGTCGGGCCCATGGTCGAGGGCCCCAACGACATCTACATCTGCTCAAACTGCACCGACCTCTGCCAGAACATCTTCCGCCAGGAGCGGAGGCGGGTCTCCAGCGCCCGGCCCCTCTTCTCGGCCATCCCCTCCCCCCGGCAGATCAAGGAATTCCTCGATCAGTACGTCATCGCCCAGGAGTACGCCAAGAAGGCTCTCTGCGTGGCGGTGCACAACCACTACAAGCGCCTCACCCAGATCGACAACGAGGAGGCTCCCGTCGAGCTGGACAAGTCCAACGTCCTGCTCATGGGCCCCACCGGGACGGGCAAGACGCTGCTGGCCCGCACCCTCGCCCGCGTGCTCAACGTCCCCTTCGCCATCGGCGACGCCACCACCCTCACCGAGGCCGGCTACGTCGGCGAGGACGTCGAGAACCTGCTGCTGAAGCTGCTCCAGGCCGCCGACTACGATCTCGACGCCGCCCAGCGCGGCATCATCTACATCGACGAACTGGACAAGATCGGGAAGACCAGCCAGAACGTGTCCATCACCCGCGATGTGTCCGGCGAGGGCGTGCAGCAGTCGCTGCTTAAGATGCTCGAGGGCGCGGTCGCCAACGTCCCCCCCCAGGGCGGGCGAAAGCATCCCGAGCAGCAGTACATCCAGATGGACACCACCCACATCCTCTTCATCTGCGGCGGGTCCTTCGCCGGCATCACCGACATCATCCGCAAGCGGCTGGGCCGCACACGCATCGGGTTCACCATCGACCCCAAGCGGGGGCGGCGCGATGAGGCGGGCGACGGCGAAATCCTCAAGCAGGTCACGCCCGAGGATGTGCTCCAGTTCGGGCTCATCCCCGAGCTGGTGGGCCGGCTGCCGGTGATCACGCCCCTCATGCCGCTGGACCGGACGGCGATGGTGCAGATCCTCACCCAGCCGAAGAACGCCGTCGTCCGGCAGTATCAGCACCTCTTCGCCCTCGAGGATGCGCGGCTGGAGTTCACCGAGGAAGCGCTCAACGCGATCGCCGACGTGGCGATGAAGCGCGAGACGGGCGCCCGCGCCCTCCGGGCCGTGCTCGATGAGTTCATGCTCGAGATGATGTACGAGCTGCCGGACTACGACAGCGCGGGGGTGACCTTCACCGTCGATGCCGAGGACATCCTCCAGAACACCTCCCTGGCCAACCTCCGACAGCAGAAGGTGAAGGAGTCGGCCTGAGCGGCGGCCGGCGGATCAATCAAGTCGTCTGCGAGACCCGCGGCCGATCGCCGCGGGCCGTTTTTTTGATGGCCGTCACCGGGCGGGACGGAGCAACTCGGCCTCCCCCGACTCACGCGCGAAGCGTTCCCCGGCCCTCGCCCCCGGGTCCCCGGCCCGGACCGCGGCGGCGGGATCGTCGCCGAAGGCGACTTGCCAGGCCCCGGCGGCGCGTTATACTCACCGATTCGATCGATTCTGCAGCAAGAGGGCCCTGCCATGCCGCGCACATGCCATTTCACCGGCGCCCGCACGACCGTGGGTCGGAGCCTCCGCTACCGCGGCCGTCCCAAATACCAGGGCGGCATCGGTCTGAAGGTCACCGCCATCTCCCGACGCACGTTCAAGCCCAATCTCCAGACGGTCAACGCCGTCGTCGACGGCAGGACGCGGCGGATCACGGTCTCGACGAAGGCCATCAAGCAGGGCCTGCTCGTCAAGCCGCTGAAGCGAAAGTACGGCTACACGCGTCAGGCGAAGCAGGAGCAGGGCTGAGGGCCCCACGCCCTCCGGCCGCGCGGCGGCGCCGACCGTCGGCGGAGGGGAGAAGAACAAAAAAGGAGCGGCGAGTCCGGGGAACGGCGCCCCCCGCAAATACCTGTTTAACAGGCGGTTGCGCGTAATCCCGGGAAAGTGAACGGACCTGGAAGGCTGGCGCGACGGGCGGCATTTCGCCGGTTTTTTGGCTTCCGCGTTTGACCGGGCCTGATCAGGGCGTACCGTTTTCTCGGATTCTCGCACGCCGAATCAGGGGGACAAGTATCCGGCTTACCCCAAGATGTGGGGGTGGACCGCCGGAGAGGCCCAACACCCGTACCGTGCGAGCCTGCCCGCTCCCCGTTGGTGGCGGTACGCATTGGAAGGAAACATCACGCGGACGTTGATGGGGCGATCTCAGCGCGACTTTCACCGGATGATCTGAGTCTCGGTCAATGCTCCTCCTCGCGCCTCCCGGCAGCAGCCCAGCCTCTGCCGGCGCGAGACGGTGAATCGTGTTGGGCCCTGGAAGATGGGAAGAGGCAGGCTGCCGCAGGTGACCACGTCCACCGCCCAATCCGATGTTGATCGCGTCCGGGACGCCACGGATCTCCTCCGCCTCATCGGTGATCACATCGCCCTCCGCCCGGAGGGACGCGAGCACGTGGGTCTCTGCCCCTTCCACGACGATCGTCGGCCTTCCCTCCACGTCGTCACCCACAAGAATCAGGCCTTTTACAAGTGTTTCGCCTGCGGCGCCTCTGGTGACTGCTTCCGCTTCGTGATGGACTATCACAAGATGGAGTTCCCCGAGGCGCTGCAGTATCTCGCCGATCGCGCGGGCATCAAGCTGCGGCCGCGGTCGGCGAAGCCCGAGTCCACCGACGCGCCGCGGCGAAGCGATCTTCAGAAAGCCGTCGCCTTCGCCTGCGACTTCTTCCAGCGCACGCTTCGCGAGCCGGTGGCCGGCGCGGCGGCGCGCGAGGTCATCAACCGACGCGGCCTCAGCGATGCGATGGTCGAGCAGTTCCTGCTCGGTGCCGCGCCGGATCGCTTCGACGGCTTTCTCCAGAGACTGGGGGGCAAGGCATCGGCGCTCCGCACCGCCCGCGCCGCCGGGCTGCTCAAGGAACGTTCCGGCACCGCTCCCGGGGCCCCCGGCGCCCCCGGAGCCGACCTCTACGACACCTTCCGAAACCGCCTCGTCTTCCCCATCTGCGATGAGGTCGGCCGGCCCATCGCCTTTGGCGGGCGCATCATCGATCCCGATGACGTGCCCAAGTACCTCAACAGCCCGGAGACGATGCTCTTTCACAAGTCGAAGACCCTCTACGGGCTGCATCTCGCGAAACAGGCGATCATCCAATCCAACCAAGCCATTGTGACCGAAGGCTACACCGATGTCATCGCCTGCCACCAGGGGCAGATCACCAACGTCGTCGGCACGCTCGGCACGGCGCTGACGGCCGAACACGGCCGTCTGCTCAGCCGGCTCTGCGACACGGTGGTGCTCGTCTTCGACGGCGACGAAGCGGGTCGCAAGGCCGCCGACCGCGCGGTCGAGGTCTTCTTCGCCCAGCCCGTGGACATCCGAATCTGCGTGCTCCCTGACGGGCTCGATCCGGATGATCTGCTCAAGCAGGATGAAGGCCCGCAGCGCTTCCGCGACGCGGTGGCCGGCGCGATCGACGCCCTCCAATACAAGCTGCAGCGATTCGAAGCGCGCCTCGGCGAAGCGAGCGGACTCTCCGGCCGGCAGAAGCGGCTCGAGCAGTTCCTCGCCGAACTCGCCGACCTGGGATTCAACGGCATGCAGGGCGTGCGCAAGCGGCTGGTCATCACGCACCTGGCCGATCTTCTGCACGTCTCGATCGCCGACATCGAGCGGTCCCTTCCGCAGCGCCGGCCTCGATCGGCGCCGCGATCGGCACAACCCGCGGCGGAGAGCGCGGCGGAGCACGCCCCCGCCGCGCCCCAGCCGCTTCTGCCCGACGCCGCCGCCGGGCCCGACATCTCCCGCGCGCGCCGCATCGCCGAACGCGACCTGCTGGCGATCCTGCTCTTCGAGCCCGCCGCGGGCACCCATCAACTGCTGTCCGATGAGGACGTCCTGCCCGCGGTGACCGAGATCATCCGGCCCGTCGATTTCATCGATCCGCCCAGTCGGTGCCTCGCCGAGCTGGTCTTCCCGAAGCTGCGCGAGGGTGCGACGTTCACGATGCCTCAACTGCTGGGCGAGCTCGGCGACGAGACGACCCGCGGCCTCGCGTCGCGCCTCTTCTTCGACGGCCGGCAGCGCTGCGCCGGTGATGAGGCCGCCGCCGCGGGCGAACTGCGAAACGCCTGCCAGACCCTCCGGGCCTGCATCGCCCGGGAAACATACGAACGCCAGATGACCACCTTCCGCTCCGCCCCCCGCGCCCCGGAACGCGCCACCGGCGAGAGCGTCATCGATCTGATCAGGAAACGACAGGAGCAGGGTGATCTGCCGGGCGCGATCTCCCACGGTGCGCGATCCTGACCCCGCCCTCCTGTCTTCAGGAATGAACTGAACGTCCCGTTCATCTTGATGGAGCCAAGTCACGTGAACGTCAGCATTCCGGATCTGCATCCTCCCCTCCGCGCCCTCGTCAAGCAGAGCGCCGAGCGGAAATGGATGAGCTACGAAGAGCTCAACACCTGCCTGCCCGACGAGATGGTCGATCCCGAGAAGCTCGACGAGCTGCTCGTGCTCGTCGATCGCCTCCGCGTCGAGCTCATCGACGAGCCCACCGTGCGCCGCCACGGCTACGTTCCCTTCCAGGCCCCGCTTCAGACGAACCTGAAGTTCAAGCGCGATGAGAAGCGCCGAGTCGACAAGCCCTCGAAGATCGGCATTGACGAGGCGTGCGCCCAGGAGGAGGCGCCGGACGCCCGCGCCGAGGAGGAGCGGCCGGAAGACACCGCCCCCGCCGGCGTCGAGCTCCTCGATGACGCCGAGACCCAGGCCGTCATCGAGGAGGCCATCGCCGACAGCGGCTCCAAGCGCATCGACGATCCCATCCGCATGTATCTCACGCAGATGGGCACCATCCCCCTGCTCACGCGCGAGGAGGAGATCCGCCTCGCCAAGAAGATCGAGACGACGCGGATGATCTTCCGCCGGCGAGTGCTGGAATCCGATTACGCCGCCGCCCAGGCCGCCGAAACCCTCCAGCAGGTCCACGACGGCAACCTGCCCTTCGACCGCACCATGCGCATCTCCACCGCCGAGGAGAACGCCAAGGAGAAGGTCGCCCGACGCATCCCCGTCAATCTCGCCACCATCCGCAGGCTCCTCGATCGCAACCGCGAGGTGTGGGACCAGCTCCAGAACGGTGAATGGTCGGCGTCGCGGAAGCAGGCCGCCCGGGAGGAGATGGAGCGAAGGCGCCGCAAGATCGCCACCCTGCTCGAGGAATGCTGCCTCCGCACCGCGCGCATCCAGCCCCTGATGCGAAAGCTCCAGGCCATCAACAAGAAGATCATCCAGCTCGAGAACGAACTGGAAAAGGCCGAGCGCCACCCGCAGCGCTACGAGGAAGAAGATGTCTACGTGCTCCAGGAGGAGCTGGACGGCCTCCGCAGCCTCGTCATCGAGGAACCGAAGGATCTCCGCCGGCGGCTGAAGGTCATCACCACCGTCTTCGACGAGTACGAGCAGGCCAAGCGCGACCTCTCCGGCGGCAACCTCCGCCTCGTCGTCTCCATCGCCAAGAAATACCGCAACCGGGGACTGCCCTTCCTCGACATCATCCAGGAAGGCAACACCGGCCTCATGCGCGCCGTCGACAAGTACGAGTACAAGCGCGGCTACAAGTTCTCCACCTACGCGACGTGGTGGATCCGCCAGGCCATCACCCGCGCCATCGCCGACCACGCGCGCACGATCCGCGTGCCCGTGCACATGATCGAGACGATGAGCAAGCTGCGCACGATCCAGAAGCAGTTGCTCCAGATCAACGGCCGGGAGCCGACGATCCAGGAGATCGCCGCCCGCGCGGAGATGAGCGTCGAGGAGACGCGGCGGGTGATGAAGATCTCACGCCACCCCATCAGCCTCGATCGGCCGGTCGGCGAATCGGAGGATTCCCAGTTCGGCGATTTCATCGAGGACGAGCGCCAGGAGGCCCCGGCCGAGACCGCCACCAGCGACATGCTCCGCGGCCGCATCAACGATGTCCTCAAGACGCTCACCTACCGCGAACGCGAGATTCTCAAGCTGCGCTACGGCATCGGCGACGGCTACACCTACACCCTCGAAGAGGTCGGCCGCATCTTCAAGGTCACCCGCGAACGCGTACGGCAGGTCGAGAGCAAGGCGATCCGCAAGCTCCAGCACCCCGTCCGCCGCCGCCGCCTGAGCAACTTCCTCACCGGCCTGGGGGAGGAGCAGCCGAACTAGCCTATGAATCGCGAATCCCACCTGTCACGTTCTCCTCGTTGGTCACGGTATCCCGGAGAGCGAGCGGGAGTTGCGGGAGTTGGACCTGTCCCGTTTTCCGCCCCGGGTGACTGTCCCGCGTTTGCTCGGGTGACTGTCCCGCGTTTGCTCGGGTGACTGTCCCGCGTTTGCTCTCCTCAGTCTATCTTTGCGACAATCTACTCATCGTCCTTGTTGCGGCAAATGACCTCGCGCTTCATTCTCCTCATTTCCTCCACTTCTTCGTCGCCGTACAGCCCAAAGCCTCCATCGCTGAAAAGCCCGGCCGGATCGACGGCGGCGTAAGCCATTCCTCCGGGATACCAGAATCGTGTCGCCGGTCGGGTTGGGTTTCGGAATCCCGGATCCTGTACGATCAGCACCGGTTCAGTCGCCCCCAGCAATTCATACTCAACAATGAAGCCCGTTATGGAGTACTCCAGCGGTGCAAGAAGCGCATCTACCTGCGGATTGTGCGTTCTCCACTCATCGGTTGAGTCAGGATACTTACCATACTCCGAATAGTATGACTCCAACGCGTGCCAAATCTCCCGTAGCCGATCCTGCACTTGAACTATATGCGTAGGAGCGATTCCGACCATGACATGCTGATAATACCACTTCTGCAAGGACTGCGGCCGCCCCACGATCATTCCCAGAATGAACGCGAGCGCAATCGCCACCGCGACCCCGAGCACTTTCAACATTCTGTATCTCGTCATGATGCGTCTTCCGATTGACCGCTCTCGCGCTCGACAGGGTTGCGGAGGGTGCCGAGGGGGTCGATGGTGATCTCGACCATGTCGCCGGGGCGGAGGAAGCGCGGGGGATTGCGCGCGGCGCCGACGCCGGATGGCGTGCCCGTGAGGATGACCGTGCCCGCCAGGAGCGTCGTGCCCCGGCTGAGTTCGGCAATCAGCGCGGCGACCGGGAAGATCATGTCGGCCGTGTCCGCTTCCTGCACGATCTCGCCGTTGAGCTTCGCCACGAGATGAAGCGCCTGCGGGTCGGCGGTCCGCCCGGCGTCGACGGGCTCGCTCAGGGGGCAGAAGGTGTCGAAGCTCTTGCCCCGCACCCACTGGCCCCCGGATCCTTCCTTCTGCCACCAGCGGGCGCTGACATCGTTGCCGATCGCGTAGGCGCCGACGTAACTCAGCGCATCCGCCTCGGAGAAAATCAGCCCCCAACGCCGTTTGATCGCGCCGGAGGAGGTGGCCGCTGTAGCTGTGTTGCTGTCGCAGGAGAGCAGCCGGGGCATTACCGGCCAGGCGATTAACGTCGATGGCGGG
>JAXHTH010000185.1:0-10780 GCA_034211115.1 Planctomycetota bacterium | reverse complement strand
GTTGTCGAAGCCGCCGAACTGCCGTTCCGGCGGCACCTGCACGCGATCCGGCGCATGCTTCTCGAGATGTCCGAGGCTGGTGCTGACACGATCGCCGAACGCATCGCCCATCGCGGTGAGCACCACGCCGGGGTCGGCGTTGAGGGCCTGGGCCGCGGCGCCGGTCCCGCGCCCGCCGCATCCGATGAGCCCGAGGCGAAGGGTGTCCGAGCCCTGGGCGTGCACCCATGCCGGGGCGGCGAGGGCGCCGGTCGAGGCGACGGCGGCGGTCTTCACGAACTCCCTTCGCGTCAGCGGGCTGCTTCGGCCGTTCCTGTCTGTTTTGTCTGCGCTCATGGCGCGCTCCTCTGTTCCTGTGGCGCCTGCGGCGCCGCTTCTTCATCCGGCACGCAGAGGACACGGAAGCCGACCCAGCTCGCATCCGCCAGCCACCATCGGCTCTTGGGGAACTGCGGATCGCTGGCGTTCCACGTGTCGTCCTGCCGCGCCCGTGCGTACGGTCCGAGGCGATCGACGCCGTTGCGGTACGAGCCGCCGGCGACGATCGGCTCGCCGTCAAGATCGTTGCACCACTCCCAGACGTTGCCGTACATGTCATGGATGCCCAGCGCGTTGGGTTTCTTGCTCGCGACCGCATGCGTCTGGCGCTCGGCGTTGTCGCTGTGCCAGGCGTATTCATCGATGGCGGCGGGATCGACATCGCCGAACGCGCAGGCATGCTGCCATTCCGCCTCGGTGGGCAGGCGGTAGGTGCGCCCGGTCTTCAGCGACAGCCACTGGCAGAAGGCCTCGGCGGCGTGATGGGTCATGGAGAGGGCGGCGTAGCCGGCGTGGCCGAACCCGCGATCGGGCGGCGAATAGGGCTTGCTCGGACGCGTCACCGCATCGGCCGCGGTGCCGAACTCCGATCGCGTGCGGTCCAGCCGCAGGCAGAAGACGTCATAGACGTCCCAGGTCACCTCGGTCTTCCCGATCCAGAACGGACCGACCTCGACCTCGCGCGGGCCGTCATCGGTCTGGACGGAGACGATTCCGGGCGGCACGCCGATCATCTCGAACGAGACGGTGGTGTCGCTGACGTCCTGCACGAAGGAGGGCGGCGGTTCGAGAGCCGGGGGGATCGACGCCGTGTCGCCGGCGGAAGGGTTTCCGCCCGCGGCGGCGCAGCCGTCGAGCATTGTCAGCGATGAGGCGAGCAGGACCGCCGCGAGGATCAATGCTGTCCGCGATGCGGCGAGGAGCCGTATGCTTCTCAAGCGCCGGCAGACGCGCCGGACGGGAGTTGAGCCGATGATGCGCCGATGCGGTCGAGCCCTGTCTCTGGTAATCGTCATGTTCTCACTGCTGTCGGTGGTTGCATGCGCCGGTCCGCGCGGGGACGGGGGGCGTTTCGTGTACGCGAAGATGATAATGGGTGTGGAGGCGAGGATCATTCTCTACGCCCGGGATGGGGAGGCAGCGCGGGCCGCGGCCCGGGCCGGCTTCGATCGCATGGAGCGGCTTGAGGCCGTCATGAGCGACTACCGTCCGGCCAGCGAGTTGATGCGGGCCGGCCGGGCGGAGCCGGGTGAGCCGGTATCCATCAGCGATGATCTGTTTCGGGTGCTCGCGCGGGCCCGGGCGATCTCGCAGGCCAGCGACGGGGCGTTCGACGTGACGGTCGGCCCGCTCGTGCGGCTGTGGCGCGAGGCTCGGGCCGAGGGACGGCTGCCGGAGCCGCAGGCCATCGAACAGGCCCGGGCGCGGGTCGGCTGGCGGGCGATGACGCTCGATCCGCAGCATCGGACGCTGACCCTGGCGGGGGCGGGGATGCAGTTGGACCTGGGCGGGATCGGCAAGGGATTCGCGGCCGACGAGGCGCTGGCCGCCCTCCGCCGCCGCGGCATCGATCGTTGCCTGATCGATCTGGGGGGCGATCTCGCGCTGGGCGAGGGGCCGCCGGGTCGCGTGGGCTGGCGCATCGCCGTCCGCGGCGGGTTCGCAGAGGAAGAGCCGCGGCTGATCGAGCTGGCCCGGGCCGGGGTGGCGACGTCCGGCGACAGTCGGCAGTTCATCGAACTCGACGGCGAGCACTATTCGCACATCATCGATCCCCGCACCGGGCGGGGGCTCACCGACCGCCTCGCGGTGACGGTGATCGCCCCGGACGCGGCGACCGCCGATGCACTCGCCTCGGCGATCAGCGTCCTCGGCGAGGAGGATGGCCTGGATCTGCTGGATCGGTTCCCGTGCGCATCGGGTCTGATCGAGCGCTGGACGCCGAGCGGGATCGAGTATCGCCGCACGGCGGACTTCCCCGCGCCGGCGGGATCGAAGATCCGCTAACCTGAGCGGGACCCGTGCGCGACGCATGATCGCGCACGCCACGAAGGAGGACCGAGCATGTTCGGCAGTCCGCTGGTCAGCGTCGTCATCTCGCTTCTCGTCGTCGTCCCGATGGCGGGGGCGGCCGGTCCCGCATCCGGCCGGGCGGACGAAGCGCCGAGCATCAACGTCCCGCCGCCGGGGTTCGTCGCGCTGTTCAACGGCCGTGATCTGTCCGGCTGGAAGGGGCTGGTGGCGAACCCGCCGGCGCGGCGCGCGATGAGCCCCGCCGAACTGGCCGAGGCGCAGGAGGAGGCCGACGAGAAGATGCGCGCGCACTGGCGCGTCGAGCACGGCGTGCTTCTCTTCGACGGCCACGGCTCTCACCTCGTCACCGCCCGCGACTACGAGAACTTCGAGCTGCTCGTCGACTGGAAGATCGAGGCGGGCGGAGACAGCGGCATCTACCTTCGCGGCTCGCCGCAGGTGCAGATCTGGGACAACCCCGTCGGCTCCGGCGGGCTGTACAACAACCGGAAGCATCCATCACGGCCGACCGTCTTCGCCGACAAACCGCCGGGGCGGTGGAACACGTTCCGCATCGTGATGATCGGCGAGCGCGTCAGCGTCTGGCTCAACGGCATTCGCGTCGTCGAGGACGTGCCGCTGGAGAACTACTGGGAGCGCGGGAAGCCGATCTACGATCGCGGGGCGATCGAACTCCAGTCGCACGGATCGCAGCTCGCGTTCCGCAACGTCTTCCTGCGCGAGATTCCCCCCACGGCCGATGCGCGAAAGTTGTTGCGCGAGAAGCGCATGGACTGGTGGCGTGAGGCGCGTTTCGGGATGTTCATTCACTGGGGGGTCTACGCGATCCCGGCCGGGCAGTGGAAAGGCGAGGTGGTGGGCGGTGACAGCGCCTGGATCATGCACTCGGCGCAGATCCCGCCCGCCGAGTACGAGCCGCTGATCCACGAGTTCGACCCCGTCCGGTTCGATGCCGACGCGTGGGCGAGGCTGGCGAAGCGCGCGGGGATGAAGTACATCGTCATCACGAGCAAGCATCACGACGGCTTCTGTCTCTTTGATTCGGCCTACACCGACTACGACGTGATGTCCACCCCGTTCCGGCGCGACATCATGAAGGAACTCTCAGACGCCTGCCGGAGCCACGGCCTGCGCATCTGCTGGTATCACTCGATCCTCGACTGGCATCATCCGGACTATCTTCCGCGCCGGCCGTGGGATCCCCGGCCGCCGGAAGAAGCCGACTTCGATCGGTACGTCGGTCACCTGAAGGACCAGCTCACGGAACTCGTGACCAACTACGGCTCGATCGGCGTGCTGTGGTTCGACGGCGAATGGGAGAACACCTGGAACCGCGAACGGGGGTGGGATCTGTACGGCTTTGTCCGCCGCCTCCAGCCGGACATCATCATCAACAACCGCGTGGGCAAGGGGCGGCAGGGGATGGCCGGCCTGACCCGCGATGAAACCTATGCGGGCGATTTCGGCACGCCCGAGCAGGAAATCCCCGGCACCGGCCTGCCCGGCGTCGACTGGGAAACCTGCATGACCATGAACGACTCGTGGGGATACAGGAAGAACGATCACAACTGGAAATCGACGGCCGATCTCGTCCGCAGGCTGGCGGACATCGCCTCGAAGGGCGGGAACTTCCTGCTCAACGTCAGCCCCACCGCGCTGGGCGAGATCCCCGATCCGAGCATCGAACGGCTCGAGGCGATCGGGGCGTGGATGGATGTCAACGGCGAAAGCATCTACGGGACGACCGCCGGCCCGTTCAAACGGCTGCCTTGGGGCCGCTGCACGACCCGGATGTTGCCGGGCGGTGACACGCGCCTCTATCTGCACGTCTTCGACTGGCCGGAGGACGGCGAGCTTGAGGTGCCGGGCCTGCACAACGATCCGCTTCGTGCCTGGCTTCTCGCGCGCGGCGAGCGTGATTCCCTGGAAGCGGAGCAGGCGGAAGGCGGCGTGCGCATCACGGTTCCCGACCACATGCCGAACGAGATCGACTCGGTGGTCGTGCTGGAGATCGCCGGGGCGGCGGAGGTCGAGCCGTACGTGATCCGCGAGACCGCCGGGGGCGTGGTGGACCTCGCGGCGATCGACGCCCATGTGCACGGTCATACCGCACGCTACGAATCAGGCGGCGGGAAGAGTAGTATCGGTTTCCGGACCGACCCCGGCGACCGGGTAAGCTGGACGCTCCGGCTGGACCGACCGGGCCGCTTCCGCGTCATCATCGAGTACGCGTGTGCCCTCGGAAACGGCGGGACGTTCAGCCTGAACGTCGCCGGTCAGGATCTCACCGGTCGCGCGAAACCGACCGGCTCCTGGACCGGTTTCGTCTCGCTTGAACTCGGCGAGATCGAGGTCAATCATGCCGGGCGCATCGAACTCGCGGTCAGGCCGATCGAGATCCCGGCCGGAGCGTTGATGAACCTGAAACGCGTGCGGCTGGAGCGCCTCCCGAATGGTGACGACTGAAGCGGCGACGAACCCGAGCACGAGAGGCGAGAGCGCGGTGCGGACGCCGACGATCGTCTGCATTACCGCGGTCGGGCACAGCGGCACCACGCTCCTCGATCTCATTCTTTCCTCGCACAGCGCGGTGACCAGCGTGGGAGAGGCAATCAAGCTGGGCGACCGGCTCGATGCCCGCTGCACCTGCCGCGCGAAGTCGATGCGCGTCTGCCCGTTCTGGAGCGAAGTCGATCGGATCCTCCAGCGCGATCACGGGCTGACGCTCGATGATCTGGATCTGGACGCCGACGATCGGGACACGCTGCTGGCGCACAATCAGATGTTCTATGCCGCGGTCGCCGCGGTGAGCGGCCGGCAGTACATCGTCGATTCATCCAAGCGCCGCTTCCGGATGGCGGCGATGCTCGCCGCGGGTGATTTCGACGTGCGACCGATTCATCTCATCCGCAGCCCGCTGGGCGTGGCGTACTCGAACATGAAGAAACGGCGTTCCTGGCGGGATCACGCGCGTCACTACCGGCACAACGTCCGGGACACGAAGCGCCTCCTCCGCGGCCGCGATTTCGCGGTCGTGCGCTACGAGCGCCTCGCCGCCGACCCCGAGGGCGTTCTCAGGCCGCTCATGCAGTGGCTGAATCTCGCCTTCGAGCCCGATCAGCTCGACTGGGCCGGGGCCGAGCATCACAACATCGGCGGCAACCGGATGCGGTTCAGCACCGACAGCACGATCCGGCTGGATGAGAAGTGGCGCAGCGCCCTGACGCCGATGCAGAAGCTTCGCATCCGGCTCACGACGCTGCCGGCGCATGTCCCGTGGTGGTTCGACCCGCGGAGCTGGATCCGATCGCTTCGCGGCGGCCGCGGCGCGCAGCGCATCGATCACGAGCGCGCCGACGACACCGAGGACTCCGATCAGGAGCGCGGCGAGGACGGCGCCGCCTGAGCGCGTGAAACGACGGCCGCGTGCGCGGCGGACGTCCGGCGTCAGGTCGCGGCTGCGGCGGCGGGCGCCGGCTTGCGCAGCACCTTCTCCACCGACACGCCGTCATCGCTCGGCTCCCGATCGATGTCGAAGCCCAGGTGCTCGAAGAGGCGGATCATCCGGGTGTTGGAGGCGGTGGTGATGGCGACCACGCGATTGAGCTGCCAGTCCTCGGCGATCTCCAGGCAGTATTCGGTGAGCTGCCGGCCCACGCCCTGGTTCTGCCATTGATCGGCGACGAGCACGGCATACTCGGCGGTGTCGTGATCGGGATCGGCCACGAGGCGTCCGACGCCGATGAGCTTGCGCTGATCGTCCTCCTCGATCTCGCCCACGATGCCGATCTCCCGGTCGTAATCGGTGAAGCAGTACCGGGTGGCCATGGTGTGGGTGGTGCCCTGGATGAGATGGCTGAACCGGCCGCGGATCGACTCGGGCGAGCAGGCCGCGAGCAGCTCGTGCCACATCGGCTCGTCCTCGGGCTTGATGGGCCGGAGCGTGATCGGCTTGCCGTCCCGCATCTTCGTCTGGCGCACGTAGTGCTCCGGGTAGGGCGGGATCGCCAGGTGCTCGAAGGGCTTGTGCGTCCTCTCCGCCACCTCGCGGTTGATGATCACCCGCGCGTCGAGGGCCACCACCTCCTCCGGCGTGACGAGCAGAGGATTGATGTCCAGTTCCTCGATCTCCGGATAGTCGGCCACGAGATACGAGAGGCGCATGAGGATCTCGATGAGTTTGTCGACGTTCATGCCCGGCTTGCCGCGGAACCCTTTGAGCACCGGCCAACACTTGAGCGATTCGAGCATGCGCCGCGCGAGCCGCTCGTTGAGCGGAGGCAAACCCAGCGACCGGTCGCCGTAGAGTTCCGCGGACACGCCGCCGGAGCCGACCATGATGACCGAGCCGAAGATCGGGTCCTTCTTCGCGCCGATGATGAGCTCGGTGCTGTGGTCGGCTCTGATCATGCGCTGCACGGTCACGCCCTCGATGGTGGCGTCGGGTCGATGCTGGGAGGCGGCGTCGACGATGCGCTGATACGCGTTCTTCACCTCGTCGTCATCGCGCAGGCCGACGATGACCCCGCCCACGTCGGTCTTGTGCGTGATCTCCGGCGACATGACCTTCAGCACGACCGGGTGCCCCATGCGCCGGGCCGCCTGCATCGCCTCCTGCGCCGAGCGGGCCGGGACCGGTCTCGTCGTCGGAATCTCGTACGCGTCCAGCAGCGCCTTGGAGAACGTCTCGCTCAGCACGTCGGCCCCGGAGAGCAGGATCGTGTCGAACAGGTCGCGGAGCTTGCCGCGATCGAGGGCGAAGGAGACGGGGATCTCCCGCGGCGTCTCGTACAGCGTCTCGATGTTCCGCGAGTAGGAGACGAGGTACATGAAGGCGTTGACCGCCCGCTCGGGAGAGGGGTACGTCGGCACGCCGGCGTGGTTGAGGATGTCGATGCCCTCGGCGACGGCCTCGCCGCCCATCCACGCCGCGAGCACCGGCTTCTTCGTCTTCTTGAGCACGTCGGAGACCGTGTGGGCCGTGTCGGTGGGGCTGGTCATCGCCTGGGGGGAAAGCACGACGAGGGCGGCATCCACGCCCGGGTCGTTGAGCACGATCTCGGTGGCCTCAGCGTAGCGCTGCGGCGAGCCGTCCCCCAGCACGTCCACCGGGTTCCCGTGCGACCAGAACGCGGGCAGCCGCTCGTTGAGCTTCTCCATCGTGGCGTCGGAGAGTTTGGCGAGCACGCCCTTGCGGGCCATGAGGGTGTCGGTGGCCATCACGCCCGGGCCGCCGGCGTTGGTGATGATGGCCAGCCTCGGCCCCTTGGGCACGCGCCGCCGGGCGAGCAGCTCGGCGCACTCGAACATGTCGTTGATGTCGTAGACGCGGACGATGCCCGCCCGTTCGAAGGCGGCGTCGTAGATGCTGTCTTCGCCGGCCATCGCGCCGGTGTGCGAGGCGGCGGCGGCCGCGGACTCCGCGAACCGACCCGCCTTGTACGCCACGATCGGCTTGTTCCGCGCAAACGCACGGCTCGCCGACATGAACTGACGCGCGCCCATGATCGATTCCGCGTACAGGATGATCGAGTCGGTGTTCTCATCCTGCCCGAAGTAGTCGATCAGGTGCCCGATCGTCACGTCCAGCGAGTTCCCGATCGACACGAAGTTCGAGAACCCGATGTTCTCCTGGATCGCCCAGTCGAGCACGGACGTGCACAGCGCGCCGGACTGGGAGAGGAACGCCACGTTGCCCGGCTTGGGGAAGCCCGCCGCGAACGTCGCGTTCAGCCCGATGGAGGGGACGATGATGCCCAGGCAGTTGGGGCCGACGATGCGCATGCCCGGGTACTGCTTGTAGATCTGTCGCAACTCTTCTTCGGCGGCCTTGCCCTCCTCGCCCGCTTCGCGGAAGCCGGCGGTGAGGATGACGAGGCCTCGGATGCCCGCCTCGCCGCACTCGCGCACCACCTGCGGCACGACCTTCGCGGGAACGGTGATCACCGCCAGGTCGGGGGTGTTGGGCAGGCTCGCCACGTTCGGGTAGGCCTGGATGCCGTGGATCGCCTCACGCTTGGGATTCACCGGATACACCACGCCGCCGAACCCGGCCGTGATGAGGTTGCGAAGCACCGTGTAGCCCACGCTCGTGGTGCGCTCCGAGGCGCCGATGACCGCGATTCGTTTGGGCCTGAAGATCTTGTCGAGGTTGCGAACGCTCATGGGTCTGTCCACCGAACAGGCAATGACCGCCGCTTCACGGCCATCGCGGTTTGAATTGGTCTCGCGCGGAGCGAGGCGGCTTCCATTGGCGCCTCCGCGGCGGCGAGCGAGCGGACCGGCCGTCCGATCGCCGCGAGCCTTCGTATTCTCAGCCCCTGACCGGCGATTTCCACTCCCGGCCGGGACGAGATGGAACGTTCGCGGCGGGCGGGCCCGAGGTGACCATCGCGGCCGGTCCGAAGAACGGTATCGGACCGCCCGGCCCCGTGCTGAAGGCGAATCGAACATCAATGTCCGGTAATTTGCTCCGGCGTGGATACGAGAGGCGCTCTCCCCCGCCCTCCGCACGCCGCCGCCCGGACCGCCGGACCTGACGAGCGCCGCGGGGGACGCCGGACCTGACGAGCGCAGCGAGGAAGGTCCGGGTCGCCCCCGGCCTCTACCTGCTGCCGCCCGCCGCAGCGCCCTCCCGCCCCCTACGACCCGTCCTCATCCCCGGCCGCACCCGCCGGCCTGGCCGACTTGCCTCCGTCCCCGTCATCGCGCTTCGCCGGTCGGCTCGGGATGGGCTTCGCCGGCTGCTCTGCCGGCGGCGGCACCGGCCCGTAGCCGTTGATCTGCCGGTGAATGTAATCCGGCGCGGAGATCACCAGCGCTTCGTCGCGGTATCGGATCGTCGCCCAGTTCCCGCCGTTGTCCGCCCACGCCATCGGCTCGATGCTGGCGACGATCAGCTCGATGATCTCCTGACCGCGCTGGGCCTTCTTCTCCGGCGTGTTGGGATCTTCCGTAACGGGCCCCTGCGTGTACCCGCCGGGCCTGCGGTAACTGCCCGTCGAGGGGTAGATTCGGCCGCCGCCGTGAATCGACCCGCCGTACCCTCCATACGACCCGTACCCGCCGTACGGCCCCCAGGGATACCACCGCTGATCGGAGAAGCCGATCGGCGGGGCGTCCACGAACCGCGGCGCTTCGTGCAGCAGATCGCCGATGGGATAGACCCGCATCTCGCGCGCCCCGGCCACGCTCAGCCGCTCCTTCGTGCCGACCTCGAGAAAGCTGCCGCGGACCTGCCACGTGCAGTCGCCGGCCGCCGCGCACTGCTCCAGAACCAGCTCCAGCACATCCACCGCCGGCATCTCCGCCACATCCAGCGTGATCGGCGACTGCGGATCGATCCCGTGCCCGACCGGGTCGTCGGAGTAGCGCACGATCACGTTGATGTCCAGAATCGTCCTGAGATAGTCGAACACATCCCGGGCGGGCGTGCCGTCGAACTGCACGGTCAGCTTCTCGTAGAGGAGCGCCTGGAGGATCTTCGTCTTCTGGTCGAGGCGGGCCTTCTCCGCCTGCTCCCGGGCGTGCCGGGCCCGGACCGCGGCGATCCGGTCGGAGAGACTCTGTCCCGCCGCCGGGGACGCGAGCAGGCCGGCCGCGAGCAGGCCGATCAGGACCGGGGTGAGCTTCTTCATCATCGTGCGATCCTCCACAAGGAGCGTCCGGACGGGAATCGGGCGCGTCTCGGCTCTTCCCCGGGACGCGGTTCCCCGCTCCGGCCGTCGCGAATTGCCCGGATCGATTGTATGGCCCGGCAGTGTTGGTGGCCCGACGCTCCGCGTCGGGAGTCCCCCGAACAGTCTGCCGCGTCCGGTGGCCTGACGCTCCGCGTCGGGAGTCGCCGGCAGCAGAATGGCTGAGGAGGCGCGGAAGCGGCACGGCCGTTCCGGCCGTCTCGCGCGAAAAAAACCTGGAAAACCCTCGGAATCGCCCTTTGCGCCGACCCGCGGCGCGCGCGCCGATCGGGCGCAGGGGGTTTAGTTTGCGCGCGCCACGCGCGCCGGGTCCCCGGCGGCCGGAATCCGGAAACGCCGGGCGACGTCCGCAAGCCCCTGCCGGGGCCGGGATTCCGTGTTGGCCTGCCCAGGTCCGGTCTCATGGTGACCCGTTCGTCCCGAGAGAAAAAGGAAGTGCTCCCCATATAGGGCCGACGGCCACTCCTGCGCGCGCCACGCGCGCCATGCAGGCCGGTGGGACGACGCTCCGCGTCGGGCGTTGCCCATCGGGGGCGACGGAAGGGAAGGTGGGACGCCGCTCCGCGTCGGGCGAAGCGGGATCGGAACTGGCACGGCCATCGCGGCCGAGCGTAGGCCGGACCAGCCGGTGACAGCCTTCTGCACCCGATTCCGCGCGACGCAAAGGGTCCTTAAGTAGGGACAGTTACTAATTTCTGACTGATCCCCGAGGTTGCAGCCGGATTTCGCCG
>JAXHTH010000184.1:0-7448 GCA_034211115.1 Planctomycetota bacterium | reverse complement strand
CGCCGCGTTCGCAGAACTCGGCGGCGGTACGGAAAGTGGAGACGGTTTCGGCCGCGCCTTCCTCCCATTCCCAGAGCCAGACGGGATCGATGTGAGAGTTGGAGATGAGGTGGAGCGTGGGGCGGGTCATGGTCAACGATTCCGAAGGAGTGCTCATGGCGGAAGGTCTTTCCGCGGCCGGAGCATATCAGGAATCGCGGCGGTCGTGCGGCGCGGAGCGACCGAATCGACCCGGGCACGGCGGCTCAGGAGTCCGCCGGGAGAACGGCCTCGACGTGCACGTCGGCGGAGGGAAGGAGAAGTCTCAGACCCTCGGGGCGAAAGTCGTGTCCGACGCCGTCGACATGAAAGCCGGGTGACTCGGCATCGCCGGCCCGGCGAAGCACGAGATGCAGGCGATGACCGCGCAGCGGGAGCGTGGCCTCGGCGCGATCGAGGCCGCGCAGGAGGCGCGGACGAAGGACGAGGCCATCGAAGAAAGGACGGACGCCGAGCAGGTGGTGGATGAAGAGGCCGATGAGTTCCGCCCACGTCCAGGGGACGATGCCGATCTGCGGATAGGGGGGGATCGGCCGCGGGCCGTAGAACTCGAACCAGCTTCCCGCCTTTCCGCCCGGAGCGGATGCGAGCCAGTGAAGGATGCGCCAGACCTTCTCGTCATCGCCGGTTTCGAAGTATGCGCGGGCGATGAAGAGCGAGGGAAACGGCCATGACCCCGGTGAGTCGGCCTCCGAAGTCACGTGGTAGCGGCCGTACCCGCCGCCGTTCCACGCCTGATTCCAGAGTTGTTCGAGCTCGTCGAGTGTGCGACGAGCGACCCGGTCGGCGGGATCGATGAACTCCATCGCGACGGGCAGCGCCGTCGAGGCGTCCGGGTTGAGCCGATGCGGGCCGTCCTGCATCAGCGGAACCTCATCAGGGAGATCAACGCCGGGCGGGGCGGTGATCGTCTCCTGCACGTCGCCGTTCAGGGCGCGTCGCTTGATGAGCCGACCGTCGTGCACGAGCCCGTAGCGCTGGTCGTGCAGCATCGCCCGCCGGAGGCGGTCCGCCTCGTCGCGCGATCGCTGCGCCTGATCGTCACGGCCGACGAGGCGGGCGAGAGCCGCGGCATCGAAGAGGCCGATCGAGTGAAAGAACTGGTTCATCACGTCCATGCCGTCCTCGATGCCGTGCAGGGCGTGACGCTCCCAGTACTCGCGCTCGTTGTGGAGCAGTCCGGATGGATCGTGCCGGAAGGCATCGCGGAGCGGGAACTCCGCCACGGCCGCGATCCGATCCCAATGCTCATGGAGGATCGTCTCGTCACCGGTCCAGTCGACGTAGGCCTTCAACGCGAAGAGGAGTTCGCCGTTCTGGTCGAGCTCGACATCGCGTTCATCGCGCAGGACGTCGGAATCAACCGTTGCACCGTCCTGGGTGACAAACTCGGCGAGCAGCCGATCGAGCATCGCCCGGGCAAGACCGGTCTCGCCGAGCATGGCCAGCGACCGGGCCACCATGGCCTGATCGCGAATCCACTCGTGGTTGTATTGCCAGATGCTGCCGTCCATCTGGCCTCGGGTGCCGAGCACGGCGGGGAGCTGGTTGCGTGCGGCCGCGTAGAGATGATCGAGCAGGATGGACGACGTGCGACAGGCCGCCAGGTTCTGCGCATGGATCACGGCGTCGCGACTCGGAGGCACGGGCTCGCACCATTCAATGATCACGGCAGGGATTGATTCATCGTCCTGCAGCCGGTACGTGAGGCAGACGATCTTCGAGCTCACGTTCCGGCCTGGGATCGTCGTTTCGATCGGCCGGTTCGACGGCCCCGTCGAGAATGTCAGCTCGTCGGGTTCCGCCTGTTCGGCTCGGACGCGGATCTCCCGCGCGAGCGTCGGCGTATCCCGGTCCGGGCAATAGAGCGTTTCTTCAGCGCAGACGGCGCCGTCGCGCCAGGTGATGCGCACGGCGGGCACGCCGTCGCGATCCGTCCATCGCGCGTCAACCTGACCGGGACGGGGCTGATAGAGACGGTCGGCGGCGTGGATCCGGATCATTGTCTGCCGAAGGCCCGTCTCCTGATCAAAGGTCAGGGCGGCGCGCTTGGGGCCGAAGCGACCGGGTCGCATGAGCAGGAGCCCCAGCGGCGTCGTCGCGATGTCCGGGCACACCTGCACCGCCGCCTGGATGTGGCCGTTGCCGAGAAAGTAATACTCGATGCCTGGTGGATTGGTACGAACGTCCGCCGGACCTGCGGCCGGATCGTCGGTGTAGAAATGTTCCTTGACATCCATCGATCGACCTGTCGGATGGAAGGCGGAGATTGAGCGTCCGGCGGACAGCGGCGGAGCTGCGCGGTCGTCAGCCCGCGTCGACTTCTTCCGTCCCGCCGTTGTCCTGGGGCTGGTCCGGCTCGGGCTCGACCGGTCGGGTGAGATCGGACATTCGTTTCAGGAGGATGTTGACCGTGCTCTGACTGATTCGAAACGCCCATCCCGTGACACGGTCGTTGATCTCACCGGCCTGCGTGGCGGCGGTGTCGGGCGGCGTTTCGACATCGGGCTCCGGCTCGGCCGGGACGGCGTCTCCGTCGGCCGAGGCGCAGAGCTCGATCCACGCGCCCTCGTCCGTCGGCAGCAGCTCGAGCGTCACGAGGAGACCGTTGAAGCAGCGGAACTCGACCGTGGCGACTTCGCCGGGCGCGAAATCGATCTCATCAATCGGGGCGACATCTTCCATACGGAGAAAACCGAGGGCATTCGCGATCGGATTGGCGATGGCGTCGCTTTGCAGCTCGTATCCCTCCGGCACGTCGTCGACGGCGAAGTTGCGCCGGCTCTGATCGTCGCGCTGCAGGTGGATGCGCTCGCCGTCGGGATGCGTGATGGTGACGCTCTGCACGCGGGTGCGCGGCAGGCGGAGGATCTCCCGCTCGACCCAGTCCAGGGGTCGTTCGTGCACCGTGAGCTGTCCCTGGACGAGCCAGGCCCGGGCCTGATCGATCTTGCGCACAAAGCGCCTGGGCACGCGACCGGACGCGCCGGCGGGATCACCGATGACGAGCGACGCGAGCGCGTCTCCGGCCGCATCGTTCAGGGTGATCAGGACGGCCTCCGCGTCCGGGCCGGGCTCGTTGACGCCGAGCCGATCGTAATACTCCGGCCGGCTCGTCTTCGGCTCGATGATCCTGAGATCGGCCAGGCCGAGAATGGTCTGCTTGACCTTCTCGAAGCTCACGGGATACCCGCCCTTCGTTTGCAGTCCCCAGTCTCCTTCGTGCCGGCTGATCATGAATTCCCCATCGCCGGTGCGGATCGTGATCGATGCGACGTCGTTGACGTGATCCTCAAGTGCGGGATAGAGATGTTCGGACCCCGGAGAGGCAGGCTCCGACTGCCGGCGCGAATAGGAGACGACCGCCGCGATCACGACGAGGGCGGTGATCAGGGCGAGCACGGCGAGCGAGGTGCGATTCATCGGTGCGTCCTCAGTAGACCATAGATCAGAACGCGGAACGGCCCCGGGGATCACGTCTGGGCCACGGCCCGCCGGTCGATCTTGCGCCGCGCCACCCGCAGCAGACCCAGCACAACGGCGAGGATGGTGATCGCGGCGGGGACGGCGCCGATGTTAATAACCTTCAGGGTCGTGCCGAGCCGCTCGATGTCGCGCCGAAGGTTGTGCCGGACGGCGCGGAGCTGCTTGCGGGTCTCGATCCGCTGGGCGCGGAAGTTCTCGATCTCGGCCTTCTGTTCGGGTGTCAGGATCAGCTCGCCCTGGTCGGGCCGGGCCCGCTGAAGTTCGTTCAACCGAGCCTCCGTCTCGCGCAGCTTCTCCTGGAGGGCCTGTTCTTCGGCAAGATACTCCTGTTCCGCCTCGCGCTGGATCTCCTCGACGAGCGTGAACGGGCGGGTGTAGCGGCCCCGCGCGCGAACGCTGATGAGATCTCCGGAACCGGTCATGTTGTCCAGGGCGTTGACGAGGAAGTCGCCGTTGTCGGAGAGCTTGCGGTAGCCGAGCATGAGGTTGCCGAAGCGCTGTTCCTGGATCCAGAACCGGTCGGTGAGCATGTCGACATCCGCGACGATGACGACATTGATGGGCCCGGCGGACCGCGCGAGATGATATTCGTTCCCGACGGGGGCCTGGTCGTCCGGCGCGTCTTCGTCCGCGTCCGTTTCGTCTTCGGTGGAGGGAGGACCATCGGGGAAGGCGGACGGCACTTCGCCGCTCACCCGGGCGGCGAGGATGTACTCCTCGCCCGTGGCCTGGAAATCGGTGAGGAGGGATTTCGGATCGGGAAAGAAGCTGATCCTGCTTGTCTCGATCGCCATCGACTCGTCGCTGGTGGTGAGCAGGGGCGTGCAGGTGGTCGGGGCGTCCTCCTCGGGCTGAAGGATGCCCGCGGTGGCGAGGTTCAGTTGCGTCAGTCGGCCGGTCACCGGGTCGTCGGGGTCGATGGTTTGCTCGCCGAGGGAGAGCCAGGCGACATAAGAAACGGGTTCGCGCTGCTGAGCGGCCTGCACGACGACGCGCTGCGCGTTGGCCATGTCGCCGGCGACGACATCGGGCCGAAGCGTCACGCCCCACGCCTCGAAGAGCCCGGGCAGATTCGAGTCCTTGGGTGCATTCATCGCCGCCATCGGGTTCTGCCGCGCCATGGGCGGGATGTCGGCCTCGCAGTGCGGGTCGACGAAGATGACCGCGTTCCCGCCGGCGAGGACGTACTGGTCGATGGCGTACCGCGTCGCGTCGGAAAGGTTCTTCGGGTGAATGACGAGCAGAACATCCAGGTCGTCGGGCAGCGTTTCGGCGCCCGGCTCGATCACGCGCACCTCGAACAGCTCTCGCATCTCGCGCATGATCTGCCAGGGCTGCTCACCCGGCTGCCGGGTCATCTGGTTGGGCGGCGAGCCGTCGACGGGCAGGCGGCTCAGCACGCCGACCACCTTGCGCTCGGGATGCGCGAGCGTGTAGATGAGGCGACTGACTTCGTACTCCAGGAACGCCTCATCGCCGGGATCGAGGAAGGGAATGACCTCCTGATCGCCGACGGCGTTGGCGCCGACGAGGCCGAAGTAGAACGAGTCTCCGTCGCCGACGGGAATGCGGGTCAGCCCGGCCTGCACCGCCTCGTCCTCGAGCTCGGAAAAGGGCTCCGGATCGCGCACTTCGAGGATGATCTTCCCGGCCGCGGCGCGCTCGTATTCCTCGAGCATCTCGCGCACGCGCCGGCCGTACTGCTGAAGACGCGGACGACCCGGGGCGAGCGATTCGGAGAAGTACAGGTACAGCCGGATCGGCTCGTCGAGCTCACGCGCGATCCGCTTCGAGCCGGGCGAGAGCGTGAAGAGCTTGTTCTCGGTGAGATCCAGCCGCTGGGAGCGGAGGGCGGTCGAGGCGAGGATGTTCACCGCGAAGAACAGCACGACGAGGATCAGCAGGCCCAATACGGCGGAGGTCTGTCGGTTCACGTAAGTCACTCCTCTCGTCTCAGGCGGCCTTGCGAAGATCGATCACGAGCGCGTTGGCGAGCAGCGCGATCACGATGAGCGAGGCGAAAAAGACCAGGTCCCGCAGATCGATGACGCCGTTGGAGATCGCATCGAAATGCGTCATCACGCTGAAGCCGGAGATCGCCTCGACGATGAAGTCCGGCGCCCAGCCGCGGAAGAAGCTGAGCACGGGATCGAACCCGGCGAGCAGGAACGCGAAGCAGACGACGACGGTGAGCACGAACGCGATGACCTGGCTCTTCGTCGTCGCCGACAGGCAGGCGCCGATGGCGAGAAAGCTGCCCGCCAGCAGCAGGGAGCCGATGTAGCCGGCGAGGATGGCGCCGTTGTCCGGCTCGCCCAGCACGTTGACGGTGATCCAGACGGGAAAGGTCAGGGCGAGGGCGATGGCGGTGAACGCCCACGCCGCGAGATACTTGCCCACCACCGCCGCGGTGCGCGAAAGCGGAAGGGTCATGAGCAGCTCGATCGTCCCCGCGCGGCGCTCCTCCGCCCACAGCCGCATGGAGACGGCCGGGATGAGAAACAGGTACAGCCACGGATGGAAGCTGAAGAAGGGCACGAGGTCGGCCTGCCCGCGCTCGTAGAGACCCCCGAGATTGAACGTGAACACGCCGTTCAACACGAGGAAGATGACGATGAAGACGTACGCGACGGGGGTGACGAAATACCCCACCAGCTCGCGTTTCAGGACGGCGGTCATGGCGCTCATGCGTGCGTGTCCTTTCCGGCTTCTTCGACGAGGTCGCCTTCGGTGACGGCCCGGAAGACGTCGTCGAGCCGTCCCGCCTCCACGTGCAGTTCATCGATCTCCCACCCGTGCGCCTGCGCGAGCCGACTGATGTCCTCGACGATGAGGCCGCCGTTCTTCGGGAAGACGCGGCGTCGGGTGAGGCCGTCCCCGCCGTCGATCGCTTCCACGGAGGCGACGCCCGTGAGCCCGCTGAGCTGGCGATCGAGCTCCGCCGCGTCCGCCCGGATCGCCAGCTCGACCGCGTTGTGATACCGCGAGCGGGTCTGAAGCTCGGCGGGTGTGCCGTCGGCGACGATCCGCCCCCGGGAGATGATCACCGCCCGGCTGCACACGGCTTCGACTTCTTCCAGGATGTGGGTGGAGAGCACGATGGCCTTGCGGTCGGCCATGTCGCGGATCAGCGTGCGCACCTCGTGCTTCTGATTGGGATCGAGCCCGTCGGTGGGCTCGTCGAGGATGAGCACCTCGGGATCGTGGAGGATCGCCTGGGCGAGCCCGACGCGCCGGCGATACCCCTTGCTGAGCGTCTCGATCGGTTGGCGCATGACGCCCTCGAGATGGACGGTTTCCGCGACTTCGTCGATGCGCCGCCGGCGGTCTTTGCCGCGCAGGCCCCGGACCTGGGCCACGAAGCGCAGAAAGGCGTGCGGGGTCATGTCCGGATACCCCGGCGCGCCTTCCGGCAGGTAGCCGATGGCCTGCTTGGCCCGGATCGGCTGGGCGATGACATCGTGTCCGCAGACGACGGCGGACCCGCCGGTGGGGGGGAGGAAGCCGGTGATCACCTTCATCGTGGTGGATTTACCCGCGCCGTTGGGGCCGAGGAAGCCCAGCACCTCGCCCTTCTCGACGGCGAAGGTGACGCCGTCCACCGCGACGATCGGGCCGAAGTGCTTGCGCAAATCCGTGATCTTGATCATGGCAGCCATGACTCTGGCACTCCGCGAAGTGGGGCCGGCTCGTGAGAGAAACGGTACGCGGCGCCGCCCGCGCCGGAGGCCACCGACCGCGCTCGGCCACCGGCTGACTCGGCGAGACGGATCGACCCACCGCCCGGGTCCGCCGATGTGCCTTTGATATACGACGCGTCCGGCCGGGTCAAGATGGCCGGCCATCGCGGCGAGGCGGGCGCGTCGGCGTGCGGGCCGCCGGTCGTCCGATGGCCCCCGCGCGGACGGGTCCCGCTCGGCCGA
>JAXHTH010000183.1:0-5637 GCA_034211115.1 Planctomycetota bacterium | reverse complement strand
CTGATGTCCAAGTCGCACGAGCTGCCACTTTTGTCATGGAATTCGGTAAGCAGGATAATTTTGATTTATCTGATTTTCCGCCTGATGAGATGCCTACTCCAAGATGGGGACTTATATCCACCAGGTGGCCGTCCTGCTCGGTGGCGATGACGAACCTGTCGGTCCAGATGTCATAGAAGCACCCGCCTTTTTCGCCCAGGAGGGTGATGCCGCTGGTAAGCAGGTGTTCGGGGACGTTGGCCGCCCATGACAACGCCAGTTCCATCGTCAGCCCGTCGTCGAAGCGGATCATCCCCATCGCGGCATCCTCGACATCGAACTTTCCTTTGGGGTTGGGCGGGCCGGCGAACATCTCGGTGTACACATACTTGTCGATCGGCGCGCCGAACGTGCTCGTGCACGAGCCGCCGGCGCGCAGCGCCTTCGGCCGGCCGGCGAGGTGCATGATGAGATCGATCATGTGCACGCCGAGATCGATGAGCACGCCGCCCCCGGCCTCGGACTTCGTGGTGAACCATCGCCCGAGCCCCGGGATGCCGCGCCGCCGCACCCATGCTGCGCGCGCGTGATAGATCCGCCCCAGCCGGCCTGCGGCGATGAACTCCATCAGCGCCCGCGTCGTCGGCGCGCAGCGGCAGACGAACCCGAGCTGGACGAGGCGCCCGGTGCGCTTCATCGCGTCGATGATCTCATCGCACTCGGCGGCGTTCATGGCCATCGGCTTTTCGAGCAGGACGTCCTTGCCCGCCTCCATCGCGGCGATGGCGCATTCCTTGTGCAGGCTGTTGGGCACGCCGACGACGACGGCCTCGATGTCATCGGCCTCGAGCAGCTCCTGGAACGACGAGGTCACCATCGCCTCGGGATACTGCGCGGCCATCTCCTTCAACCGTTGCGGCTCGGTGTCGCAGAAGCCGGCGACCTCGACGCCGGCCCGCGCCGCCGACTCCGCGTGCAGCTTGCCGATCGTTCCTGCGCCGATCAACCCGAGCCGATATGACATGCCGAGCCTCCTTCTGGTGCCGGACGGGCCCGCCTCCCTCCGGGGAAGGGGCCGAGGGTGGAACGATACCGCCGGCGGCAGACCGATACAATCCCTCGCTCTCCGCCACGGGCCGCGCGGAGGCGTTCGGAGCCGCCTGCATGAGCGAATCGCACACGGTCATCGTCGGGGGCGGGATCGTCGGCATCTGCGCCGCCTATTTCCTCGCCCGGCGCGGGGCGGCGGTCACGCTGCTCGAGCAGGATGGGATCGACGAGGGCGCCTCCACGGGCAACGCGGGCCTGATCTCGATCGGCCACGCGCCGATCCCCCGCCCCGGTCTGACGCCCAGGGCCATCAGGTGGATGTTCGACCCGACGAGCCCGATCTATATCCCCCCGCGACTGGACCTCGGTCTCCTTCGCTGGTTCTGGGGATTCCGCCGGGCGTGCGGCAGGAAGCAGTTCAAACACAGCATGGACATTCTCACGGCGCACGGTCGGCCGGCTGGTGAATGCATCCGCCGGCTCGTCGACGAGGAGGATCTCGACTGCGAATACCAGCCCCGCGGGCAGATGGACGTCTTCCGCACGGAGGAAGGCCTGGAGGAAGGCGAAAGAGAAGCGGCGATGATGCGCGACTACGGCTACGGGGTCGAGGTCCTCGACGGCGATGAACTGCGCCGCCGCGAGCCCGCCTTCCGCGACGACGTCGTCGGGGCCGTGCTGTTCAACGAGCGCGCGTTCGCCAATCCCGGGCGGTTCGTCTCCGAGATGGCCGATCGCGCCCGGCGGCGCGGGGCCGTCCTCCGCGAGCGGCACGAGATCACCCGGCTGCTCACGGAGAACGGTCGGTGTGTCGGCGCGGTCACGCGCGACGGCGAGGAGATCCGCGGCGATGCGGTCATCCTCGCCGCCGGCTCCTGGACCCGGCGCCTCGCCCGGCAGGTGGGGTTGAATCTTCCCCTTCAGCCGGCCAAGGGGTATCACGTCAACCTCACGCGGCCCGAGCCGTGCACGAACACCGCCTGCGTCTGCGCCGAGCGCTTCGTCGCGGTCACCCCGATGGCGGACGGCCTGCGGCTGGCCGGCACCCTCGAACTGTCGGGGATCAACCATCGCATCGTCCAGCAGCGGGTGGACATGCTTCGCCGCGGCGCGCGGCTGTACCTGCGCGGGATCGACGAGACGCGGTCCGGGGAGCCGTGGTGCGGCCTGCGCCCCTGCATCGCCGACGGCCTGCCCGTCGTGGGCTGGGCGCCGGGCGTCGATCGGCTCTTCCTTGCCACCGGGCACGCGATGATGGGCTTCGCCCTCGGCCCCCTCGCCGGGCGCGTCGCCTGCGAGTGCGTGCTCGGCGACGAGCCGTCGGTCGACATCAGCGGCCTGCGGGCCGACCGCTTCGGCTGACGAGGCTGGGCCGAACCATCGGAAACGACCGATAACAGCGGAGACGGCCCCGCCGCCCGCCCGCGGGGCGAGGTTGTCGCTGTCCGGCGCGGAAATCCGGGCGGAATCCCTGAAAGGCGCCTTGCCCGGCTGCGAAGAATATGATAGCGTATGCTAACTAAACGACACCGCGCGTGAAAGGGCTCGATCATGGGTGAGGATGAACTGCGCCGCGAGCTGGAACGCCTCCTGCAGCGCGTGGAGCGCATCGAGCAGCTCCTGGAGCTCACCGGGCCGCCGGAGGGAGAAGCGCCGACGCCTCCGCGAGCCGAGTTGTCTCTGCGCGCGGATGCCGAGCGGGCCGAGACGGCGGCGGGACCGGAGGCAGCGAAACCGACGGAACGGCCGACCCGGCCGCAGGAGGGAACGGTCCAGCCACCCCCGGTGATCGGTCAACCGGTCGCCCCGCCGACGCGACGGGCGGCTCCGCCTCCGCCTCCGGCCGCGGCGCCCGTCCCCGCGGCAGCGCGGAGCGGCGCCGCGCGCCCGCCGGACCTGACACGGCCGGAGAGGAAAGCGGAGCCGGAAGGCAGGGGCCTGGAGTTCTTCGTCGGCGCCAAGCTCGCGGCGTGGGTGGCGGTGCCGCTCATCCTCATCGCCGCCGCATTGCTCATCAAGCTCGGCATCGACTCGGGCTGGTGGGGGCGCATGTCCGAGACCCTGCGCTGCCTGCTCATCGCGGGTTTCGGTCTCGCGCTGGTCGCCGGCGGCGAGATCGCCCTGCGGCGCATCTCGCGCGTCGCCTCGGTGAGCCTCTTCGCCGCGGGCCTGGGCGTGCTCTATCTCGATGCGTTCGCGACCTTCTCCTACTTCTCGCTGCTTTCGCGCGAAGGCGCCTTTGCGCTGATGGCGGTCGTCGCGCTGGTCGGATTCGGCCTGACATTGCGCGCCCGGTTCGCCACGATCGGCGTCCTCTCGCTGATCGGCGGGTATCTCACGCCCGTGCTGCTGTACAGCTCCACCGGCCGGCACCTGGAGTTGCTCTGCTTCATGACGGTGCTGTTCGTGATCGCGCTGGCGCTGTCGGCGGCAGCGCCGCGGCCCTTTCGATTGCTGCGCTACGTCGTCCTCGCCTGCCATCTTCCGCTCGCACTGGCTTGGATGATCTGGTCCGGGCAGCAGTTCTGGGTAATGGCGATCGTCTTCATGAGCCTCTGGTGGGCCATGCTGCTGGCGGAGACGGTGTACGCGGCGCTGCGCCGGCAGTCGCGGCTGGGAAATCCCGTCGCCCTGCTCATCATGACCGCGTGGTACGTCACCGCCGGCTGCTGGGTTCTCGTCGCCTCCGCCCCCGGCGGGCCGGACTGGCTGGGTCTGTTCACCGCGGGCATCGGCGTGCTCGGCGCGGCCGCGGCCCTTCAGTTCGGCCCCGGTCTCGACGGCCTGCGGCAGAAGCCCAGGGAGGCGATGGACGTGCTGGCGGTCGCGCTGTGGGCGCAGTTCGGCGTCCTCATCGCCGTCGCGGTCGCGCTTCAGTTCGACGGCTACGGACAGTCGCTGAGCTGGCTTGCGGTGGCGGTGGCGTCGATCGAGATCGGCCGTCGCCTGCCGTCGCGCGGCTGCGATGTCTTCGGCCTCGCCATCGGCGCCCTCGCCCTGCTGCGCGTGGCGCTGCTCGATCCGCACATGACGGCCCTTCAGAATGAACTGGCCGTCGTCGGCGGGATCACCATCAACGGCTGGGCGATCCTTGCCCTGCCGGCGATCGCGGCCGCGCACGTCGCGGCCCACAGATTGCGCGAGAGTGCGAATGCGTTCTGGATCGGGATGCCTGTGGTCGCCGCGGCGATTGGCACCCTCCTGTGGATGGGGATGTGTTACGACCGGTGCGATGATCTCTGGGTGACGGGCGGCTGGCTCCTCGGCGCCGCCGCCCTGCTGGGATGTCAGCGCTTCGGCAAACGGCAGCGCTATCTCGCCCTGTCGCTGTTCCTGCTTGCGGCGACGGCCGCGAAATGGCTCATCATCGACGCCGCGGGCGAGCGCATGTCGGCGCAATGGGGCGAACTCGGCGTCATCCCGTTCGCGAACTGGCACGGCGCGCTGGCCCTGGCCATCGTCGTCATCGCGTGGTGGGCGAGCCGGGTCCTGCGCCGGCACATCGCCGAGGCGGCCTCGACCGGCGCACAGATCATCCTCGCCTGCGGATCGATCTTCCTCCTCATCGCCCTCAGCTTCGAGCTCGATCGCGCGCTGACTTCGGCCAGTGCGACGAGCACCGCCCTGGCCGCCTACAGCCCCGCGCTGCTGCGCGGGCTCGCCTTCGCCGCCCTCTGGGGCGTGGGGGCGCTCATCATGATGCAGCTCAGCCGCGGGCGCGATCTGCCCATCGTCCTCGGCGCCGGCTGGGTGCTGCTGGTCCTCAGCGCGCTGCTCTGGCTGGGATACGGCACGCTGTACTGGCGGATCATGGAAGGCACGGTGGATACGACGGTGGTGGTGAATCTCCAGTTCGCCATCGGCGCCCTGCTGGCGATCCTGCTGTATGCCGCGGCGCGTCTGTGGCGGTCTCAACCCGCCGATCAGCCCGCGGCGCTGGCGCGCCCGGCGGATGACATCGCCATCGCGATGGCCTTGCTCGCCCTCATCGGCCTGTGGCTGGGGACCCTGGAGATCGACCGCTTCTTCCATGATCGCATGGCCACGCACGCGGGTCTGAGCGTGTACTGGGCGCTGTACGGGGTGTTCCTGGTGGTGGCCGGATTCGCGAAGCGCGCCGCGGCGGCCCGGTACGCCGGCCTCGCCCTGCTCGCGGTCACCGTGCTGAAGGTCCTGTTCATCGATCTGGCGACGGTCGAGCAACTGTGGCGCGTGATCTCGTTCCTCGCCTCCGGCCTGCTGCTGGTGGGCACTTCGCTGCTATATACAAAGCTCAGCCCGCGCATCCTCGCCAGCGTGGGCGGCGCGGAGTCAACCGCTGAGAACACGGAGAGCACAGAAGGAACATAACGGAGAGGGGACAGCATGGGGGGGCCGAGTCGGCCGTGCCGTTACGAAAACATCATGGCATCATGGGATCAAGGGGCTGCAAGCGAGCCGCCGCGTCCTCGGCCCCCGGAAACAGCGGCTCGCCCCCGACCATCGGCCTGACCCTTATACACATCTTCAGGTGTCCGGCGGGTTGCCTTGGAGGAGCCGGATTCCCTCCACGTAGTTGGCGATGAGTTGCCAGCCGTGCCAGAGGCTCTGCCAGCCGGGGCGACCGTC
>JAXHTH010000182.1:0-22896 GCA_034211115.1 Planctomycetota bacterium | reverse complement strand
TGCTGGGCGTGATGAAGGACGGGAAGATCATCCTGGAGCGATCCTACGGGTGGAAGGACGCGGGACGGACCGAGCCGCTCGAACCCGACGCCGTCATGCGCATCGCCAGCGTGACCAAGCCCTTCACGGCCGCGTGCATCCGCCGGATGACGGCCGCCGGGCTTATCTCGCTCGACGATCGGGTGTTCGATCTGGGACAGCCGGGCGGCGGACTGCTGCGTGTCGATCCGTATCCCCGGCTCGTCGATGAGCGCTTCAGGGATGTCACCGTGCGCCACCTGCTCGAGCACACCGCCGGCTGGGACCCCGAAGTCGCCGGCGACCTGACATTCCGTGAACTGGGGATTGCCGGCGCGATGGGCATCGCCTCGCCACCCGACCGGCGGGAGATGGCGCGCTGGATCCTCGGACACCCGCTGCAACATTCGCCGGGTGAGAGGCGGATCTACTCCAATGAGGGATACTTCTTCCTGGGTCTGATCATCGAAAAGTACACCGGTCGCGACTATCTCGAGTATCTCTCCTCCGAGGTGTTGGAACCGGCGGGCATCCCCCGCTCGGAGATCACGTTCGGCCGGACGCTGCGGAGTGATCAGCACGAGCGTGAGCCATGGTATGAGAGCCGCGACCTGTCCGAGAGCGTCCTCCAGCCCGGGGTGGAGGTCGAGCGCGCCTACGGAGGATGGACGCTCGAGAACCACTTCTCCGTCGGGGCTCTGATCGCCTCGCCTTCGGCCCTCCTCCGCTTCATGGAGGCGCATTACGTGATCGGATTGCGCATCGGTCTGCCGCGCGAGGAGGGCGATTCCGGAGGCTGGACGCTCAGTCATACCGGAGGGTTCGCGGGCACCAGCTCGCTCGCTCGACAACGCGGAGACGGTATCCACTACGCCGTGATCTTCAACAAGTACGCTCCGGCCCCCGGAGACTATGCGGTCGGCGTGCGCACGCTGCTGGATCGCGTCATTGCCGATCACGTGCGGGCCTGGCCGGAATGACCCCGGGGCCGGCGGAGACAGGCCAATGGCTCGTGCGACCAATGACCTCCACGGCCGCGCCGCCGCGCCTGAGAACTGAACCGACAAAAAAGGGGTGTTTCGGAGACGATCCAGTGCGACATAGAAGGACAGGCCGACTTGGAAATACCATCATCTCAACTGCACCCGCCCCTGGGAACCGATGCGCCGGTTCGAAGAGTCCCGATCCACCATCGAGGAAGCCTCACTCGCTGCGTCCAAGCGCACGGGCAGTGTTGGCGATCACCGGGCTACTGGTCCTGATCGGCCTCGCTGGCTGTGCGGCGCGGGGGCCCAAGACCGTCGTGCGGGATCAACTGGCCTACGCAGAAGCCATTGCGGACTCTATGGAACAGCAGGCGCTTCGCGTCATGGTGCAGTTGCGCTATTACGATTGGCCCGTGCTGCTGGGGATCAGGCAGGTCGTCGCCACGTACATCTGGGAATCGGAGGCTGAACTCGAATCCACCTTCAGGTACCCGTTTCAGCCCGACCCGTATTTGTATGAACTTCAGGGCACGCTGACCGGCACCTGGGTGGAACGGCCGACCATATCGTACAGGCCGACGGTCGGTGACGCGTTCGTCAATCAGCTGCTTACACCCATCCGCCCCGACACGCTCTTTGCGCTGATGGAGGGTGGAATCGCCGCGGACCTGCTCATGACGATGACGGTGGATTCGATCAACGGCTACCGAAACGCGTCGGCCACGGCGGGAGACCCGGCTCCTCCGGATGAGGAGTTCTACCGCGTGGTGCGCCTCCTGCGAACGCTCCAGTTGAAGAACGCCATACAGCTGCAGTTGCAGGTCGAGAAACGTGACGTCGATCTGAAGCTCCGGTTCTTCACGGAGCAGCTTCCCGAAGACCTGCAACGCGAGGTCGAGGAGGTCATGGAACTGCTGGGGCTGGAGCCGGAACGCGACACCTTCGACATCGCCTACGGCATCTCGGGAACCGACCTGCACACGATCCGACTCAAGACCCGCCCCATGATGAAGGTGCTCATCGAGCTGTCATCGGCCGTCGAAGTGCCGTACAACCAGACTCACCTCACCAGACCGTCACGTGCCCTCCCCGACGAGCAGCGGCTCCCGTTTCGCGTCCACAGTGGCATGGCGCGACCGTGGAACGCCGGTGTCGCCATCCGCTACCGGGGTCAGTGGTTCTGGATCAACGACGATGACCCCGCGTCGAAGAACACGCTCGAACTCGTTCTGATCATCCTCACGGTTTCCGAGGAGTCCGGCGACGGCCGCGGACCCGTCCTCACCATCCCCGCCGGATGATCAATCCCGCTGGTCCCGTCGCGGGGCCGCGCGGAGATCATCCTTGAAGACCGCGCTCGAATCGTCAGCGGCGGCCGACGTCGCGGGCGGCGTCCCGCCTCATGATGTCGGGAACCTGGTTGTCCTGCGGTCCGGCTTGTAGCGCAGGTTTCGTCTCGCGTTGATCCGGCGCCACGCCTCACCGCCGGCGAGTGCGAGCAGGATCCAGGTCAGGGGCTCGGTGTACCGGATCATGGACGGAACGAGGTACTGCACGAGCGGGTACGTCAGTAAGGGAATGAGGATCACCGCCCGTAAGTGTCGGTCCTGACGGGAGTAAAAACCCGCTGTCATCGTCCGACAGCGGGCGTCCTGAAGTGGGCCATACTGGACTTGAACCAGTGACCTCTTGTGTGTCATACAAGCGCGCTAGCCAACTGCGCCAATGGCCCAGGTTCACAGAGTCTACCCCTCCGGACAGGGCTGTCAACACCGATCGGCCCGGGCGGGCTCCGGCCCCGGGCGACCGGGCGGGGGGTTACTCGAACAACGCGTGGGCCACCGAGTAGTTGGGGGACTCCTTGGTGATCTGGATGTCGTGCGGATGCGACTCGATGAGGCTGGCGCTGCTGACGCGGACGAACGTGGCGTGACGGCGGAGTTCCTCGATGGTGCGGCAGCCGCAGTAGCCCATCGCGGCCCGCAGGCCGCCGACCATCTGGTACACGGAGTCGGCCAGCGGCCCGCGATAGGGGACGCGTCCCTCGACGCCCTCCGGGACGTATTTCCGGCTCTCGGTGACCGTGTCCTGGCCGTAGCGGTCGGCGGATCCAGCCCCCATCGCGCCCTGCGATCCCATGCCGCGGTAGGTCTTGTAGCGTCGGCCGCGGTGGAGGACGAGCTCGCCGGGGCTCTCGTCCATGCCGGCGAAGAGGGAGCCGATCATGACGCAGCAGGCACCGGCGGCAATCGCCTTGGCGATATCCCCGCTCTGGCGGACCCCGCCGTCGGCGATGACGGGCACCGCCGCTTCGTCGGCGGTGGCGCACGCGTTGGCGATCGCGCTCAACTGGGGCATGCCCACCCCGGTGACGACGCGGGTGGTGCAGATCGAGCCGGGCCCGATGCCGACCTTGATGCCGTCGGCGCCGGCCTCGATGAGATCCCGCGCGCCTTCCTCGGTGGCGACGTTGCCCGCGATGACGTTGATGTCATGGGCCTGGCGAATCGCCTTGACCGTGCTGATGACGTTCGCGGAATGGCCGTGGGCGGTATCGACCACGATCACGTCGACCTCGGCCTCGATGAGGGCGTCCACCCGCTGAAGATCGTGCACGCCGACGGCCGCGCCGACGCGAAGCCGGCCCCGCTCATCGCGGCAGGCGAGCGGATGCGTGCGGATGTTCTCGATGTCGCGCATCGTGATGAGGCCGGCGAGTGTGCCGTCCTCCCGGACCAGCAGCAGTTTCTCGACCCGGGCGCGGTTGAGGATCGCCTCCGCGTCCTCGGGGCTCGTCTGCGCCGGGGCGGTGACGAGATGCTCGCGGGTCATGACGTCGGCGACGCGCGAGGCGGGATCCGTGACGAACTTGATGTCGCGCTTGGTGAGGATGCCCGCCACGGTGCCGTGGGCGGACCCGTCGGCGGTGACGGGGAAGCCCGAGACGTTCTGCTGGTCCATGAGCGTGAGGGCGCGGGAGACGGTGTCATCGGGGCGCAGGGTGATGGGATCGGTGATGACGCCGTTTTCCGACCGCTTGACCTTGCTCACTTCACGGGCCTGGGCCTCGGGGCTGAGGTTCTTGTGGATGATCCCGATCCCGCCCTCCTGGGCCAGGGCGATCGCCAGCGCCGACTCGGTGACGGTGTCCATCGGCGCGGAGACGAGGGGGATGTTGAGGGGGATACCGCGGGTGAGGCGGGTGCGAGGATCGGCCTGGTCGGGGGTGATGTCGCTGCGGGCGGGAGCCAGCAGAACATCGTCGAAGGTGATGCCGTCTTGCCTAAACTTGTGCTCCATTTTCCGATGATGCCGATCGGGAGACGGTTTGTCAAACGGGCCGGCCCCGGAAGCTCCCCCCCGCCGTCCCCGGCCGGTCCCCGGGGACGGGCCCGGCCGGCGGCATCGGATCGGGGATACCGCCGGTGGCGGCAATCTGCTAGGCTGGGGCGTCTGGGCCTGCGGCCCGCGCCGCCGACGTCCCGGCCGGACCCGTCTCTCCGCCCCGCCCGGCTTCGCGGCGGAACCGATCGCGGCCGGGCAGCGGATGGATGGACAATTGCCCCGTCCGGCGGCGGCGGGGCGTGCGTGAGGCAGACGCCGTCCAATAACACAAAGGACCCGCAGGAGAATGATCGTGACGACCGAGACCGCCCCTCAGGCCATGTCCACCCCTGTCCACCACGACGCAGGGACCACTGCCGGCGAGGGAGAGCGGATGTTCAGGAAATACCTCTCCGCCTGCATTCACCACGAGGCCTCGGACCTGCATGTCAAGGTCAACCAGCCTCCCCGCGTCCGCGTGCGGACCAAGCTCAAGAACCTCCAGACCGACGAGTGCAGCACGGACCTCATGTTTCAGATCGCGCGGGACGTGCTGGATTCCACGCAGTACGAGCACTTCCGCAAGCACGGCCAGATCGACTTCGCCTACGACTACGACGAGGATCACCGGTTCCGCGTGAACCTGTTCATGGCCCGGGGCAAGCCCTCGCTGGCCTGCCGTCTGATCACCTCCGACGTCAAGACGTTCGAGAGCCTGCACCTGCCCGAGGTGCTGGGGGAGCTGTCGATGCGGGCCCAGGGGCTGGTCCTCTTCGCGGGCGTGACCGGATCGGGCAAGAGCACCTCGATCGCCGCGATGCTCCAGTACATCAACGAGCGCAAGCGCGTGCACATCGTCACCATCGAGGATCCGATCGAGTACATCTTCAAGGACGTGAAGGCGGCGATCAATCAGCGCGAGGTCGGCATCGACTGCCTCACCTTCGACGAGGCCCTGCGGGCACTGGTGCGCGAGGATCCGGACGTGGTGCTGGTGGGCGAGATGCGCGACTACGAGACGTTCGAGGCGGCGATCCGGGCCGCGGAGACGGGCCACCTGGTCTTCGGCACCATCCACGCCTCCTCCGCCTGGCAGACCTTCGGCCGCATCTACGACCTCTTTCCCGAGGCCGAGCGGGAGCAGATCCGCAAGCTGCTGGCCTACAACCTCCAGGCCATCATCTACCAGAAGCTCCTGCCCACCCTGCGCGAGGACATCGCGCGAATCCCGGCCATGGAGATTCTCATCAACAACAACGTGGTGCAGAAGTACGTTCTCAAGGCGCGGGAGGGCGAGCTGCTGGAGATCATCAAGAAGGAACATGAATCGGGGATGATCGACTTCACCAGCTCGCTTGTGCAGTTGGTCGAGGCCGAATACATTCATCACCGCGTCGCCCTGGAGTCGACGCCCCGGCCCGAGGAGCTGAGGATGCGGCTCAAGGGAATTTCCTGATCCGAATGCGAGCGGCCCCGCGATGAGCATTGAACCGACGATCCTCGCCCAGCACGTCTCGGCGTTCCTGCAAAGCCCCTATAAGCCGTTCCTGCTGTTCCTGCCCTTCCTCTTCTGGGCCTGGCTCGTCTCGTCCAAGCTGGACAAGGACGCGCGGCAGTTTCACCTCAACCGCGAGATGTGGAACGGCATCCATCTGGCCGGCGCGGCCGGGGCACTCGTCGCCATGCTCTTCGTCCCCATTTTCTGGATCGGCTGGCCCCTAGGCATGGTGCTCCTCGCCGCGCCCATCCTCGTCTACTGGCGCTACCGCAACGGCAAGGTGCCCGAGAAAGAGCGGTTCTACCTCACCAGCGCCACCCTGGCGGCACGCATGGAAGCCCGTCGGCAGGTGAAGGCGGCCCGGGTGGCGGAAATCCAGTTCTACGATGCCGATGACAAGCTGCGGGAGGTCCCGCTCAAGGAGGACCCGCTGTTCCCGGTGCACATGCTCGCCGAGGACATCATCGGACCCGCGGTGGACGCCCGCGCGAGCATGGTCGAACTCGCCGTCGGCCAGAACGGCTGCGCCGTCTCCCAGCTCGTGGACGGGATCCGGTACAAGCGCGAACCCGTCGCCGCCGACCTGGGCCTCAAGCTCGTCGATTACCTCAAGGAGATCGCCGGGCTGGACGTGGAGGACCGACGGCGGCGACAGACGGCCGAGATCCGCATGCTCAGGCCCTCCGGCATCACCCGGATCGCCATGACGACGGCCGGCTCGTCCACCGGGCTCGTCCTCCGCCTGGAATTCGATCGGGCCGATCGGCTGAGCCGGCCTTTCGACGACCTGGGCCTGCTCCCGTCGCAGATCGAGGTGCTCCAGCCACTCACGGAGGTTCACAATCGCCACGGCCTGGTGCTCATCGCCGCCCCGCCCGGACAGGGGCTGAGCACCAGCATGTACAGTTTCCTCGCCCGGCACGATCCGTACACGGCCAACATCAAGGTCCTGGAGCGCGAGGTGCTCCTCCGCATCGACGGGGTGGACCACGTGCAGTGGGATCCGACCAACCCGGACGTGGATTACGCGACCAACCTCCAGTCGATCCTCCGGCGCGATCCGGACGTGGTGTCGGTTTCCCTCATTCGTGACAAGGAGACGGCGCGGGTCGTCGCCGAGCCCGGCATGCAGGGGCCGCTGATCTACATCCCCCAGCGCTGCGCCACGATCGCCGAGCAGATCCGCGAGTGGGTCAAGCAGGTGGGCGACATCAAGCAGGCCACGCGCGCCCTGCGCGCGGTGGTCAATCAGCGTCTCCTCCGCAAGCTTTGCGCCAACTGTCGCCAGAGCTATCAGCCCACGGCCGAGCAGTTGAAGAAGCTGAACCTGCCGGCGGGGAAGGTCTCGCAGTTGTATCGCGCCGGCGGCAAGGTCCAGCTCAAGGGCAAGATCGAGCCGTGCCCCATCTGCGGCGGATCCGGCTACCTCGGGCAGACCGGCATCTTCGAGGTGCTCAACGTGGACGACGAGACCCGGCGCCTGCTCGCCAAGGGCGATCTGAAGGCGGTGCTCGCCCACGCCCGACGCAACAAGATGATCTACCTGCAGGAGGCGGCCCTGGCCAAGGTCGCCAGCGGGGATACCTCCATCGAGGAAGTAGTGCGGGTCACCGCCCCCGCCAAATCGGAAGGCGGCAGCGGCTCGCGCGCCCCGGCGCAGAGCGCCCCCGCCGGCTGACGCCCGGCCGTTCGGCTTCGATCGAGAACAACGACCATGCTCATCGTCTTCAACATCCTCATCATCGTGCTCGGGGGCCTCATCGCCTACTGGTGGGCGAATCAGGGTCTGTTCAGCGCGCTGCTCCATCTGCTGTGCGTGATCGTGGCGGGGGCCATCGCCCTCGCGTTCTGGGAGCCGCTGGTCGGGGTGGCCATGCGCGGCACGTTCTTCGATCATTACGCGTGGGGCGTGACGCTCGTGGTGCTCTTCGCGCTGTCGTTGTTCATACTTCGGCTCATCGCGGATCGGCTGGCCCCGTTCAACGTCGCGCTGCCGCACTGGGCGAACATGGTGTTCGGCGGGGCCGCGGGCGCCGCCGCCGCCGTCCTCACCCTCGGCGTGTTCGTCATCGGCGCCGGCTTCGTTCAGTCCAAGAGCGCCCTCCTCGGCTATCGCGGCTGGGGCCGCGATCACCGCACCGCCGAGGTGCGGGAACTGAACAGCATGTGGGTCCCCGTCGATCGTCTCACCGCCGAGTTCTACAGTTGGCTGAGCGTGACCTCCCTCAGTTCGGGCCGCCCCCTGCGGCACTTCGCGCCGGACCTGCACCGGCAGGCGACGCTCGTTCGCGACTCCTACAAGGACGGCACCGGGCAGATCGCGCTCCGTCCCTCGGAAGCCTCGGTCAACAACCTCTACGAGATGTCGGACGGCGCGCGCACGCACATTCTCGTGGACGTGCACTTCGACAACGGGGCCCGCGACTTCGGCAGCCAGTTGACGCTGTCGTCTTCCCAGGTGCGTCTCATCGGGGAGGCGCGGGGCACCGCCGCCCCGGAGGTCTTCCATCCCGTGGCGTGGCGGCGCGAGAACGAGTTCTTCCTCTTCGACGGCGTGACCAGCTACGTCACCAGCGTGCCGGGCCGGGAGTACGCCGACATCATCTTCGACTTCCCGGTCTCGCGCGGATTCCAGCCCGCGTTCCTCCAGATTCGCAACACGCGCTACGACCTGAGGCGCACGCGGCTGAAGCAGGCGCCCACGTCGCTGGTGGCCATGTTCGGGCGCTCCACCGATGTCGAGACGCCGGAGACCTTCTCGCCCAAGCCCATCGGCTCCGTGCTCACGGTGAGCAACGACATCCGCCCGATCAACGTGAGCACCAACATGCTGCCGCCCTCGATGAAGGAATCGGACAAGTTCCTCACGCGAGGCGAGGCGACGTTCGGCCAGAGCGGCGAGCGCCCCGCGCCCGGGCTGCGCATCAAGGGCATCTTCGAGCCGCCCGGGACGCGATGCGTGAAGCTGGACGTGAGCCGCAACGGACCGGCCGACATCTTCCGCCTGCTCACCCAGGTCCCGGAGAACGCCACGCTGGCGCTGGTGGACAGCACGGGAACCGAGTACTCGCCCATCGGGTACATGCATCGCCGCCAGGACGGCACCGAAATCCGGCTCCGGCCGTCCCGGCGCCTGCGCAGCATCGAGCAGTTTCCCGTCCTTCCCACCAGCGGCACGGAGAGCCTGACCCTGATCTTCTACGTGACGGAAGAGGTGACCCTCACCGCCTTCCGGTTCGGGGATTACACCGTCGGCACCTGCAATCTCTTCGTGCCCGAGAACGTGTGATCGCGGGGGCCGCGAGGCGATCCCTTCGCCCGCGGCGCGCCGGTTCGCCCGCTTCTGTCAGACTGATGCCGGCTGCGCCTCCGCCCGCTCGCGGAGCAGGCGTTCGACGTAGTGAATGTCCAGGTCGGCCTTGCGGAACGCCTCGCTGTCCATGATGCGCCGGTGCAACGGGATCGTCGTCCGGATCGGCTCGATGGTGAACTCCTCCAGGGCCGCCCGCATCCGCGCGATCGCCTCGTCGCGCGTCGGCGCGTGCACGATCAGCTTGCCGATCATCGAATCGTAGTTGGCCGGGATCCGGTAGCCGGCGCGAACGTGCGTGTCCACCCGCACCCCCGGCCCGCCGGGCGGGTGAAACTTCTCGATCAGCCCCGGCTGCGGGCGGAACTCGCGGTCCGGATCCTCGGCGTTGATCCGGCACTCGATGGCGTGGCCGCGCAGCCGGATATCCCGCTGGGTGACGTGCAACGGTTCGCCGGCCGCGATCCGGATCGTCTCCTTCACGATGTCGATGCCGCTGACCATCTCCGTGACGGGATGCTCCACCTGCACGCGGGTATTGACCTCGAGCATGTAGAAGCTGCCCTGCTCATCCATCATGAACTCGACGGTCGCGGCCCCGGCGTAGCCGGCTCTCTTGATCAGTTCGGCGGCCGAGCGGGCCACCGCGTCCCGCTTCTTCGCCTCGACGAGCGGGGCGGGCGACTCCTCGATGAGCTTCTGGTGCCGGCGCTGCGAGGTGCAGTCGCGCTCGTACAGATGCACGGCGTGCCCGTGCGTGTCGCCCAGCACCTGGATCTCCACGTGCCTCGTGTTTTCGAGGAACTTCTCCAGGTAGAGGGCGCCGTTGCCGAACGCGGCTTCGGCCTCGCGCCGCGCCCCGGCAAAGGCCGCCCGCAGCGCCCGCTCATCGCGTGCGATGCGCATGCCGCGTCCCCCGCCGCCCGCGGCGGCCTTGAGAATCACGGGGTATCCCACCCGGTCGGCAACCTCGACGGCCTGATCCTCGTCCTCGACCTCGCCTTCGCTGCCGGGGAAGATCGGCGTCCTGGCCCGCTTGGCCACCTTCCGGCAGGAGATCTTGTCCCCCAGCCGCGCCATCGCCTCCGGGCTGGGACCGATGAACTCGAGGCGACAGTCGCGGCACACCTCCGCGAAGTGCGCGTTCTCCGCCAGGAATCCGTAGCCGGGATGAACCGCATCCACGTGGGCGACCTCCGCCGCGGAGATGATGCGATCGATGCGAAGATACGACTCGGCCGCGGGCGCGGGACCGATGCACACCGTCTGATCGGCCTGTTCCAGCCACGGCCCGTCCCGGTCGGCCTGCGAGTACACGCAGACGGTCTCGATGCCCAGCTCGCGCGCCGCGCGGAGGATCCGCAGGGCAATCTCGCCTCGGTTGGCAATCAGGATGCGTGAGAACATGAGCTACTCACAGGCTGGGGGGGCGAGGGACGCGGCCCGGCAAGCGCGCCTGCTTCGCGGCGGCCGGCCGCCCGATCGACGCCGCACGCCTCAGCGCATCAGGCGTCGCGTCGTCGCGTTTACGTCGGCTCCACCGCGAAGAGCGGCTGGCCGAACTCGACCGACTCGCCGTTGCGCACGAGGACGCGCCGGATGGTGCCGGAGCACTCGGCCTTGATCTCGTTGAAGATCTTCATCGCCTCGATGATGCAGATCGGCGTCTCCGGCCCCACCGCCGAGCCGGCCTTCACGAAGGCCTGGGCATCGGGGTTCGGCGCCGCGTAGAACGTCCCCACCATGGGGCTCTCGATCATGATCATGCCGTCGGTCTGATCGGTGAGGGCCGAGGGGCCGGCCGGCGGATCCGCCACCGCCGTCGCGGCGGGCGCGGCGCCGGACTCTCGGGCCGCCGCCCCGCCGTTGCCCCCCGGCGAAGCGATCGCCTGCTCCGGCCACTGCCGGCGAAGCGTCACCTGCTCCTCGCTGTCCCGGAGATCAAGCTCGGTGAGCTCGTTGGCCACCATCAGGCGCACCAGCTCCTTCAGCTTGCGAATGTCGATCATTCCTGTTCACCTTCATCGAGGTCGGTTCGGTTCGCTCCGGCTCATGAGGCCGGTTCTCGTCGAAAGTCCGCCGGAGGCGTGCCTTCGATCGCCGCACGCGCGGGCGATCAATGCTGCGGCGACAATCAACCGGTCGCGCGCGGGGCGGCAGTATACCGTTGACGCGAACGTGGGGCCATCTGCCGCGAAAACGTCGTTTCCTGTCCGCTTTTGGATCTATTCCGCCCCGCTCCGGAGGGCGAGCGGCGGATCGAGCAGCTCCTTGAGGACGAACAGATCCTGAAGTGTCGACCGCGTTTTCAGCGCCGCCGCCAGACGATCCCTGCGCTCATCGACGGCCTCCCGGACGATGTAGGCGTCCTGCTCGTCGATGGGTCGTCTGGTCATGGGCTCGCTCCGGCGCTCGCGTTTGGCCGCGGCAAGCCGCTGGCGCCTCTCGCGTTCCGCCGCGCGGCGGCGTTCCTCGGCCAGTTCGCGGCGTTCGCGGGCCCGGATCGCCTCCTGCTCCCGCCGCTGCTGCTCGGCGCGCTTCCGACTCTCGGCGCGTTCCGCTTCGCGAAGCTCACGATGCCCGGCTTTCAGTGATTGAACCGTCCTTGCCGGCTTCACCTGCGGCGGGCGCGGCGCGGCAGGCGTCCGCGGACCACCGGCAGAGCCGGGGGATGCCGTGCTCGCGGTCGGACGACCGGCTCGACGCCGCCGCAGCTCCTCGAGCTGCTTCTTCCGCCGCGCCGCGAGATCCTCCAGGCGGGAGGCGCCTCGCGACGAAGCCGGCGGCCGCGGCGAGGACGGCGGCTCGGGCGCACCCCTCGACGCCGAGGCCTCCTGCCGCCGCTGCTGGGCAAGCTCGCGCATCCGCTCCTGCTGCTTCTTCTCCGCCGCCTTCTGAATCAGTCCGGAGACGACCTGCCAGATGATGACGAGGGCGATGATGATGTAGGTGATGTAGCTCGCCATGACGCTCACATTGTAGTCGAACTTGCGTCGATGCGCGTCTCCGGCAACAGGACTCGGCTCCCATCGCCTCGCCGCGCCCACTCGAACCCCACCCCGAACACCCGCTCCAGTCGATCGCCCCGCATGACCTGCTCGACCGGCCCGGAGGCGGCGAGGTGACCGGGCGCCCCCGCCGCGAGCAGCCAGACGTCGTCGGCCAGCGCGGCCGCCGCGGGAAGATCGTGCATCGCCATCAACACCGTGGCTCCTTCATCGGCCAGCCGGCGCAGGACGCTGAAACAGTTACGGGCGCGCCGCATGTCCATCGCCGAGGTCGGCTCGTCCAGAATCAGGATCCCCCGCTCCGGCACCTGCGCCAGCGCCCGGGCCAGCGCCACTCGCTGCTGCTGCCCCACGGACAGCGCCGGGTACGGCCGCTCGGCGATCGCGGTCAGCTCCATCGTCGTGATCGCCTCCTCGACCCTTCGCTCACTCCTGCCCACCGCGTAGCGCCCCAGGCGAACCACTTCCCGTACCGTGAACGCCGCGGAGACGATCGACCGCTGCGGAACATAAGCGGCAAGGGCCGCCAGCTCGCGCGCCCGCAGACGATGGGCGAGCTTCCCACCGAGCAGGACGTCGCCCTCGTCCGGCCGCAAGAGACCGATCGCACACCGCAGCAGCGTCGATTTGCCCACCGCGTTGGGGCCGAGGACGGCCGTGATGCGACCCGGCTGCGCCTCCGCCTCGATCCCGCCCAGCACCGGGAGGCGGGCGTAGGCGAAACCCAGGTTGCGCACGACAACGCTCACACCTGCCCCTTTCCGCTTCGCAGGAGCCAGATGAACGCGGGGCCGCCGATCAGCGCGGTGAACACGCCCACCGGCATGCGGCCGCCGCTGACGGCGATGCTCTGCGACACCACGTCGCCCCCCACCAGCAGCGTCACCCCCACCAGCGCCGCGCCGACGACGAGCGCCGCGTGACGCGGGCCCAGCACCAGCCGCGCCGCGTGCGGCGCAATCAGCCCTACAAATCCGATCGGACCGGCCAGCGCGACCGCGACCGACGTGAGGACGCCGGCGAGGAAGAACAGCGCCAGGCGCAGCGGGCCGATGGCCAGGCCGATGCTGCGCGCCTCATCGTCGCCCAGCGTGGCCGCGTCCATCGCCCGTCCCATGAGCAGGGCGACAATAGTCCCGACGAGCGCCAGCCCGCCGGCGGTGAGGAGAAACGGCGCCCCCACGCTCTGCCGGATGTGCCCCATCATCCACGTCACCAGGTCGCCGCGCAGCCCCTGCGGCACCAGGTGCTGGAGGAACATGATCAGCGCCCCGCAGATCGCCGACACCACCACCCCGATCAGCACCAGCGAGAGTGGATCGAGCCACCCGCGCCGCTGGCCCAGCAGATAGACGACGGCGAGGGTGAGCATCGCCCCCAGCAGGGCCGGCGGCGTGTCGGAGCCCGCCAGCACCCACGACCGCTTCGTCACGTACGCGACGTACAACGCCGTCATCACCCCCAGCGCCGCCCCGCTGGAGATGCCGAGGATGAACGGCGACGCCAGCGGATTGCGCAGCAGCGCCTGGAGCAGCACGCCGGAGACGGCCAGCGAGATGCCGGCGATCGCCGCCACCGCCACCGCCGTCCACCGCAGACGCGCGATCTCCGGCGCCGGCCAGCTCCAGGTCAGCACGCCCTCCAGGTCGCGATAGACGAGCAGCCGCAGCCCGCCCGCGGTCAGCGTGATCACGAGCAGACCGAGCAGGCCGAGGATCTGGCGCCGCGTCAGGGACATCACGATCCGGGCTCACTCGGCCGGTTGAGACGGCGAAGCACATCGCGCAGTTCTGCGGCGACCTCGGAGATCGCCGTCGACGGCATGAGCGCATCGGGGTGGGAGAGGATCGCAATCCGCTCCGCGCGCGCGGCCTCGATGTCCAGCGTCGCCAGCGCGCCGGCCGCGTCGATGGGATCGACCGGCTCAGCGGGCTGATTGCGCGGCCCGGGACGGATGAGAATGATCGCGCCCGGATCGAGCCGCGTCACGTCCTCCAGCGTCAGTTGGACCCATCCCTCCGCCTCGACGGCGTTGCCGGCGCCGCACCGCACCAGCACATCGTTCAGGTAGGTGCCGCGTCCGAACACCCCAAGCGGCGACATCGCGTAGACCAGCAACGTCCGGCCGCGCCACACCTGATCGTCCGTTTCGCCCGGCGCGAGAGCGGCGGCGATCTCATTCAACAGCTCCGCGGATCGAGCGCCCAGGGCCGCCAGCTCATCGCTGCCCGGCTCGCAAAGAACGGTGGGAAGCTCGCGCACCATCGCCTCGATGTCATCGATGGTGTTCACGCCGCGCCAGCCGGCCAGCTTCCAGCCGTGCTCGTCGGCGAGTTCGCGAAGCCCCGGATCAATCCCTGCCTGCGGCGACTGGACCAGCACGTGCGTCGGGTCAAGCTCGATGAGGCGCTCGAACTGGGCGCCATGCAGATCGCCCACGACGGGGATCGCGGGATCGAGGAAATCGCAGAACGGGCTGCGGCCGACGATCCGCTCCTCCAGGCCCAGGTCGAGAAGCGTGCGTGAGATCGCCGGGCTGAGGCTGACGATCCTGATCTCGTCGGCCTCCGTGGTCGCATCGCCGGCCGGCTCGGCGCAGCCGAAGGCGAAAAGGACGAGGACCAGGGCGACAAGCCGTTGACGGGGCGTCAGAAGCAGCCGGCGCATGATCAGATCGTATCAGCCCCGACGCCGCGTGATCGGCCGGCCAAAAGACGAACGGGCGCCCCGCCTCGTGCAGGGCGCCCGCTCGGGCCGGGATTCGGACGGCCGGACGCGGTCGCGGTCGGCCGCAGGAATCATCAGCGGCCGTGTGATGGTGGATCAGCCCCAGTTGGCCAGCAGGGTGAGCAGATCGGCGGTTCCGACCACGCCGTCGCCGTCGATGTCGGCCGGGCAGCCTTCGCACGGCCCCCAGTTGCCGAGCAGTGCGAGAAGATCAGCGGTGCCCACCACGCCGTCGGCGTCCAGGTCGCCGGGCCGGGTGGTGATGCGAAGGACCACGCCGGTCTCGCCGAACGGCGTGCCGGTCGCGTTGGCCAGCGCGTACAGCTCGCCGTCGCCGTCCTCCCCGAATCCCAGCAGCGAGAGTCCCAGATCGGACCGCATCAGCGGCGGGAACTCGAGGATGGTGTTCGTCTCGTCGAGGTAGAACAGCCGGCCGTCGTTGCTGAACGTCCGCGCGAACTCGCCGTGCACGTAGCGTCCGATCAGCGGCGGGATCTTCGTCCCGCGATAGACGAACCCGCCGACAATCGCCAGGCCGTCGTCGTGGTCGTACTCGGCGATCGGATCAATCAGGTCGGGAGGCGCGTTGAGGGCTCGGTCGGTCACGTAGCCGTCCGAGGCGCCGTTGCGCACGAAGAAGAACGAGCCTTCCTTGAGATTCCAGCCGTAGTTGCCGCCGGGGATGACGACGTCGATCTCCTCGATGTCGTTCTGCCCGACGTCGGCGGCGAAGAGCTCGCCCGTCAGCGAGTCGAAGGAAATACGGAACGGGTTGCGGAAACCGTAGGCGAAGATCTCATCGATCCCGTCCCCGCCGACGAAGGGATTGTCTGCGGGGATGCCGTACTGGCCGTTGGCCGAGTCCGAGCCGTCGGGATCGACGCGGAGGATCGTGCCGAGGATGGTCTCGACGTTCTGGCCGTTTCCGTCGCAGCCGTGTCCGACGACGGGCTCGTCGAAGGGATCGGTCCCGCCGTCCTCATCATCGGCGTCGCCGCCGTCGCCGAGGGCGATGTAGAGCATTTCATCGGGCCCGAACACGACCGCGCCGCCGTCGTGGTTGAACTGCGGCTGGTCGATGCGCAGCACCTCGCGGGCCGAACCGGGATCGACGACCGCGTCCGGATCGCCCGGGTTCTGCACCTGCCATTCGGTGATGACCGACTGGTGGTTGGCGCTGAAGCCGTCGGGGATGGTGGAGAAGTCCGCCTCGCCGTCCACCGGCTCGGAGGTGTAGGTGTAGAGCCGCCCGTTGTCGGCATACTCGGGATGGAAGGCGACGCCGAGCAGGCCACGCTCGTCGAAACTCCCCTCGCCAAAGATCCCCAGGCTGACAAGGCGATCGCTCACGTCGAGAAAGACGCTCTTGTCGCCCGAGTCGAGATTGACGTTCCAGATGACGCCGTCCTGGTCGGTCACGTACAGCCGATCCTCGATGCCGGGCGCGGCGGTCCCCCAGTTCGGGGCGGTGAGGCCGTCGGCGACGGCGTCGAGCTGGATGTGAACGTCGCCCATGGCGATCACATCTTCGATCGGGTCGTCCAGCGGCGCGGGCATGACCTGGCCGCGGATCTCGCCGCCCGGGTGGAGGTCGGTGTGGATGTTGACGTACCACAGGCCGGCGAGAACATCCTCGGCCTGCTGGACGGTGAGGATCTCCGAGCCCATGACGGGGCTGCCCGTGGTTAGCGGCACCTGCACCCCCGCGTTGGCGCAGTATGGTGCAGCGCCATGGAAGTGGGCCGCGGTCTGCGTGCCTTCCAGATCGGAGAAGCTGATCTCCCAACTGAACATGTTCGTGCCGAGATCGAGCGTCGCGGTGCCGCTTCCGCTTCCCGACGTGTCGACCGGAGGGACTACCTGGCTTCCGTCAAGCGTGATCCGGAACTCGACCATCTCGCCCGGCTCGAGAACGGTGATGGTTCCGACCATGTCGAACACCACGCAGTGCGGCCGGCAATAGTACGGGACCTCGCCGACCACATCGCCGGGAACCACCCACTCGAAGACCGGGTTGTTCGAGTCGATGTCCTCGTCGAAGTGGAGTTCGTCGTACGTGCAGTTGTCGCCGGACGTGACGGTGTGGAATCCCTCCTCCCAGACCCAGCGGACGGTGTCGCCCTGGGCGACCACGATGTCCTCCGGTACGAAGACGTTGTTGCGTACGGACACTTCGTGCGTGGTCGCGCCCATCATCACGGGCAGCGCCGCACCGAGCAGCAACAGTGCAGGGCGTTTCGGGTCGAACATGATGTGTCATCTCCTTTTCACAGGTTCTTCTGTTTCCGCGAGCTCGGATGCGATGGCCCGCGCTTTGTTTTTTGCGGGCGGCGAAGCAAAGCGGAGCACGGGGTCGCCCGGAGCCACGCCGCTCGCCGGGTGGTGTATGTCAGCCCGGCCCGCGTGCATTGCACGGCCCGGAAAAAGCGGTGTTGCGCCGACAATCCGCCAAAACCCGGATGAATCCCGCAAGAAACGGTCCGCGCCGCGACATTGGTGGGGGAATGAGCTCGCTTTCGACGCCCATCGACGGCCGGCTTGCCGGCGCGAACGCGAGACGCCTGAGCCCCGATGCGTTCGCCGAGGAGTTCACGGCGTGTTCGCGCACGCTGTGGTGCATCGCCGCCGGCGTTCTCGGCCGTCGGGATCAGGCCGACGATGTCCTTCAGGAAGCAGCGATGATCGCGCTGGGCAAACTCGATCAGTTCCACCCCGACACGAGCTTCGTGGCCTGGACGGGGCGCATCGTCCGGTTCGTGGCGCTCAATCACGCGCGACGGAGGCAGCGCCGTGCCGCCGGCGCGCTTGATGAACAGGTGATCGCGGCGCCGGCCGCGCCGCGCAGCACGACCACCGCCGCGCCCGCGGCGCCCGCAGCGGCGCGCGGCGAGCTGAGGCCCGAGCAGCAGGGCTTTGATGAAGACGTCTGCGCGGCACTCGCGACGCTGGATGAGATCGCCCGGGCCTGCCTGCTGCTGCGGACGATCCTCGAGCTGCCCTATCGCGACATCGCGCTGGCCCTGGACATTCCCGAGGGCACCGCGATGAGCCACGTGCACCGCGCGCGGCGCACGCTGCGCGAGCGGCTCCGTCACCGCCGACCACACCACACACGACTGCGGGAGGGCACACCATGACGCACGCCGCCCATCCCCAACCTGACGCCCTGCTCGATCTCTATCTCGACGACATGCTGGACGACGAGCAGCGCGACGCGTTCGAGCGCGATCTGGCCGACGATCCGATGCTGCGGGAAGAGCTCCTCCGCCAGGGCGACATCGACGCCTCGCTGCGACGGATGATGACCCCGCCCGCGCCGCAGCGCCTGCGCGATCTTCTCGACGGCGCGCCGAAGCCGCGGAAGGAACATCCATCCCGGCGCGAGACCCGCGGCACGACCGATCGGCTGCGGTTTCTTCGGCCGCTCGCCATCGCCGCATCGGTGATGCTCTGCGTCCTCGGCGGATGGATGATCTGGTCCGCGCTGGGGCCCGGTCCGCGCACGCCCGATCCGTACGCCCCCCAGCCGTGGCGCAGCATGCAGGCGGTCTACGAGGACAAGATCGAGAGCGGCTTCCGCCCGGACTGGGTCTGCCGCACGGACGAGGAGTTCCAGGACACCTTCCGCCGCCAGCTCGGGCAGCGGCTGCTCGTGGATGACCTGCCCGACGACGCCGCCATGCTGGGGCTCGCCTACAGCAACACCATCACCCGCTGGACGATCTCCATGCTCGCAGAGGCGGACGGCCGGCGCGTGATCGTGTTCATCGACCGTCTCGAAGCGGACGATGGACCGACCGTGCCGGAAGCGAGCGATCTGAACGTGTTCCGCCGGGAGCTCGGAAAGCTCGTGCTCTACGAGCTGTCGCCGCTGGAAGAGCCGCGGCTGCTGCCGCACTTCTACGACCCTGATGCACAGGATGATGACTCGACCCGTCCCGGGCAAGAGTGAGGACAGAACATGAAACAGCGAGTTTCCGATCCCATCACGCCGCACCGGCCGCAGGAGAGGCGCCGCGCCTTCACGCTCGTGGAGCTCATCGTCACCATCGGCGTGATCGCGTTCCTGACCGGCCTCACCGTCAGCGCCACCGTGGCCCTCGTACAGCGCGCCGAGGTTCACAAGACCGAAGACATCATCCGCCTCTTGGACCTGGCCCAGCGGGAATGGGAGCTGACCGCCGACCGCAAGCTCTCCTGGGGCGACGACCCGAATCGCCATGACATCTGGTCGGATCGCGAGTTCACACTCATCATCACCGAACTGCTTGGAGTCATTCAGCGCAATCAGCGCGTGAAGGACATGATCGCGAAGATCGATCCTGACCTGATCTTCATCTACGAGGAGGGCGAGATGCCGGCGTGGATCCCGCCCGGCGCCGAAGACCAGTACGAGCAGTTCATCGGCGGCATGACCATCCTCGACGCCTGGGGCGTGCCCATCTACGCCACCCACCCGGGCGCGCCGGCGGGGCCCGGCACGCCGATCGTCGATCCGGACGGCACCGAGCAGACGCGCAACGAGCAGTACTACGGCATCGCGCGCGACCGGCGCGTCTGCTTCATCTCCGCCGGACCCGACCAGCGGTTCGGGCTCTACAGCGAATTCACCGGCATGTACGGCGAAGAGCTTCAGGAAGCCCTGAAGGAAGCGAGGAAGGACAACATCTACTCCTACCCCACGGAGGTGCCGGAGTTCCTTCCGTAGTCGGCCTTCCCCACCGCCGGCAAGCTCGCTCAGAAGCGCACGCGTGGACCCGCCAGCTTGGATTGGAGGGCGGGATCGTAGTAGATGTCCGTGACGTCCTGCATGCTCTTCCGCGCCCGCAGTTCCTCCTCATTCTCCGGCGGGTCGGTCAGATCCAGCACGATCAGGTCGATGAGCCGGGCCTGCTGATCATCCGCCTCAGGGAGAGCCGCCAGCAGATGAGGCATCACCTCCAGACCGAACCGGTACAGCGCCGCCGTGCTGAGCATTGCATCGCCCGGGATATCGTTATCGCGCAGATGCTCCAGGAGAACGGGCACGCCGTCGGGGATCCCACTCTGCAGTCCCGCGTGTCCGAGGATGCAGGCGCACAGGAACCGCTGCTGCTCATCGTCCGAGCCCAGCCCTTCCAGCAGGTACACCTCGGCCTGCGTGGCGTGTCGCAACAGATAGGGGGCCCCTCGCGCGGCGTTGTAGACGCAGGTGTAGGCGGTCTGCCGCCCCCGTCGTGTCTCTACGGGCAGATCATCATCGCGCAATCCCTCGACGGTCACCTCCAGCAGCCGGTCGGACGGCTCGTACCCCTCCAACCCGCGCAGGCAGTGCGCCGCGAGCTGCCGCTGCTGCCAGTCGTGGGAATGCAGCGCCGCTTCGAGCTGCGGCTCCGCAGCGCGCCCGATCCGCCGCAGGCGCGACATCGCGGTCTGGGCGTTCCAGCGCACATCATCATCGGCCAGATCGGCGATGTAGCGGTCGATGGAACGCGCATCGGCGGGCGGCGGGCGATTTCCCTCCACCCCGAACGCCGCTCCGCCACCGGCCAGCATCAGAACACAGATCATCGCCGCCGGGAATGAGTGTCGCGCCATCCTGGCTTATCCTCCGCTCGTCGCTCCCACGAGCTGTGTATGAGCCAATCGGCCATAGAGGGCGCATCGCTCCAGAAGCGCCTCGTGCGTGCCCTCGTCCACCACCCGCCCGGCGTCCAGGACCACGATCCGATCGGCGTTGAGCACCGTCGCCAGGCGGTGGGCGATGATCACGGCCGTCCGCCCCCGGCAGAACTCGCTCAGCGCGGCGTTGATCTGCGCTTCCGACTCCGCATCGACCTGGCTCGTCGCCTCGTCCAGAATGAGGATCGACGGGTCGCGCAGGATCACCCGCGCGATGGCCAGCCGCTGCCGCTGGCCCCCGGAAAGGGAGGCCCCCTGCTCGGCGAGGTCGGCGTCGTAGCCGCCCGAGAGGGCCGAAATGAAGTCGTGCGCGTGGGCCTGCCTGGCCGCCTCGATGATCTGCTCGCGGCTGACATCGGGCAGGCCGAAGGCGATGTTCTCCGCCACCGAGCCGCGGAGCAAGACCGTCTCCTGCGTGACGACGCCGATCTGCCGGCGCAGGCTGCGCAGCGACACGCCCGCGATGTCGGTGCCGTCAATCAGGACGCTGCCGCCGTCGGAGGTGAGGGCGATCAGGCGCGGCAGGAGGCTGACCAGCGTCGTCTTCCCCGAGCCGTTGGGGCCGACGAGGGCGATCCGATCGCCGTGCCCGATCCGAAGCGAGATGCCATCGAGCGCCGGCTCGTCGGCCGCGGGATAGGTGAAGCGAACCGACTGGAACTCGATGGACTGGCGATGCCGCGGCAGGGCCGGGCGCGCCGCGTCGTCGGCGGCCTCGATCGGCTCGGCGAGCGTGTCGGCCAGCCGCTGGGCGGGCGCCGACGCCGCCTGCATCTCGTTGACCAAGCCCGCCAGCGGCCGGAAGGACGTCCCCGCCACGCCCAGCGCACCCAGGGCGAGGATGAACCGCTCCAGCGGCAGGTCGCCCGCGAGAATCCCCCGCGCGGCGATCACCGCCAGCGCCCCGATCGCAAACACCGCCAGCGTCTCCATCAGCGGCCCGGACAGCGCCCGCGCGATGCGGATGCGCAGCTCGTGTCGCACGACATCATCGTTGATGACCTCGAACCGCCGCTTCGATTCGGACTCCGCCGTGTTCGCCTTCACCGATCGCAGGCCCTGCAGCGACTCCGTCGCCACGCGCAGGAGCCCTTCCTGGGCCTTGAGCGAACCGCGCGTGCCGCGGCGGATGCGCTTGCCGATCTTGCGCAGCACGACGACGAGAATCGGCGCGACGACGATGGCGATGAGCGTCAGCCGCCAGTCGAAGTAGATCGCGACCAGGAACGCGGCCAGCCCCTTCGTCACCTGCGTCACCGACTTGCTCACCAGCGCGATGAGCCCCCGCTGAAGCTCGGCCGCATCGCGCACGATCCGCGCGACGAACTCCGACGGCCCGCGCTGCACGACCCGCGAAAGCGGCATGTGCAGGACGTTGTCGAACGCATCGGCCCGGATCCGCGCGATCATCTTCGTCGTGATCGTCTGGCTGAGGTACTGGTGGATGAAGTTGGCCGTCGCCCCGAGGATGGTGAGGATCGCGAGGCCGCCGACGATGAGCAGCACGCCCTGAAAGGGATCTTTCGGCAGGCGGTCGACGATCGCCTGCGGGATGTCCATCACGTTCCCGCCCTGTTCGTTGTATTCCGTCGCAAGGTCGCGCAGCGATCGGCCGTCATCGGGATTGAGGATGATCTTCATCACCGGGGCGAGGCTGAGCAGCCCGATCCCCAGCCCGCCGGCGGAGAGGAAGGCGAAGAGCAGCGCGACGATCAGCCCGCCCCGGTGGCGGGTGAGCATCTGTCGCACGAATCGCCAGAACGCGTCCATGGAGGGGATTATGGCCTCCGGACGCTCTCATGACCAGCAGAGTTGAAACGCGGAGGGCCGCGGGGGGCCACGGAGGGAATCGGATAGAATGAGTCGCTATGGGGTTGAAGTGCGGCGATGTGACGGAAAGGGTGATTGGGGCGGCGATTCGGGTGCACAGGGCGCTCGGGCCGGGGCTGCTTGAATCCGTCTACGAGACGTGCCTGGCACACGAACTCGTCAAGGCCGGCCTTCGGGTCGAGCGGCAGGTCGAGCTTCCGGTCGAGTATGACACGATCACGCTCGATTGCGGTTTCCGCATCGACCTCCTCGTCGACGATCAGGTCGTCGTCGAGCTCAAGGCGGTCGAGAAGATCCTCCCCATCCACGAAGCGCAGCTCATGACGTACCTGCGTCTCTCGCACAAACCCGCCGGCCTGCTCATCAACTTCAACGCCCTCCGCCTCCGCGACGGCATCCTCCGCCGCGCCAACTGACCCACCAGGACCCCCCGCTCTCTCTTCTTCTCTCCTCTCCGCTCCTCTTCTCTCCTTTTCCCTTCCTCCCCACCCTTCTTCATCCTCCGTGGCCCTCCGTGGCCCTCCGTGTTTCAAC
>JAXHTH010000181.1:0-47594 GCA_034211115.1 Planctomycetota bacterium | reverse complement strand
GTCCTCGACCCACTTGTAATGCATGGCGTCGAGGACTACGAGCCCGATCTGTTCGCCCGTATCCAGCGCCTCGTCCGCGACGGGCGATGGCACATCATGGGCGGCTGGTACCTGCAGCCCGATTGCAATATGCCGGGCGGAGAATCGTTCGTCCGCCAGATCCTCCTCGGCCGGCGGTATTTCCGCGACAAGTTCGGCGTCGAGCCCACCACCGCAATGAACCTCGATTCGTTCGGTCATACCCGCGGCCTCGTCCAGATCCTCGCCCGCAGCGGATACGATTCCTATTTGTATTGCCGGCCCAAGCCTCACGAGACGAATCTTCCCGGCGATGCCGTGACCTGGATCGGGTTCGACGGCTCGCGAATCACCGCCGTCTGCGCCTCCGTCCATTATAACTCTCCTCCGGGCGGCGCGCGGCGCAAGATCGAAGACTGGCTCGCCGGACGCGAGCTCCAGCCCTGCATGATCGCGCCGTGGGGAGTCGGGAATCACGGCGGCGGACCTTCCCGGCGTGATCTGGCCGACCTCGCCGGCCTTATGCGCGACCGGCCCGATCTCGACATTCGCCACTCGACCCCCGAGGCCTTCTTCGGCAACTTACATTCAATTGACACCCCGTTGCCCGAGCACGATCGTGACCTGAATCCCTGGGCGGTCGGTTGTTACACATCGATGATGCGCGTCAAGCGCGATCATCGCGCGCTCGAGAACGACCTGTTCATGGCCGAGAAGATGGCCTCCACCGCCGCGCTCCAGGGACTCATGCCCTACCCCCGCGCGGATCTGCACGACGCGGCCTGCGATCTCGCCGCGGCCCAGTTTCACGATGCCCTAGCCGGCACTTCCATCGAGCCCGTCGAGCGGGCCGTTCTCCGCTCGCTTGGTCACGGCCTGACCATTACCTCGCGAATCCGGGCCCGCGCGTTCTTCGCGCTCTCCGCCGGCCAGCGCGAGGCCCGCGCGGGCGAGTTCCCGATCCTCGTCTTCAACCCGCACCCCTACCCCGTTCGCGCGATTGTCGAATGCGAACTTCAGCCGCACTGGCCGCACCGCACGCGCGGCTCTCTCCAGCCCATCGTGTCGCGTGACGGAAGAAACATCGCCGCCCAGGCCGAGCGCCCGTACTGCAACATCAACGAAGACCATCGCAAGCGAATCGTGTTCGACGCCCTGCTCCGACCCGGCCGTATGAACCGTTTCGACTGTCGCCTCGACCTCGCGCCCCGGCCCCCCCGCCGGAAGGTGCGCGTGCGTGACAACGCAATCCGCCTTAAGACCGCCGACCTCGAACTGGTGATAAGTATGCGGACGGGACTTATCGACCGGTATCGTGTTCACGGCGTCGATTGCCTCAAGCCCGGCGCATGCCGTCTCCTCCTTCTCGAAGACGATGCGGATCCGTGGGGCATGAAGGTCACGCGCTTCCGGAACGTCCTCGAACGGTCGCGCCTCATGTCGAAGCGTGACGCCGCGCGACTCGCCGGGCATGACAACGACAGCCTTCCCGCGGTCCGGGTCATCGAGGACGGACCGGTCCGCACGGTCATTGAGGCGATGTTGCGCGTTAGTTCTTCTTTCGCATCATACAGATATAAAGTTCCAAAGTCCGGCGGCGAAATGGAACTCGAGGCGCGCATCTGCTGGAACGAAACGGATCGGATGCTCAAGTTGTCTTTTCCCACCCTGCTCGCCTCTTCATCCTGCCTCGGACAGACCGCGTTCGGCGCTTGCGAGCTTCCCGCCAACGGCGACGAAGCCGTCGCACACAAGTGGGCGGCCGTCCTCTCCACGAACGGCACACATGCGTTTACATGCATAAACGACGCCACGTACGGACTGGACATGAACCGCGGTGAGTTGCGGATCTCGCTTCTCCGCGCCCCCGCCCACGCGGGCCATCCCGTCGACGGCGATCCGATCACCTGCCCCGATCGCTACACGCCGCGCATCGACCAGGGCCATCATATCTTTCGATTCTGGCTCAACGCGGGCCCGGCCTCCAGCCGCCTCGCCCGCGTCGATCGCGAAGCACTGGCCAAGGCCGAGGCACCCATGGTCCTTTCCTTCTCTCCGTCCGGCGCCGGCAGGTTGCCCGCTCCCGGCGTCGCTCTCAGCGACCGCACCGTGCAGGTCTCCGCGATCAAGTACGCGGAAGACAATGATGACCTCATAATCCGATTGTATGAGCCCAGCGGTCGTAAGCGGACCACGACCGTCTCCGTGCCCTCGGCTTACGCGAACATAACCGTCACGTTGACTCCCTTCGAGATCAAGACCCTTCGCTGGGAACGAGACGCGGCTCGATTCATCGAAGTCGATCTTCCGGAGCGGGCGATCAGGTGATTCTCTGTGCGCGATGATCTTACCATTGTGCTCGCAGGAATCGGCGGATACGGCGAGGTCTATCTCCAGGCCCTTCTCGACGAACCGCGACGATCGGATTGTCATCTTCTCGCCGTCGTGGATCCCGTCCCCGACCGTTCACCCCGCGCCGACGAGCTGCGTCGACGCGGCATTCCCATTCACGCCTCCCTCGAACAGTTCTACTCGACAGCCACCGCCGATCTTGCCGTCCTGTCTACGCCGATTCACTTCCACTGCCCCCAGACCTGCCTCGCATTACATCACGGCAGTGCGGTGCTGTGTGAGAAACCGGCGGCGGCCACCGTGCAGGAGGTCGATCGCATGCTCGAAGAGGAACGGCGCTCGGATGCGTTCGTGGCGATCGGATATCAATGGTCCTTCAGCCCGTCGAATCTGCGCCTGAAACATGATATCCAATCCGGTCTGTTCGGAGCGCCCCGGCGCGCCCGGTCACTCACCTTGTGGCCGCGCAGCCGCGCCTATTACACCCGCAACGCATGGGTCGGTCGTCAGCACGATGACACCGGCCGCTGGATCCTGGACAGTCCCGCCAACAACGCGATGGCGCACGATCTTCATAACCTTCTCTTCCTCCTTGGCGACGCCCCCGGACGCAGCGCCGTTCCTCGCGAACTGGTCGCGGAAACCTATCGCGCCAATCCCATCGAGAACTATGACACCATCGCGGTCCGCATCCGCACGGACAGCGACGTTGACCTCGTCTTTCTCGCCTCTCACGCGGTGAGCGAAGTCTCCGATCCCGCCTTTCTACTCGAGTTCGAAGACGCGACCGTTGAATTCGCCGGGGGGAACGCTCCCATCGTCGCGTTCCGCGATGACGAATCAGTTCGCACGTATCCGTCCCCGAACAGCGCGCCACAGGCCACAAAGCTGTGGGCCTCGCTCGAGGCGCGGCGCGCCGCTTCGCTGCCCGCATGCGGTCTTCCTGCCGCCCGCGCGCACACCGTCTGCGTAAACGGGATCCAGGAGTCGGTTCCCGAACCGATCGTCTTTCCCGCTGACCACGTCGCCGAACACATCCTCTCGGGCCATCCTCTTCTGCACGTGCCTGATCTGCCGCGAATGCTTCGCGAGTGCTATTCACATCATGCCCTGCCCCACGAACTTCATGCGCCGTGGGCGCGACCCGGCCGCTCCGTCGATCTGCGCGACTATTGTTTCTTCGCACGTCGCGCGTAGTGCGACGGCGCTCCTCGCTTCCCCTGCCCGTCTACGACCCGGTCGTCGCGAGCAGCCACAGCAGGAGCACGATGAGCACGACGAGCACCCAGCTCCCGCCGAACCCGAGCACGTCCAGCCACGTAGGCTTCAGAATCTCCCACTGCGAACCGGGAAGCAGTTTGCTCTTCTCGAATATCTCCGGATGTCGCGCGGCGCGCTCCAGCGCCTCCCGCTCCGCGATCGGCGATCCCTGCACCGGCGTGTGCAGCTTTCCATAGAAGCGATCGAGCGCCTGCCGACGATTCGGTCTCGTCACCCAGCTCAGTCCGAACAACAGAATAAACGGAAAGAGCGCATCGAACGCGAAGCGTGTGGCCACAAGCTGCGCCTTTGAAAAGGTGCTGAACTCTATCCCGCACCAGCTCAGGACCCACACCTCCGCACAGAAGCGACCGCGCCCCACCGTCGGCGAGGACGGATCGGCGGGATCCTCTCTCACCACCCTTGCGAAGAACACGCCGGTCGGCTCCGTGTAGTGCGATTTCCGGATCGTCTGCCCGATGAACTCCGCACGCCCGGCGTCCACGTCCTCTTCCACCGCCCCGGTTGAGATCATCACCTCGCGCGGCTCCGTCTGCACGAGAAAAGCGGGGTTGCGGCATACCGCGTCCACCGTCTGGAACGCGTTCGGGATCACCGCGTAGAGCGTGAAGCAGACGAACACCTGGATGATCACCGCCCATTTCGTCAGCCGGCGCCAGACGAAGGCGAGCCAGATCGCGCCCCCGAACACCGCGGGCAATGAGATGAAGTACTTGAACAGCTCGAGAAGGTTGTCGACCCACAGCGCCGTCACGACGCCGCTCAGCAGAATCACCACGATCACGATCCGCCCGATCAGAATATAATGTCTTTCCGAGCGGCCGGAAAAAAGCGGCTCATACAGGTTCCTGATGAAGAGCGCCGAGTTCGTCACGGACTGCGCATCGAGCGTCGACATGCTCGCCGCGAGCACGCCCGCGAGCATGAGGCCGATCGCACCGGGAAACAGAAGTTGCCTGGTCATGTGCCCCCAGATGAGATCCGGGTCGTGCAGTTGGCCGCTGTACAGCCCGATCGCGAGCAGCCCGGCGAGCGCCCAAAAGAGCATGATGATCCGCTTGCCGAACATACCGCCGATCATTCCCACCCGCGCGGTCATCTCGTCCGTCGCGCTGCCCGCGGTCGCCATCATGGGCGCCGCCGCCACGATCGAGACGAGATTTGCGACGATCAGCGCCACGATCGTGTACCAGGCATACTCGCTCGTCGCGCCCGATCCGAACAGTTCGAACATGTAATCCGGCACCCGCGCGTGCAGGCCGGAGAAGCCGCCGATCTCGTGCAGACCGATCGGGATAAGCAACAGGGAGAATACGATGATGAGAACACCCTGTATGGCATCGGTCAGCGCCGCCGCAGTGAATCCGCCGAGCACGGTATAGACGATGACAATCGCCGCGTAAGCGAAATAGAACACGATGGGATTGAGGTAAGAGATGAATGAGTGCAGCTCACCGCGCTTCTGGCGCTCGCGGAGTTCGTCGTACCGCGCCTGGTCATCCGTCGTCAGGCCGTACTCCAGCTCCGACTCCAACGCGCGATACTCTCGGTACTCCTCCACCGAAGCCTCTTCGACCTCGGTGTAGTGGGCCGGGTCCTTGGGGGTGAGGGCCTGCATCGTCTTCGCCGCGACCATGTAGCTCGCCCCCGCGCCGACGAGGGCCATCACGAGCGTGAACACCGCGAACGCCCCGCCCAGAAAACGGCTCTCAAACCGCTCGGTGAACAGATCGCCGATCGTGATCAGCCGCGAACGCCGATACAGCATCGTCGTGAACCAGTAGAACGGCGTGAGGAACAACACCAGATACTGAATCCACATTCCCCCGAGTCCCTGGCGGTAGATCTCGCGCGACACGGTCACCGCGTGATTCGCATCAGTGGACGTCCCGAAATTGAGGAAGAACTGATAGAACTTGTTGAGTCGTCTGCCCGCGATGAAGAAATCGCTCGTATCTTTCGTCCGTCGCGCGGCGCGCCGGCCGAGCCAGAGCATGACCCCGACATAAAGCACGATGATCCCGGCATCGACGATATGAAGTCCGAACACGTGCACGCTTCAGATCCTCCGCGGCGCTGCATTGTCCCGCTGCCGCCGCCCCCGGCGCATTCTCATGTCCTTTCGGTCCGTTCGATCGAGATCAGCCGCCGCCGCACGCCTCGAAAAACGCCCAGACGTTTTCCGGCTTCGCGCCCGGACCGAACTCGCACTGGGCGATCAGCCCTCCCCGCCGTTCCAGGGCGCTTCTCATCCGCTGCACGCCGTGGCGGATATCGTCGATGCTACCCCGCGCGAGCAGCGCCTGACGATCCATTTCGCCCCAGAACGTGATCTTGCCTGCGCACAGCTCGCCCAGCCGCTCGGGTCCCATGCAGAATACCTGCGCGTTGATCGCATCCACCCCGAGTTCCGCAAGATCCGGCATGATGTCGAGGATATATCCGTCGGAATGCATAAAAAAGTATTTGCCGCGCCCGTGCGCGAGATCCACGTACTCGCGATACAGCGGCTTGAACATGGCCCGCCAGAGCTCGGGGGAAACCAGCATCGACCGCTGGCCTCCCCAGTCATCCATCATCTGCACCGCATCCACGTCGGTCCCCGCCCACACGTCGAGCTCCCTGAGGTAGAAGTCGTGAATGCGACCGAGCAGAGTCCGGAGCGCAGGCGGCTGGTCGATCAGATCGTAAAACACGTTTTCCGAGCCGCGCAGAAACTGCAGCCGTTCGAACGGACGCGGCACGGCGGCGGCGATGACGAATCGATCCGTCGCCCGGCAGAATGTATTCACCTTTTCGACGTCGACGCCGAGGCGCTCGACCGGGATTCGAACGTCATCGAGCCTCGACCAGTCGGCGAGCAAAGGCCTCTTGACTTCACCGATGATGCCCTCTGCGACATTCTCGAACCGGCAGCCCCACTCGTCGACATACGTTCCGACCGCGTAGCGATCACCGTCGACGGGAAGGGGAATCGCATATGCCGGCGGCGCCGTTACGATATCGTCGGGAAACCGCTCGGCGAGGGCGGCCGCCTCCTGCGGGAATCGGTTCTTCGCCCAGGGAAGAAGCCACACCTGCCGGGGCAGCCGTGGCGGCGCCTCGAAGCGAAGCGTCTTGATGACCAACTCCCTCGGCGTCATGCGGTCCGAACGTCCTCCTGTCTGCGGGGCAGCCGGTCCCCAGCCGCCGATCGCCTTCCGTTCATTGCCCCGGCCCTTTCACGCTTCCGCCGTCCGCGACGAGGGCGCGCGCGAGCGCCACGGCCGAACCCGCGTCCTCGGCGTACCCATCCGCGCCGATCTCATCGGCGAATCGCTGCGTGATCGGCGCGCCACCGATCATGATCTTCGTCTGCCCGCGGAGCGAAGCTTTCTCGAGTTCCTCGACCACCGTTCGCATCGCGGGCATCGTGGTGGTGAGCAGGGCAGACATGCCGATGACGTGGGCCTGATGCTCGATCGCCGCACCGACGAACCGTTCCGGATCCACGTCGAAGCCGAGATCGATGACATCGAAGCCGCCGCCCTCAAGCATCGATCCGACGAGGTTCTTGCCGATGTCATGCTGGTCTCCGAACACGGTTCCGATCACGACACGGCCGGCCGATTGCACCTCGCTCGCCGCCAGACGCGGTCGGATCAACGCCATCCCGGCCTTCATCGCGCGGGCGGCGACCATCAACTCGGGAATGAAGAACTCGCCGCGCGCGAACCGACCGCCGACCTCGTCCATGGCGGGGATCATCGCCTCCGAAAGCAGTTCCTCCAAATCGACATCCGCGGCAATCGCCTGCCGCGTCAGCGCCTCGGTTTCCGCGGCATCCCCGCGAATGACAGCTTCGGTCAGCTTCTTCTTCAACTCCATGCGGGTCCTCGCATGTTAACGTCTCCGCAGTGGCATCATCAACGCCTGATACGTCCGGACGTCCCCCCCCGTGCGAGCGCCTCGACTTCCTCCCGAGTAGCCAGACTGAAATCGCCTTCGATCGTCTGCTTGAGGCACGAGGCCGCGACGGCGAACTCGAGCGCCTCGTCGGCCGGACGGCCGGACAGCCGCGTCCAGATCAGGCCGGCCGCGAATGCATCTCCTCCGCCCACGCGGTCCACGACGTGAATCGCGTAACGCCTGCTTCGATAGAAGTCGTCGCCGTCGAGAAGGCAGGCGGACCAGGTGTTGTCCGATGCGGACGTGCTCTGTCGCAGCGTGATCGCGATCATCCTGATCCCGTATTCCCGCGCCATCTCGCGCGCGATTCCCTCGTAGGCGTCGAGATCCACATCGCCGCTCGCGTTGTCCATCGCGCCCTGTCCGATCCCGAACACACGCGGGATATCCGCTTCATTCGAAATCAACAAGTCGACATCGGGCAACAGGGGAACCAGCCCGCGTCGCGCCTCATCCGCCGACCAGAGCCGTCCCCGGTAGTTAATATCGAGACTCACCCGCGCGCTGCGGGCCTTCGCACCGCGCACGGCCTCGGCGAGCGTCTCTGCGAGCGCGACACCCAATGCGGGCGTGATTCCGGTCACATGAAACCAGTCCGCGTTCTCGAACACCGCACTCCAGTCGATCCGGCCGGGCGCCAGTCCCGTGACCGCGGAGCCGACCCGATCGTAAACCACCGTCGACGGGCGCTGCGAAGCGCCGTGTTCAAGATAATAAACGCCGATGCGCTCACCCTCGCGGAACACATAAGTCGTATCGATAGCGTGCGCGCGCAGCGTGTCGATCGCGGCATCGCCGAGGGCATTGGCGGGCACGGCACTCACGAAACGGGCGCGCGCCCCCCACCGCGCGACGGCGGCGGCGACATTCGCTTCCGCCCCTCCGAAGCCTGCATCCAATGCGGTCGTCTGTCCGAGCCGACGTCCGCGCGGGGGCGACAGCCGCAACATGAGCTCGCCGAAGGTGACGATCGTCGGCCTTTTCTCGCTTACGGGCAGCGCCGCGGCCGGTCGGGCGCGCGTCTGCGGCGTGCGTCCGCGCTCAACCGCCGCAACCCAGCGCTCCGCCTCGCGCCGCATCGCCTTCGCATCATCCACGTCGCGGGTGAGGGCGGATCCACACACGATCGCATCCGGATCACGCCGCACGATCCCGGCGATGTTGTCGACGGTCACCCCGCCCGTGTAGACGACGGCGAGGTCCGGGTACACGGACTTCCAGGCGAGCGCGGCATCCAGCGCCGCGAGCCCTCCGGTCATCGCGGGGAAGCACTTGTATACCCACTGGTGGGGATGGCGCTGTCGAAGCTCATCCGGCGTGCATCCGTAGAGGTTGGCTTTCTGAACCAGTTGCTTGCCGGCGTCGTGCATCCCGCCTGGGATACACATGACTTCGCGTCGCGCGCAGCACTCGACGACATCCGGGAAGTAATCCGGCGAGACGATCCCCGCCGCGCCGGCCTCGATCGCCTTCTCCGCCTCCTCCCGCATGAGGACCGTTCCCGCCAGGAACAGCGCATCGGGGTATCGCGCCCGCAGGGCGCCCATTCCCTCGAGCGCCACCGGCGTCCGCAGCGCGATTTCGAGAATCACCCCCGTCCCTTCGAGCGCCTCCCACGCCTGCACGCATTGCTCGGCGCGCTCCGGCGCCAGCAGCGCAATGACCCGGCTATCCCGCAGCATGTTCAAGAGAAGTTCGGACCTCTTCATCGTGCAGCACCCGACCGCCGCCGCGCGGCGCGGCGGCGTCATAAGCGTCTTATATTCATGCCCCCGCTGATCTCCAACACGATCCCCGTCGCATAGGCCAGACTGTCGCCGGCCAGTTGCGCGACGACTTTTGCGATATCCTCCGGCTCGCCCCACCGCTGTTGCGGGATGAGCCCCTCGGCGATGCGCCGATCATAAGTCTCGCGCACGGGCGCGGTCATCTCCGTGCGGATAATCCCGGGCCGGATCTCGTAGACACGGATTCCGTGCGCCGCCAGGCGATCCGCGAACAACTGCGCCATCCGGCTGATCGCCGCTTTCGAGATGCAGTACTCGGCGCGATTGACGGACGAGGCAACCGCGGAGACGGAGGAGATGAAGATGACGACCGGGTTCATCGCGCTTCCGCGGTCGATCGCCTCGAGCATTGACCGCACGATCCGCTGGGTGAGGAAGAACGTCCCACGGGCATTCACCGCCATGACCCGATCGTAACTCTCGGGAGGCATCTCCATGATGTCAACGCGCGGCTGCGGCGCGATGCCGGCGTTGTTGACGAGAAGATCGATGCGGCCGAAACGGTTCAGCGTCGCTGCCACGATGCGGTCGTGGTCGGCGAGTTCGGCGAGATCGCCCGGCACGGGCTCGAACGCGGCGCCGAGTTCCATCACCCGGTCCTCGACCTCGGCGAGTCCCGACTCGCGCTGCGCCGCATTCCAGCTCGTGGCGTTGGCGGCAAGATCGAAACCTCCACGCGCAAGTTCCAGCGCGATCGCCCGGCCGATGCCCCGACTCGCCCCCGTGATCAGCGCAACTGGACGGTCTTCCCGCGACATGGGCGCCTATCGTACCACACGATCGTGCCGGTGGTCGTCCCAGACCGTCTCGAACCACGGATGCTCACGGGGGATCGGCCGCGGCGGCACCAGCCGCGTCTCGATCGTCCCCTCGTCGGCGAGACGGACCCGGAGAATGGAACCCCCTTGCTTGGAAGCCGGTCGGGGCGGCATGAACCTCCATGAATCCGACAGCGCTTCATGGACCGGGACGCCGCCCGGATCGAGGACGAGGAACGACCCGCGCGACGCACCGCCGTGCTCGATATAGGCGCGGATCGCCTCCAGATAGACCCAGTGCGTGAGACACAGATCGAGGGCCTGGAACGCACCGGGCAGCCCACCCGCCGTCGCGACGTGAAGGTGCCTCTCGGCGCGCTCGAGCAGGCGCCGGGCCCCCTCCGCAGCCTCGTCGATCTTCGACGGCTCGCGCAGGATCGCGGCGGATGCGGACATTCGCCGCCGGATCTCGCCAACGACGGCGTCCGGCGAGAGCCGATCGCCCGTCTCACCCGGCGCCAACATTCGCTGCACACGCTCCCATTGCGCGCGAATCTGGGCCGCCGCCATCTCGCCGAAGCGCTCCAGGCCCGGCGGCGATTGGGCGTATCGCTTCGCGATGAACATCGCGGCCCGGATTCCGCCGACCTGTCCGGCGTTCAAAGCCGACCCTCCCGGCCGCCGCACGCCGTGGCTGCCATTGATCTCTCCGACGGGAAACAGGTGGCGCATGTTCGATTCCCACCACAGATTCCCGATCAGTCCCCCGTTGCAATGCTGGGCGCACACGGCGACTTCAAGGCGATCGCGCTCGAGATCAATCCCGTGCTCACGAAAGAGCTCATAGGCCGGCTCATTCATCGCGCGCAGCCGCCTGATCGGCGTCGTCAGCAGGGCATCCGATCTGGCGAGATGCCGGCGCGCCTCCTCATCCAGCATCGCCGGCGTAAAGGCCGACAATCGACCGCCGTCCGCATCGCGCGTGTAGTCCAGAAAGACGCGTCGACCGCGCTCGAAGATCTCTCGGTGGACCAGCACATCGATCAGGGATGATCCGCCCCCGAGCACGCGATCGGCATCGAACGGCCATTCGTATCCCTTGCGGAAGACGGCCGTCGTCAGCGCCGTCATCGACGGGAAGTGTTCATTGAGGAACTCCCGCTCAACGTTCCCTTGTGCGTCCGTCGATACATAACGCGGGATCGACTGCTGGTAGCTCCCCGAGAGGTTCCAGCGGAAGCCGATCGACGCGATGCCGAACTGAGACTCCGTCAGGTTCTGCGCCGCGGCGCCCACCGCGAGCGCGACGCCGGTCGCGCCCACCTGGCGGACGGGATACACGCTGTTCGCGTACATGCCGCCCGGGCCGCCGGTGGCGAGGATCACGTTGACCGCGTTGAACAGCACGAGCCCGCACCGGTCGCGATCAACGGCGTCCCTGTCGATCGCGACGGCGCCGCAGACGCTGCGCTCCCCGTCATCGTCATGGACCAGCAGCGCAATGACCTGATGCCGGTCGAACACGGGCACCTCATGGTCGCGCACGGCCGCACCAAGACACTCGCACATCGCGCGCGAGGTAAGCGGGCCCGCCGATGTCGCCCGCGACGCCGGATCATTGTCCGTTCGATATCCGACGTACGCGCCGTAGACATCGTGCGGAAACGGCACGCCGAGATATACGAGATGATGAAACGCCTCGGCCGAGTGTTGCGCCTCGCACAGCGCGATGTCGCCGTGCACGCAGCCGCCGGAGAAGAGCACTTCGGCCATCCGATACGGAGAATCGTCGAGATCGTGAGCGAGCGCGAGTTTATAATACGTCTGCTTGTCCGATCCTGCCTCGAAGGAGGCGCCGGCGCCCCAGCATTCAGTGACTATGGCAACGTCGCACTGCCCGCGACGCCGGAGCTGGAGCGCCGCGTTCAACCCGGCCGCCCCGCTTCCTACGACGAGCGTATTCACCGAATGGACGGCAAACACGGCGTCGCCGATTCGAAACTCATCACGGACGAGCGTCATTATGTACGATTCCTTTGGTCAATGTGTGAATCCTCCGATGAGGCGCGACGGCGCGCACGCCGCCGCGCCTTCTTATATTCCGCCGCATAGATGGCACCGTCCCGCACCACGCAGCCGGCGCATCCTCCATCGCGCATGAGCTGACTGCAGCATGAACATGCGATACACACCTTCGAGGCATCGAGCGCGCCGGTTTGCATCAGATCGGCCGCGGCATCCGGGTAGGCGAACGCGGTTCGTCCGAGCCCGACAAGTCCGGCCTCGCCCGCGCGCAGGACGGCGGCGCCGACGTTCGGAGCGTGCTGCTGAAGCCAACTGTACCCCGCCCCTGCGATCGGCACGTCAGGCACCGCCTCCTGCAGACGGGCGGTGATGCGAAGCAGCCTCGCCACACCCGCCAGCGGATGCTCCGGGGCGCGCGCGCCGCCCGCGGTGGGCGTATTATAAGGCCGGCCGTAATGAGGCGCGTAGTACGGGTTTCCGATCGACACGCTGAGCAGCGGGCAGCCGAGATCACGAAGAGCACGGGCCAGACGAACCGGTTCGGCGGGGTCTTCGGCCGGCGGATCACCGTCTCCGCAGCCGAATCCGCCTCGATCCGGGATTGCATCCCACGCACTGAAACGGCTCGTCACCAGCACCGCGGGGTACGCCTCGCGAATCCGACGAATCACTTCACGCAGGAAGCGCGTGCGGTTCACGTATGTGCCGCCGTAGCGGCTTCCACGGCGTCGGAGTGCGCCGAGCAGTTCGGAGACGAGATAGCCGTGACATGCCTTTACATCAATCCCGTCGAAGCCGGCCCTCGCCGCGAAGCCGGCCGCATCGACGAACGCATCCTGAAGACGATCCAGTGCATCATCCTCGATAACCGGATGGTCGGCGGGCAGCCCCATTCGGGCATCAAGAACGGGATTTCGCTGCGCGACGAGCGGCCCGGGTCGACCGCCGGGACGGGCGTAACGGCCGGCATGCGTCAGTTGCAGGATCAGCAGGACCGCGTGGTCGGCTCCAAACCGTTCGCGCGCCGCGTCTCGAGTGTGCGCGACAAGTTCGGCAAAGGTATCAACACTCTCCGGGGTGATACACAACTGGCGAGGGTTGCTCTGTCCGTTCGGTTCGACGGCGGTGGCCTCGACCCAGATGAGCGCGCTGCCGCCGGCGCCGTATCGGCGGTAGCGGCGGAACGTGAGATCCGTCGGCGCGCCCCGTGCGTCCGCATCACATCCCTCCATCGGGTGGATGGCGAGCCGGTTCGGCAGTCGATGTCCGGCGATCGTCAGCTGATCGAGCAGAACATCGATATTCTCATCATAAGGAATTTGAACGTTGAGGTCCCGCGCTGTCTCGAGGAGGGCATCACGATGGGCGAAATTGAGCCGTGGAGTCGCCATGCGGCACGATCAGACACCGGACGAGCGGGATGTCGGACGAAGTTCCGACCGATCCGCGACGAGCGCCTTCATATTACGAATTCCGTTCTGAACCCGCGCTTCGCACTGCCGCGGCCAGGCGGCGCGCTGAAGCGGATTCAGCCTTTCCCCCGGCGGCCTCGCGCCGTTCGCACAGGCCATGCAAGCGAGCCGGGCCAGTTCCTGCGCGGAGAGATCGGGGAAGCGCGAAAGAAAAGCGGGACTGAAGATCGGGATATCGAAGCTTCCGCCATGATCCTCGATCGAAAGATTCGGGACGCGCTCGAGGGTGGAAAGCCGGGCAAGGATGCCGGCGAAGTCGATCTGCCCCTTTCCCGCCTCGGTCGGAAAGGAGACCAGCCCGCGCTCGTCGAAAAGAAGCCCGCCGTCCTTCGTGTGCGTCGAGACGATCCAGGGCAGGATGCGATCCGTGGCGGCGACCGGCTCTTCCAGCATCGTCAGCAGGTTCATCATATCGAGGCAGATTCCCAGCGGGCCCCCCGGCTCGGCATCGCACATCTCGAAGACGCGCAGGAGCTCGAACGTCGTGAACTCGAAATGCGTCTCGATGGCGAGGGTCACGCCGTAGTCGGCGAGCATGGGCATCTGCTCGCGCAGCGCCGCCGCCATCGCGCGGAGAAGCACCTCGGTGGGCGGCGCTTCATCGCTCCAGCGCATGAGCCCGCCGGAGCAGGATCGGATGACGGACGTGCCCAGCGTTCGGGCCTGCCGGGCCGCACGCTCGTTGATGGGACGAAGGTCGCACTCCACCCACGAACTCGTATCGAAGGGGATGTGCTGACCGCCGCCCCACTCGAGGTAGAGCTCGTGGTGCGCGGCCGCGCCGGCGAGTTCGGAGAGAAACCCCTCATCGGCCGATCGATCTCCCGGTGCATGCAGACCGCTGAATTGAACGCCATCGGCGCCGTGCGCCCGCGCCCATTCAAGCTCTTCAAGGGGCGATAGCTCCAGGGCGATCAGACAGTAGTTGTCGATACCGACGCGGAATGGCTTCATCGGGATGAGCATCCTCCCTCAGGCCGGACCGATGCGGCAGGCGGGACCGGGCGCGATTGTACCGGAATCGCCGGCGGAGGCGGCGCCGGGATCGCCTTTCCGATCCCCGGCGGTGATCACTCGACAGACACCTCCGTGGCCAGCAGGTCCCGGAATCGCCGGGACGGCTCTTCCCAGGCCTGCGGCTCGCGCGGCGCGTATCGTTGCGGATGGAAAGTCGAAGCGACGATGCGGCGCAGATGTGGCAGATCCGATACGCGCCCCGTACCCATCGCCTGCACGAGGATGTTGCCCACCGCGGTCGCCTCGATCGGGCCGACGATGACGGCTCGCCCGATGGCATCGGCGGTCATCTGATTGAGCAGCCGATTGCGTCCCCCGCCGCCGATGACGTGCATCACCTCGAACCGCCGGTCGAGGACGTCTTCGAGCTGTCCGAGCGTGTGCCGATAGGCCAGGGCCAGGCTCTCCAGGCAGCAGCGCACGAACTGGCCGGGCGTGGCCGGTTCCGGTTGCCGGGTGGCCCTCGCATAAGCGCGAATCCTGTCGAGCATTCGGCCGGGCGCGGCGAACGGGGCGTGGCTCGTGTCGATGATGGTCCGAAACGCCTCGCTCGCCTCGGCCAGCTTCGTCAGCGTGTCATAGTCACAGGACTCACCCGTTTCGGCAAGTTGCCGACGACACTCCTGCACGAGCCACAGTCCGACGATGTTCTTCAGAAAGCGGATCGTGCCGTCCACGCCCCCCTCGTTCGTGAACGGCACGTCGCGCGCGGCATCGGTGATGTGCGGCCGGCGCAGCTCCGCGCCGAGGAGCGACCACGTTCCGCTGGAAAGATAACACCACTCCATCGTTTCCTCGGCGGGCACGGCGGCGACGGCGGAGGCGGTGTCGTGCGCGGCCGGGGCGATGACGCGAAGCGACTGCGGCGCTTCGATCTCGCGGGCGACGTCCGCGCGGAGCGGCGCGATCGTGGAACCCGCGGGCACGATCCCGGGCAGCATCTTCGCGGGCAGCCCCGCCGCCTCGACCAGTTCCACCGCCCAGTCGCCCGTGCGCGGATCGACGATCTGGCTCGTCGACGCGATCGTCGCCTCGGCGACGGCCCGGCCGGTGAAGAAGTGATGCATCAGATCGGGCATGAACAAAAGCGTGTTCGCCCGGTCGATGAGCGCCGGATCGGCCTCGCGGGCGGCGACTAGCTGAACCAGCGTGTTCAGGTCCATGAACTGGATTCCGGTCGCCTCGTAGAGCGCTGCCCGGCCGATGGAAGCCAGCAGCTTGTCGAAGGCGGCCCGGTTGCGCTCATCCCGATAGCAGTGCGGGTCTTCGAGGAGCCGGCCCGTGTCATCGAGGAGGCCGTAATCGACGCCCCAGGTATCGACGCCGAGCGACAGGAGATCGGCGCCCTGCTCGTGCGCGGCGCGGACAGCCCGGCGCGCACCCTCGCGCAGATGAGCCCAGAGCCGATCGATCTCCCAGTGCAGGCCCGTGGACAGACGGCGCGGTTCGTTGGTGAATCGGTGCAGCTCGTGAAGCGCGAGATCCTCGCCGTCGAGCACGCCGAGAAACGCCCGCCCCGACTCCGCCCCGAGATCGATGGCCAGATGTGCGTGCCTGGACATGGTTGTTCACATCAGGGAGTCAGCGATCGAAGAAGTCGATCGAGATCGGAAGATGCGCCGCCTCATCGCACGAACGCTTCGTGCAATCCGCCGTCGACAGGCAGGATCTGTCCCGTCGTCCGGCTCGCCCTCTCGCTGAGAAGGAAGCAGACGGCCTCCGCCTGGTCGTCGGGCGTGACGGGCCGTTTCGTCAGCGTGCGCTGGGCATAGAAGTCGGCCAACTGCGCGCGCAGCATATCATCGGAGCTCTCTTCGGAATAATCGAGGCCGTACTTGGCGAGAGAGGCGATGACGCGGTCGCGCGGGAACATCGTCGAGCCCTCGACAACGGTGGCGGGCGCGATGGCGTTGACGCGGATGTTCGGCGCGAGTTCGATCGCCAGCTCGCGCACGAGGTGGTTCGCCGCGGCCTTGCTCGCGTCGTAGGCCAGGCTGCCTTTCTTGGGCACGACGGCGTTCACGCTCGTCGTGAGCACGACGCTGCCGGTCAGTCCCTGCGCCTGCCAGATCCGCCGCGCTTCATCGACGACAAGATAGCCGCCCATGACGTTGACATCGAACGTCCTTCTCCACTGCTCGTCATCGATGCGGCCTTCGCGATCGGGCGGGACGTAGACGCCGGCGGTGAGGACGATGTGATCGAGCCCGCCGTAGGCGAGAATCACCTGATCGAGCAGACGACGCACGCTGTCGCGATCGGTGACATCGACCGTCAGGCCGAGGGCGGGCCCGCAGGCGGAGAGCCCCGTGCCCGCGATCCCGATGCCCGGGCCGAGCCGGTCGGTCAGTTCCCGCGCCGTCGCCTCGGCGGCTTCTCGATCCACATCGGCGCATACGATGTGCGCGCCCTCGCCGGCGAGGCGATGGACGACGGCCCGGCCGATGCCGTGACCGGCCCCGATGACGAGCACCACGCGCCGCGCGAACTCCTTCTCCGGCGGCATCCGACGCAACTTGGCCTCCTCCAGAGCCCAGTACTCGATGTCGAAGGCCTCCTGCTGGGGGAGCGCGATGTACTCATCGATCGCCTCGGCGCCGCGCATCACCTCGACCGCGCAGTTGTAGAACTCGGCGGTGACGCGCGATTCGCTCTTGTTCTTCCCCCAGGCAATCATCCCGATGCCGGGAACGAGAATGACTGTCGGGCCGGAATCGCGCATGGGCGGCGAATCAGGCCGGCGACATCGCTGGTAATACGCCTCGTAGTCGCGGCGATACCGCTCCAGCCCTTCCTCCAGTCGCTCCTTCAGCGCGTCCAGACCATCCTTCCGGGGGCCGGGGGCGATTCCGGGGGCGATTCCGGGGGCGATTCCGGGGGCGATTCCGGGGGCGATTCCGGGGGCGATTCCGGGGGTCCAGTCGACGAACAGCGGCTTGATCTTCGTACGAAGAAAATGATCGGGACAGGATGTGCCCAGCTCGGCGAGACGGGGTGCGTCCACGCTGTTCACGAACCGCATCATCTTCGCATCGGACTGCACGGTCGCGATGAATCGTCTGTCCTGCGAGATGCGTCCCCGCAGCCAGGGCAGGAGCTCGGCGAGGACCGATTCCCGCTCGTCATCGGGCAGCGGCTCGCAGCGCTGCCCGCCGAACGTGTCGGCGCCGCGGTCGTGCGCCTCGATGTAATGCGCGGCCTTCTCGATGAGCTCAAGCGACAGTTCGTAGCAGGCCTTGTCATCATCGGCCCAGTTGATGAGCCCGTGCTGGCCGAGGATGACGCCACGGATACGCGGGTGCTTTGCCTGCTGATCGCGCAGGACGAGTCCGAGATCGAAGCCGGGCCGCTGCCAGGGCGTCCAGGCCAGCTCATCCCTGAAGATCTCGGCCGTCAGCTCCGCGGACCGCTTCGCCGCCGCGACCGCGATGACCGCGTTGGGATGCGTGTGATCGACGCACCGCACGGGCACGTACGCGTGCAGCGGGGTGTCGATGGATGGCGCGCGGGGATTCAGGTTGAACGTGCAATGCGGATACAGGGCGACCATGCGATCCTCGATCGCGGTCTTCACGCCCTTCTCCTCCGCCGCGTCGTACACCGATTCGAGGCCGAGAAGGCGATCGAGATGGAGGGAAGCGAAGTTGACGGCGGTCGAGGTGCGCAGATCGCCGCCGGACCCCTTCACCCAGAGCACCTCGACCGCTTCACCGGTGAGGGGATCGGTCTCCGTGAGCTTGGAGGATGTATTGCCCCCGCCGGTGTTGGTGATGCGCTGATCGGCCCCGAGCAGATTCGAGCGATAGACGAGACGATCGAGTGGCGGCAGGTCGCGCGCCGCCTCATCATCCCAGAGGTAGTTGACGTGCTCGAGCTGTTTCGTTGCGGGGGAAGACATGCCGTCGCGCTCCGGTGAGGCGGATATCGAGGCTTGTGCGGGGAATGCCGCATTATCGTGTGCGCGGCGCGGAAATCAACGCCGCGCCCGCGCTGACATGCGGCGGCATCGATCGAGCCCGGGAGTCGACGGCCGGCCGAGGGTCCCCGATCGCGATCGCGGCGATCGCCGGATCCCCGGCCGGATCATCCGGCACGGGCCGCCGGCGCACCGCTCCGGCGCCCAGCGCCACGGGGACGTGTAACCCGCCGGCGAATGCGGTAGGATCGAGGAAACAGACGGGACCCGGCGCCCCCCTCGGAACGGGCGTCGGGCGCCCGGTCCCCCATGCGTGGAGGAACACGATGAGCGGTCTGCTGCCCCTGGCGATGATCATCCTCTCGCTCCTGGCCCCTCTCGCCGGCGCCGACCGGGCGGGCGCGAACGAAGGGGGCGACGCGACCGACGGGATCCGCGTGCTCATCATCAGCGGTCAGAACAACCACAACTGGCGCGAGACGACACCCCGCATCGAGGAGATCCTCGAAGACAGCGGGCGGTTCACCGTCGATGTCACCACGCAACCGGAGAAGCTCACCGCCGAGCTGCTCGAGCCGTACGATGTCATCGTCAGCAACTGGAACACGTTCACGGCGCGCTACAAGGCCCCGCGGGAAGATGGCTGGTCCGACGCGACGAAGCAGGCGTACCTCGACTTCGTGCGAAGTGGCAGGGGACATGTGGTTATCCACGCCGGTTCGAGTTCCTTCTATGACTGGCCCGAATACCAGCGGCTCGTCATCACCAGTTTCAAAGTCGGACAGACCGACCACGGCGCGCGGCACACGTTTTCTGTCCGCATCGACGAGCCGGACCATCCCATCACGCGCGGCCTGGATTCGTTCAGGACCTTCGATGAACTCTGGCACGATGCGCCGATCGCGGAGGGCGGGAAGGTCCTCGCCTCGGCTTTCTCCTCCACGGAATCGGGCGGCAGCGGCGAGTATGAGCCGGTCGCCGTGGTGCGACGGTTCGGCGAGGGACGGAGCTTCACCACACTGCTGGGACACGACGCGAAGGCCATGATGAGCGAGGGCTTCCGGACGCTGCTCGTGCGCGGCACGGAATGGGCGGCGACCGGGGAGGTCGCGCCGGAGCAGACGAATGCCGACCATCCTGATGAGTCACTGCTCCTGCGCTGGGAGCAGACGGAAGAGAGCGTCGCCCTGGTCGGTCCGAACGGCGTGATCTGGCGGTTCAATCACGGCGACCGGGCCGCCAAGCCGTTCTTCCATCCCCTCGCCCTCACCACCGGCGAGGTGCTCACCTGCCAGGCCCCGCCCGATCATCCCTGGCATCACGGTCTGTGGTTCAGTTGGAAATACATCAACGGCGTCAACTACTGGGAAGAGAATCGCGCCACCGGACGCAGCGACGGGCGCACACGCTGGAAGGTCACTCTGATCAAGACCCGCGAGGCGCACTCCGCACGCATCGATCTCGATCTGACCTACGAGGACCCCGATGGAAAAGTCGTGCTCGCCGAGAGACGCATCGTGCGGATTCCCGCGCCGGATGCGGACGGGCAGTATCACCTGGACTGGACATCGACGTTCACCGCCGGCGACGAGGACGTCGTGCTCGATCGGACGCCGCTGCCCGATGAGCCCGGCGGCCGGATCTGGGGCGGCTACGCCGGCCTGTCCGTGCGCCTGACGCGGGAACTGAAGAAGCGACAGGTCATCACCAACAAAGGACCGGCCGACTTCGAGAACGATCGCCACCGGTCCCGCTCCCATTGCATGGAATACAGCGGGATGATCGGCGAGACGCCCGCGGGCATTGCGATCCTGAATGATCGGCGGAATCTCAACTTCCCCACGCCCTGGTACGCCATCAGGAGCGATGTGATGAGCTTCTTCAGCCCCGCGGTGATCTGTTACGACCCGCACACGATTCCCGCCGGTGCAGTCATGACGCTGCGGTATCGGGTCATCGTCCATCCCGGTCGCTGGGATCGGGGGAGGCTGCACTCCGCGTGGATGTCGCTCCACCGCGCGGGGAGGCGATAGTCGAATAAGGCCTGACAGGAGGAACAAGCATGACTGATCGCCCAATGACGCGAAGGTCGTTTGTCAAACGATCGGCCCTGGCCGCGGGCTCGATCGCGTTTCCCACGATCGGGCCGTCCTCCGTGTTCGGCGCCGGCGCGCCGAGCAACCGCGTCACCGTCGCCTCGATCGGCGTAGGATCGCAGGGCTCGCATCTGCTGCGGCGGTTCGCGGAATTGTCTGATGCGCGTTTTCTCGCCGTCTGCGACACCTTTCAGCATCGCCGGAACGAAGCGGCGCGCGTGCTGAACGCGCAATACGGCGGCTCGTCCGTCAGGGCATACGCCGACTTCCGCGAGGTGCTCGCCCGCGAAGACATCGACGCCGTCATCATCGCCACGCCCGATCACTGGCACGTCCCGCTGGCGCATTATGCCGCGATCGCGGGCAAGGATGTCTATGTCGAGAAGCCGCTCAGCCCCGCCCTGGAGTGGGCCCGCCGGTTGCGGCAGACCGTCCGCCGCTACGGCACGGTCTTCCAGTACGGCACGCAACAGCGCTCCAGCCGACGGTTCCGATACGTCTGCGAACTGGTCCGTAACGGCGGCATCGGCCGACTCGAGCGCATCGAGGTCTGGGCGCCCGATGTCTCCGACGACTTCAACGACTTCGCGGTCAGGCGATACGGCTCGATGGAGGCGGCGCCGGTGCCCGACGGCTTCGACTACGACCGGTGGCTCGGGCCCGCGCCCGAGGCGCCGTACACGGTCGATCGATGCCGGCGGGAGGGTTCGTTCCACATCTACGATTACTCGCTCGGTTTCATTGCCGGCTGGGGCGCGCACCCGCTGGACATCGCGCACTGGGGTCTCGACGCCGATGACACCGGACCCGTCTCCTGCAAGGGTCACGGCACGATCCCGCCGGACGGCCTGCTCAATACCGTCGCCGAGTGGGATGTCGAGTGTCGATACGCGAACGGCGTGACGATGCGCTTCATGTGTCATCGGCGCGCCCGCCCGGTCGTCACCGCATACCGGCCCTGGTCGGGGCACGGCACGACGTTCTTCGGCGATGACGGCTGGGTGAGCGTCGATCGCGGCGGAATGTACTTCAGTCGACCCGCCCTTGCGGACATCGCGTTCCGATCATCCGACCTGCGGCTGTACGACAGCGCGAACCACTATCAGAACTTCCTCGACTGCGTGCGCTCGCGCCGGCCGACGGTCAGTCCGCTCGAGGCGGCGATCCGGTCCGACACGATCAGCCATCTCGCCGATATCTGCATCCGCCTGCAGCGGCCGATCCGGTGGGATCCGCAGCGTGAGGCTTTCGTCGATGATGCGCCCGCATCGCGCCGGCTGGATCGCGCGATGCGTCAGCCGTGGCGATTGTAGATCTCCCTTTGCGCTCCCGCAGTCCCGTCGGGACCGTTGAAATCAGCCCACGCTCCGGAGTCGAAGGAGTTCGACATCGTGCGGGCCGACGGTCGCCGTGAACGCGCCGTCGAACTCGCCGAGCTCGCGCTGCCGCCAGACATCGCGGACGCTGCGGGCTCCGCTCAGCCCCAGTTCTTCCCAGCCCGCGCTGATGGATCGCTCGGCGCCGGAAAGGTTGAACAGGCCGACCGCCGGGTCGCCGTCCGCCATCGGTTTGCCGAGGATGAGTGTGTCTTCCGTGCGGCTGATGATGTGCGCCTGCCGACCAAGCGGATCCTGGTCGATCTCGATGACCTCGGCATTGCAGAGGACGTTGCGGGTGAACGCATCGAGCCGGGTGATGTCGCCGGAGAGCAGGAGCGGCGCGGCCATGAGGCACCACATCGACATCTGCGTGTACTGCTCGCCGGGCGTGAGCGTCGTCGGGCGTTCCTCGCCCTGCTCGTGCGCGTCGCCGACGCGTCCGAAGAGAAGATAATCCGGATCGTTCCAGTGCCCGGGCCCGGCGTGTTCGTGCAGTGTCGCGTTGTGCAGTCCGACTTCGTACAGGCCCCCGGAAAGTCCTCCACCGAGCAGGGCGAGATCTTCGGTCGTGCGCCAGCAGTTCCCGCCCGCGTCGGCGCCCCATTCCCACACATCGCCGATCCCGTACTGGCAGATGCTGAAGACGAGATCGCGGTCGAGTCCGCGCAGGATCTCGCTCATCCGCCGGTACGGCCTGGCCAGCTCTTCGCGACTCTGGTTCGGAACGATCGTGCGATACGAGCACCAGTCGTATTTGAGATAATCGAACCCCCACTCGGCAAACGTGCGGGCATCGATCTCCTCATGCTCGAAGCTGCCGGTGTATCCGGCGCAGGTGAACGGCCCGGGCGAGGTGTAGATGCCGGCCTTCAGTCCCCGATCATGAATGAACGCCGTCAGCGCTTTCATGTCGGGGAACTTTCCGTTGGGCCGGATCGCGCCGCGCTCGTCGCGAGGAACGCCGCCGTGCCGCGGATCGTCCGCATCCGGTTTCACCATCCAGCAATCGTCGATGTTCACGTACTGATACCCGAAGTCCGCCATGCCCGTCTCGATCATCGCGTCGGCGGCGCGGCGGATGTCGCCATCCGTCACGCGATGATAATGTACGTGCCAACTGCTCCAGCCCATCGGCGGGGTGAGGGCGAGCGTATCGCCGACGACGAGGCGCATCGGGCGCACGGCGCCGCCGTGCGCGTTGGAGGCGCGGAGTGCGAGTTCGTATTCGCGATGCTCCCTCGGCGTCTGGCCGCCGATGATCCCGGTCTGAGCATCGATCGCGAGGCTCTCCGGAAGGCCGTCGGCGGAAAAACGCATCGGCCGCGCGCCCGTGGCGGGGACGCGATACAGAAACGGCCGACCGGGTCGGGCGCCGCACACCTTCGGGCCGTTGATTCGCGGCTCTTCACCGGGCGGCGGCGTGCGGATACGTTCATCCATGACCAGAACGACTCCCGCCCCCTCGTCCTTTCAGCGGAGACCAGTGACTTCGCCGTCGACGAAGTCCATGCGGCTCGCCTGCGGTGAGCGCGGCAGGCCCGGCATGCGAAGAATGTCGCCCAGCAGCGGCACGACATACCCGGCGCCGGCGGCGAGCAGCACGTTGCGCACCGTGATCTCGAACGCCTCCGGCCGGCCGAGGCGTTTGGGATCGTCCGTCAGCGACGCGGGCGTCTTGGCGATGCACAGCGGCAGATCCGCACAGCCGAATTCCTCGATTTGCTTCAGATCGCGCTCCGCCTCGCGGGTGTACTCGACCTCGGCCGCCCCGTACATCGCGCTGGCGACCTTCTTCATCTTCGTCTTGACGGGCTCGTTCCAGTCATAGAGCGGGCAGAAGGGCCTGGAGGACTTCTCGGCATGCGCGATGACCGCCTCGGCGAGCTCGACGCCGCCCTCCCCGCCGCGGGCGAAGATCTCCGAGACGGCGAACGGCGCGCCCATCTCCCCACACGCCCTCCGAACGACGTCGATCTCCTCCTCGGTATCGCGGTCAAACCGGTTCAGCGCCACCACCGGCGGTTCGCAGAACGTCTGGATGTTCTCGATGTGCTTTCGAAGATTGTCCAGGCCACGTTCGACCGCGCCGGGGTCGGGCGTGTCCCTGTCGTCGTCGGAGCCGCCGCCGTGCGCCTTCAGCGCCCGGATCGTCGCCACGAGGACGACGGCCGCGGTATCCAGCCCGGCGGAGGTGCACTTGATATCGTAGAACTTCTCCGCGCCCAGATCGAAGCCGAACCCCGCCTCGGTGATGGCCCAGTCGGCGTGGGAGAGGGCCATCTTGGTGGCGATGACGGAGTTGCAGCCGTGCGCGATGTTGGCGAACGGCCCGCCGTGCACGAGGGCGGGCACCCCCTCGCACGTCTGCACCAGGTTGGGCATGAGCGCATCCTTGAGCAGGACCATCATCGCGCCCACCGCGTCCAGATCCGCGGCGGTGACGGGCTTCTTCTCGAAGGTGAGGGCGACGATGATCCGCCCCAGCCTCCGGCGCAGGTCCTCGGCATCCTCGGCGAGGCAGAGGGTCGCCATCACCTCCGAGGCCGGGGTGATATCGAAGCCGGTCTCGCGCGGCACGCCGTCCAGCACGCCGCCGAGTCCGATGATGACATCGCGCAGGGCGCGGTCGTTGAGATCGACGACGCGCCGCAGCAGGACGCGGCGGGGATCGATGCCCAGCCCGAGGCGATGGTGGATGCAGTTGTCAACGAGCGCGGCAAGCAGGTTATGCGCCATGGAGACGGCGTGCATGTCGCCCGTGAAGTGCAGGTTGATGTCATCCTCGGGCACGAGACGGGACCGCCCGCCGCCGGTGGCCCCGCCCTTGATGCCGAACGTCGGCCCCAGCGACGGCTCGCGCAGGGCCAGGCACACGCGCTGCCCGACCCTGGCCAGCCCCTGCGCGAGGCCGATCGAGGTCGTTGTCTTCCCCTCCCCCGCCCGCGTGGGCGTGATCGCGGAGACCAGGATCAGCCGGCCGAACGCTTCCGGCTTCTTCATCGCCTCCAGGCGGATTTTCGCCTTGTCGGCTCCGAACGGGACGAGGTGTTCGGAGGGGACGCCCAGGCGCCGGGCGACATCGTGAATCGATGAAGAGGCTTGTGTATCGGTCATCGTCATCTCCTTCGCCGTGCCCCGTCGGCCGCGGGGCGAGTCCATCGGAATCGCCATCCTACATCCCGATGCGGGGTCCCGCCCGGCGGCGTGGCCTCTCGCCGGCGCCATCCTTGCATCAAGCGCGGATCATGCTAGACTGCATATGGAAAGAGGACGCCACGGTGATGAGGTCGCCACGATGGGCATTCGTTGCGCTGTCCGCTTCCAGAAGCCACGCGGCGATGCGGCCTCGTCGGCCCCGGGCCGACGAAGGCTCTTTCTGAGCCGTTCCGGCCGGCGCGGGGGAACGCGATGTCCGGGCTCAAGGTCATCCACGGGGAAGCCTGAGTTGTTGAGCCGGGCCTTGAAGATCGTCACGCGATCGGCGTCGGCCCTGCTCGTGCTCGCCGCGGGCTGCTCGCCCGCCTGGTACGAGGCCGATGCGGACCGGGAGGTGCACGCGCTGCTCGAGGAGTACGATCAGCGCGTGCTCGGAACCCGCGAGCGCGACATCATCTACCCGGACGAGCTGCCGCCCGAAGAGGACTCGGAGGGGGCGGGAGAGGGCACGGAGGCGGAAGCCGTGACGCCGCCGGCCGCCGAACCGCTTCCCATCGACCTGCCCGCCGCGCTGGAACTGGCCTTCACCTCCAGCCGCGAGTTTCAGGATCAGAAGGAGTCGCTGTATCTTCAGGGGCTCGGATTCACGCTCACGCGCTACAACTTCGGCCCGATTGTGAACTCGACGATCTCCTACCTCTGGAGCGACGCCGAAGATGCGACGGGGGCCGATTCGCTCACCGCCAGCGCCGGGGCGCGCACGATCCTGCCCACGGGCGGGGACGTCTCGGTGTCCTCGACGCTCACGGGAACGCGGAATGACGATCCGGACCTCTTCGGTGTTCACGGCGACCCGTTCTTCGACTCGTCGCTGCAGGTCAGCCTCCGCCAGCCGCTCCTGAGGGGGGCGGGCTACGAGGTTTCCCACGAAGCGCTCACGCAGGGCGAGCGCAACCTGATCTACGCGGTCCGTTCCTTCGAGCTGTTCCGCCAGGACTTCTGCATCAGGGTGGCCAATGCGTATTACAGTCTCGTGAGCCGGAAGATGACGCTCGAGAACGACGAAAGCAACTATCGCGATGCGGTCTTCGACCGGAAGAAGGCGGAAGCGCTGAGGCAGGTGGATCGATACCGGGACGACGATGTCTTTCTCGCCCGCCGGCGGGAGATCGACGCCGAAGACAACCTGCTCGTGTCGCGCACGCAGTACGAGCTGGCGCTGGACGATTTCAAGATCCTGCTCGGGCTGCCCACGTCGACGCGGATCGTGATCGGCGATGACGAGCCCGTGTTCAAGCCGGTGCGGACGGAGCCGCAGTCGGCGGTCCTCGTCGCACAACAGAATCGGCTGGATCTGCACACGCAGCGTGACCGGCTGGAGGATGCGGAGCGTCAGATTCGCCTCGCCCGGAACGGCCTGCTGCCCGACCTGGACGTGTCGATGAACTACGGGCTGGACACCGGCGCGGACGAGATCCGCCGCGCGCCGCCCGATGAATGGTCCGGTTCGCTCGGCGTGGCGCTCGATCTGCCGGTCGATCGCAAGAGCGAGCGCAACGCGTACCGGTCGGCGCTCATCTTCGCGGAACGGTCGAGGCGGGACTACGAGCGCCGCATGGATGAGGTCGAGCGCGACATTCTGAACCAGATTCGCGAACTGGGACAGCTCGAGAAGCGAATCGAGCTTCAGCGCGAGCAGATCAAGCGGGAGCGGCGGGCCGTCGCCGTGACGCAGATCCGCTACGAATCGGGCGATGTGCAGACCCGCGATCTGCTCGACGCCCGGCAGGGGCTCAACGACGCGCGAAACGCGCTCATCGCGCTGAAGGTCGAGCACTTCATCGCACGCCTCAGGCTCCTCCGCAACATGGGCGTGTTCTTCGTGGATGAAAACGGGATGTGGCGATCATGAAAACAACCCTCCTTGTCCTCGTGCTGATCGCCGCCGCCGTCGGGGGCTACCTGTGGTTCCGGCCGGGGCCCGAGCAGGCCGGCGACGGTTCGATCAGCCGGGAACTCCTTCATACCGTGCAGCGCGGGACGCTGACCGTCACCCTCTCCGAGAACGGGACCCTCATGGCCAAGAACTCGGAGAAGATCACCCCGCAGATCAAGCGCAGCGGCAAGATCACCTTCCTCATCGAGGAGGGCAAGACCGTCGAGGAGGGCGAAGTGCTCTGCCGCCTCGACACCACCGATCTCGAGGAGCAGCTCCAGCAGCTCGAACTGGACGTCGTCAAGACGGAGGCGGACCTCAACACCGCCCAAACCGAGCTGGACATCCAGCGGTCGGAGAACGCCGCCTCGATCGAGAAGGCGAAGATCGCCCTCTCCAAGGCGAAGAAGGAACTCGAGCGGTACCGCGACGGGGACGCCCCCAAGGAACGCCGGAATCTCGAGGTCGCGATCAAGGAGGCGCAGACCCGCTACAGCCGTGCGGAGAAGAAGTACGAGGACTCGCTCAAGCTCCTCGAACAGGACTACATCACCAAGTCCCAGGTCGAGCAGGACAAGATCGACTACGAGCGCGCCGAGATCCAGTTGCGCGGCGCGAACTGGGACCTGGAGATCTTCGACAAGTACACCTACCCGATGACGATGACGGACAAGCAGACGGGGGTGAGCGATGCGGAGCGGGCCCTGGAGAACGCCGACAAGCGCGCCGCCTCCACCCTCCGCCAGCGGGAAGTCGCGGTCGAGAGCCAGGAGAGTCGGCTCACCCGTCTCAAGAAGCAGCTCGATGAGGTCAAGGAGGAGATCGAGCACTTCACGATCAATGCCCCCTGCCCCGGCATCGTGATCTACGGCGATCCGGAACGGCCGTGGTATCGCAGCGAGATCAAGCTCGGCGCCAACGTGTGGGGCGGACTCAACCTCTTCACCATTCCCGATCTCCGCGTGATGCAGGTGCAGGTGCAGGTGCACGAGGCGGACATCAACAAGGTCGAGGAGGGCCAGCCCGCGACCGTGACCATGGACACCTATCCCGGCCTCGTCGTGAAGGGCGAGATCACCAAGATCGCCTCCATCGCCGGCGGGTCCGACTGGCGCCGCGGGAGCGATGAGGTGAAGGAGTTCACCGTCGACATCACGCTGGAGGAGATCGCCGATCTCGTCCTCAAGCCCGGCGTCAGCGCCAAGGCGGAGATCTTCATCGAAGAACTCGAGGATGTCCTCTTCGTGCCGATTCAGTGCGTCTTCTTCGAGGACGAAGCCCACTACTGCTACCGGCTGAGCGCGGCGGGGGAGCCGGCGAAGACGCAGGTCAAGCCCGGCGTGAGCAACGAGAACTTCATGCATGTCCTGGAAGGACTGCAGGAGAAGGATCGGGTCCTTCTCTACAACCCGAAGCTGCGGCCGGAGGCGGCGTCGTCGGAGGAGGATGCCGCGCCGGCGCCGCTCCCCCCCGACGAAGGCGCCCCGCGGCCCGTACCGAACGACTGAGGTCCCGTCCCGCGCGGCCGGCGCCGACGCGCCCGCCGCGCTGGATTCCCTGGATGATTTCCGCGCATCCCATCCTGAAGCTGGCGCAGATCGAGCAGGTGTACGGCACGGCGGCGAGCCCCCTGCGCGTGCTGCGCGAGATCAACCTCGAAGTGCGGGAAGGGGAATTCCTCGCCATCGTCGGCCCGTCCGGCGCGGGGAAGACGACGCTGCTCAACATCCTCGGCTGTCTGGACCGCCCCTCCGGCGGATCGTATCACCTGCTGGGCGAAGACGTGGCCCGGCTCAACGACCAAAGACTCTCACAGGTTCGCAAGACCCGCATCGGATTCATCTTCCAGTCGTTCCGGCTGATCTCGCATCTCTCGGTGCTCGAGAACGTGGAGATGCCGCTGTTTTACGCGCGGGTGCCCCGGCGGCGGCGACGCCGGCGATGCATGGAGCTGATCACGCGGGTCGGTCTGGCCGATCGCGCCGGGCACGTCCCCAGCAAGCTGTCCGGGGGTGAGGGGCAGCGCGTCGCCATCGCCCGCGCGCTGGCCAACGATCCCGCGGTCATCCTCGCCGACGAGCCGACGGGCAACCTCGATTCCGTCACCTCCGGCGAGATCATGACGCTTCTGCAGGAGTTGCATCAGGCGGGGCGGACCATCGTGCTCATCACGCACAACCAGGAACTCGCCGCCCTCGTCCCGAGACGTGTGCTGCTCCGCGACGGGGAGATCGTCGACGATACCGCCCGGGAGGAGGCCGCCGATGTTCGTGTTTGAACTCATCGGCGAAGCGCTGCGGAACCTGAGCCGGCACAAGCTCCGCTCGTTCCTCACCACGCTGGGCATCATCTTCGGCGTGGCCTCCGTGCTCTCCATGGTCGCGATCGGCGAGGGGGCCCGGCGCGAAATCCTCGACCAGATCCAGCAACTGGGCATCCGCAACATCATCATCAACGCCCGCAAGCCGCCCGAGGAGGAGAACGTCAAGAACGACTCGGAGACGTACGTGCTCCGCTACGGCCTCACGTTCCGCGACGCCGACCAGATCACGGAGACGCTTCCGTTCATCGAGTCGGTCCTGCCCGTTCACGATGTCGAGAAGTGGATCTGGTTCAAGAGCCGGCGGATCTCCGCCAAGGTGCGCGGCGTCACGCCCGCCTACGCCCGGCATCTTCGACTCGAGCCGTTTCTCGGTCGAACCCTCGACGCCTCCGACAATCTCGACCGGCGGCGCGTATGCCTGATCCGCGCGCGCCTCCTGCAGGAAGCACGCTACGTCGGAGACCCGCTCAAGCTCGATCTCAAGATCGGCTCGGAGTACTTCCGCGTGGTCGGCGTCCTGCCCGACACCGAGTTCCAGTCGCCCAACCGCGCCGTGCTCGGGATCGACGACCGCGCGATGGAGGTCTATGTTCCCTTCGACACGATCATCGATCGCTTCGGGCTGACCAGCTACACGCAACGCTCCGGCAGCCGGGAGAGCACGAGGGTCGAGCTGCACCAGTTGGTCTGCGCCGTGGACAACGAGGAGAACGTGCTCAATGCGGCGCGCGGGGTGCAGGCCATCCTCCGCAACTTCCACGACAGGAGGGACTACGAGATCACCGTCCCGCTCGAGCTGCTCCAGTCGCGGCAGCGCACGCAGCAGGTGTTCAACATCGTGCTGCCCATCATCGCGGGCATCTCGCTGCTCGTGGGCGGGATCGGCATCCTCAACATCATGCTCGCCAGCATCACGGAGCGGACGGCGGAGATCGGCGTCCGCCGCGCGATCGGGGCCAGCGGGTGGGACATCACCTGGCAGTTCCTCGTCGAGACGGTCACGCTCGCGATGACGGGCGGCCTGTTCGGCGTGGGCCTGGGCGTGGCCGGCGTCGCCGCGCTCAAGGAGGTCACCAACTGGCACGTCATCATCACCCCCTGGGCGCTCGTGCTCGCGATGAGCGTCTCCTGCCTCACCGGCATCGTCTTCGGCATCTATCCGGCGCGCCGCGCCGCCGCGATGGATCCGATCGCCGCCCTGCGCCACGAGTAGTCAGGACCGGAACGGGAGAAACCCTGATCGCCGGGCGCGGTCAGGTCGATCGTCCGGAGCGCCCGATCGTGAGACCGGTGGCAGACGGCCCGCGGGGCCCGAGATCTGACCAGGAGATGCCGGCCATCTCCATCTGGAGCTTCGCATCCTCGCTCATCATCTCCGCACTCCAGCGCGGCTCCCAGACGAGGCGGACCTCGGCGCCGACGGCGTCGTCAACGGCTTCGAGCGCGCGCCGAACCTGCTGCGGAATCTGCTCGGCGACCGGGCAGTTGGGCGTGGTCAGCGTCATCGTCGCCGCGATCCGCTTCTCCGGATCGATCACGACTTCATAGATCAGTCCCAGATCGTAGAGATTGATCGGAATCTCCGGGTCGGTGACGGTCCGGAGCGCCTCGGTTACCTTTCGCGGAAGGTCGGCGTCGTTCGAATTGTTGATGATGGGCGTCGTCATGATGCGCAGTTACGGGCAGATGATGTTGCAGGGACACATCGGCGCGCTCAGGCCGTCACCGCCGCGACGGCTTCGTTGCGGATACGCTGAAGGATCGCGCTGAGCCCGACGAGGCGGTTCATCCGGATGGCCCCGCCCAGCCCGAGACGATTGACCAGATCGGCCGGCAGGTCGCCTATCTCCCCGGCCCTGGCGCCGTCGTACGCGGCGACGATGATCCCCAGCATCCCCCGCACCGTCGGCGCTTCATCCGCGACGTCAATGAACAACCGCACGTGATCCGAGTCCGCTCCGTCGCGCTCGACGAACAGAAACACCGGCGTCATGCACTCCGGCACCCGGTTCAGGCCCGCATCGCGCTGCGCGCGCAGCCGATCCGGCAGCGCGGGAAGACGCCTCGAGTAATCCAGCAGCAGCTCCAGCCGGAGCTCTTCATCCACGGAGCGGAAGGTGTCGATGATGTCCTGCAGTCGATCGTTCATGTCTCATTCAATCTGCCGACTGAAGCGCCGTGGCGCGGAAGAGAACGACGATTCAGACCGCGGCGGGCTTCGGCGCTCCCTGCTCGATCGGCGCGCCGACGAGATTGCCCCATTCCGTCCACGAGCCGTCGTAGTTCCGCACGTGCTCGAACCCGAGCAGGTACTTCAGGACGAACCAGGTGTGGCTGGAACGCTCGCCGATGCGGCAGTAGGCGATGACATCGTCGGCGGGATCGAGGCCCTGCTGCACCTGGTAGATCTGCGTCAGCTCCTCGCGGCTCCTGAACGTGCCGTCGTCGTTGACGGCGGTGGCCCAGGGGACGTTGACGGCGCCGGGGATGTGCCCGCCGCGCAGGGCGCCTTCCTGGGGATAGTCGGGCATGTGCAGCAGCTCGCCGGTGTATTCGCCGGGCGAGCGGACATCGAGCAGCGGCGCGGCCTGTCGGATGTGGCCCGCGACGTCCTGGCGGAAGGCCCGGATCGCCGGATCGGCCGGCTGCGCGACGTACTCCCGCGGCGCGTATCGGGGCGTCTCGGTGGACATCGCCCGCCCCTCGGCCCGCCACTTTCCGCGCCCGCCGTCCATGATCCGGCACTTCTCGTGTCCGTGGAGCTTGAACACCCAGAAGGCGTAGCACGCCCACCAGTTGTTCTGATCGCCGTAGAAAACGACCATCGTGTCGTGGTCGATCCCGTGCCGGCCGCACAGCTCGGCGAACCGCTGCTGATCGATATAATCCCGAACGGTCTGATCCTGGAGGTCATTGATCCAGTCGATCTTCACCGCCTCGGGAACGTGGCCCGTGGCGTAGAGCAGCACGTCCTCATCGGACTCGACGATGCGGATCGTGTCGGTGTCGCCGCGATGCTCATCGACCCACTCGGTCGAGACAAGGACGTCGGTCGCGTAGTCGTGGCTCGTCATCAGGTTCATTCCTCACTGCCTGCCGCGATATCTTCCGGGAGCGACCCGCCGTCGGAGCCGAGATACGGCCGCAGCGACTCGGTGAACGGCATGCGCCGCAGCAGGGCGTCGGTCAGCACGTCCCGCACGGGCGCCACGCCCATGCGCTGCAGGCTCTCCAGGGCGAAAGAATAGATGAGCATCCCCCGCGCCGCCTCAGCGCTCAGCCCGCGGCTGCGCAGATAGAACACTGCATCCTCATCAAGCTGGCCGGTCGTCGCGCCGTGCGTGCACTTGACATCGTCGGCGTAGATCTCGAGCTGCGGCTTGCCGTTCGCGCGGGCATCGTCGGAGAGCAGCAGGCTCTCGTTGCTCTGCACGGCGTCGGTCTTCTGCGCGCCGCGGGCGACGACGATGCGCCCGCTGAACACGCCGTGCGCCTGATCGGCGAGGATGCCGCGGTAATACTGTCGGCTGTCGCAGTGCGGGGCGTCGTGCTCGACGCGCATGAAGTTGTCCAGATGCTGGCCATTACGCCCGACGTAGAGCCCGTTCAGAAGGCTGTGGCAGTTCTCGCCGACGAGGACGGGATTGACGTTGTTGCGCACCAGCGCACCGCCGATGAGGACGGAATGCGATTCGAACCGGCTGTCGCGCTCCTGACGCACGTGGAGCGTCGAGATGTTGAACGCTCGAGGCGACTCGCGCTCGATCATGTAATGGGTGACCGCCGCGTCCACCCCGACGAAGACCTCCGAGACGGCGTTCGTCAGGTACGTCCCGTCACCGGCGCCGACGTAATCCTCGATGATCGTCGCCTCCGATGAACGTCCGGCGACGACGAGCAGACGCGGGTGCGTCGCGACCGGCTGCGTCGCCGTCGTCAGATGGAGGATGTGCAGCGGCTGATCGATGATCGCGCCGTCATCGATGAGGATCACCATCGCCTCATCAAGCATCGCGGTATTGAGCGCGGTGAACGCATCACCGGGATCGGTCTTCGGAAGGGCGTCGAGATGCGCCCGGACCGTTTCTTCATCCGCCGCCAGCGCGTCTTCGAGCGTGAGACCTCGCACCGCGCTCGGCAGGGCCGCGAGATTCGAATGCGCCGGCGAAAACCGCCCGTCGATGAACACCGCGCGCGGAGCATCGAGTCCCGCGAATCCGAAACGATCGAGTTGATCGGCCGGAAGCATCGGCGCCCCGGCCGGCGGGGCGGAGAAATCGAGCTCCTGAACCGGCTTCAGCGATGTGAACCGCCAGTCCTCGTGACGCGTCGACGGAAGACCGAGTTCACGGAACCGATCGAGGGCCTCGTCGCGCAGCGCCCTCAGCCAGCCCGGTCCGGGCGCGGATCGGTTCTCAGCGCGCACCGCCAGCTCCAGGAGTGCATCATTCGTCGGCTTCGTCAGCGTGGTCATCGTGCCTTGATCCTGTTTCGTGCGGGTCTCATGCGCTTGCCGCGCCTGCGGCGGCGGGAGCCGACTCCTCGCCGAACAACGCGTAGCCCTGGTCTTCGAGCTCGACGGCCAGCTCCTTGCCGCCGGATCGGGCGACCCGGCCGTCCACCAGCACGTGAACGACATCCGGAACGATGTAGTTGAGCAGCCGCTGGTAGTGCGTGATGACGAGGAACGAGCGCTTCCCCGCGCGCATCGCGTTCACGCCCTCGGCGACGATCTTCAGGGCATCGATGTCGAGGCCGGAGTCGGTCTCGTCGAGCACGCACATGGCCGGATCGAGCAGGGCCATCTGGAAGATCTCCGCCCGCTTCTTCTCGCCGCCGGAGAAGCCCTCGTTGACGTTGCGGCGCAGAAGATCCTCGTTGAGCTTCACCTGCCGCGCCTTCTCGCGGAAGAGATTCATGAGCTGCACGGCATCGAGTTCCTCCTCGCCGCGATAGGTGCGAAGGGCGTTGACCGAGGCCTTGAGGAACTGCATCGTCTTCACGCCGGGGATCTCGACGGGATACTGGAAGGCGAGGAACAGCCCCTCGCCGGCCCGCTCCTCGGGCTCCATCTCCAGCAGATCCCGGCCGTGATACAGGATCTCGCCTTCGGTGATCTCGTATTCCTCGCGGCCGGCGAGGATCTGGGCCAGCGTGCTCTTGCCCGACCCGTTCGGGCCCATGATCGAATGCACCTCGCCGGCGTTGATGGTCAGATCGACGCCGCGCAGGATCGGCTCATCCTCGATGGATGCGTGCAGGTTCCGGATCTCGAGTACGACTTCACTCATGTCAGGAATGTCCTTTGTCCCGATCGGGATCGGGTTCGGTTCGTGTCATCGGTTGATTCGCGACAGTGCGGCGATCCGCCATCAGCCCACGGACCCTTCGAGACTGATCGACAGCAGCTTGTCGGCCTCGACGGCGAACTCCATCGGCAGCTCCTTGAGCACTTCCTTGCAGAAGCCGTTCACGATGAGCGAGACGGCATCCTCCTCCGACAGGCCGCGTTGCCGGCAGTAGAACATCTGGTCTTCGCCGATGCGCGACGTCGTCGCCTCGTGCTCGACGTGCGCGGTCGGGTTGCGGACGTCGATGTAGGGGAAGGTGTGCGCTCCGCACTGATCGCCCATGAGCATCGAGTCGCACTGGGTGTAGTTCCGCGCACCGGAGGCTTTCTTGTTCACCTGCACGAGCCCGCGGTAGGTGTTGTTGGACACGCCGGCCGAGATGCCTTTGGAGACGATGGTCGAGCGCGTATTGCGGCCGATGTGGATCATCTTCGTGCCGGTGTCAGCCTGCTGGTGGTTGTTGGTCACGGCCACGGAGTAGAACTCGCCGATCGAGTTGTCGCCGAGCAGGACGCAGGAGGGATACTTCCAGGTGATGGCCGAGCCGGTCTCGACCTGCGTCCAGGAGATGTGGCTGTTGCGTCCCGCACACTTGCCGCGCTTGGTGACGAAGTTGTAGATACCGCCCTTGCCGTCTTCGCCGCCCGGGAACCAGTTCTGGATCGTGCTGTACTTGATGGATGCGTCATCGAGCGCGACGAGCTCGACGACCGCGGCGTGCAACTGGTTCTCATCGCGCATCGGCGCCGTGCAGCCCTCGAGGTAGGACACCGATGCGCCCTCCTCGGCGATGATGAGCGTCCGCTCGAACTGCCCCGTGTTCTGGGCGTTGATCCGGAAGTAGGTGCTCAGCTCCATGGGGCAGGTGACGCCCCTGGGCACGTAGACGAACGAGCCGTCGGTGAAGACCGCGCTGTTGAGGGAGGCGAAGAAGTTGTCGGTGTAGGGCACGACGGAGCCGAGGTATTTGCGCACGAGTTCGGGATGCTCGCGGATCGCCTCGCCGATCGAGCAGAAGATCACCCCCGCTTTGGCCAGCTCCTCCTTGAACGTGGTGGCGACGGAAACGGAATCGAAGACGGCGTCCACCGCGACGCCGGCGAGCTGCTTCTGCTCCTCCAGCGGGATCCCCAGCTTCTCGTAGGTTTCCAGGAGCTTCGGGTCCACCTCATCGAGGCTCTCGTAACGCGGCTTCTTCCCCGGCGCCGAGTAATAGGAGATCTTCTGGTAGTCAATGGGCGGATACTGCACGAACGCCCAGTTCGGCTCGCGCATCTCGCGCCAGCGGGCGAAGGCGCGCAGGCGCCAGTCGGTCATCCACTCCGGTTCCTCTTTTCGAGCCGAGATCTCCCGGATGACCTGCTCATCGAGCCCCGGCGGGAGCGAATCGGATTCGATGTCCGTCGTCCAGCCCCAGCGATAAGCCTGGCCGGTCAGTTGCGCAAGGGTGTCTTCGGTGGTGCTCATCGGTGACCTTCGAGCGAGAGAAGTCTCTTGGGCAAGGGATGAGCGCGGCTACTCCCCGCCGCCAAGACGTAGTTGCAACACAGTCTCAACACGATGAGCCAACGCCGGGCCTTGACTATTCCGGCAAACCCCGCAATCGACGGCCCTGCCCCGGTGGGCGCGCGGGGCGGGCGCGCGACCGGGCTGTCACCGATCGGCCGAATTCCGGAACCGAGACTCCGGATACGCGCCGATCGGCGTTCCCCCGCACGCGGCTGTGCCCGAACATTCTCAAGCGGATTGGCGCCATCCGCCTCGGGAGGCGATGAGATCTCCCGCCGCGGCGCCGTCGATTGCGGGTCGATGCGTTGAACAGATCGGAACAGCGCAGGTATCGGCGATCGTCACTGAGGAGCCGGATGCTCGCCCGCTCGACCTGGACGGCACCGTCGACGACGAGAGCGAACTCCGGCAATGGACGGTGGACGGCTCATTCGAGTTCGGCGGCGGAACCCTCTACGCCGCGGTCGTCGGCAACCATATCGAGAACAGCACCGTCGAGCGCGACGAGTTTGGTTTCCTGATTCAGGGCGGCTTGTTCCTGAACGAGGACTGGGAGCTGATGGCCCGCTACGAGTGGGGTGATCTCGATGGAGCCGGCACTGTCAGCGACGATCCGTCGATCGTCACCCCGGGCGTGTCGCGCTTCTTCAACCGGCAGGGCCTCAAGTTCACGGCGGATGTGGGCTACGCGTTCAATGAGATGGACGGCGCCTGGGGCGGCGCGAGCCGCGGCTGGCGCACCGACGCCATTGACGAGGAGGGTCAGCTTGTCCTCAGAACCCGGCTTCATCTGCTCTTCTGAATGAGAAACCGCATCGCCCCTCCGGGCCTCACGGAGACGAACACACCAGGCCGGCCACAGGGCCGGCCTTTCTCGTTCAGGATCACCCCTGCGTATCCTCGGCCGGATACGGTCGCCGCGACGGTGTCCGATAACCGGCGCCTCGAGCTCGACGGAAAGCGACCCCAAGGGGATTCGAACCCCTGTTTTCAGGATGAAAACCTGATGTCCTGGACCTGACTAGACGATGGGGTCCCGCCCCGGTGGAGGAGCATGATACGTCCTGCGGGCCCGGGGACAAGCGCCGTCGAGCGGAATCGGCCTCACCCCGGGTCGCGGGCCGGCCGATATCAGGCGATATGAAGCGTTTCTCACCCGCCGTCGAACGGATCGCCGCCATCCTCGGGCTCTGCGCCGTGTTCGCCCTGACGGCGAGCATCTTCACGCCGGACTGGACCCAGGCGGAGGAGGATTCCTCGTTCAGCCCCGATCCGGGCGAGCCGGTCGGTGAGGATCCCCACGTCGGGCTGATCTCGCTGGGCGTGATCGAAGATGACTGCTACGCGGTGCACATCTACGCCGGCGACGAGGGGCCGCTGTACTCGGTCTACGACGCGGAAGACGGCCGCGAGCTGGGCGTGCTGCTCGACGCCGACGAGGTCGCCGAGTGGTTCCCCGAGCTGCCGATCCCGGCCATGGGCTTCCCGGCCGACGCGCCCGTGGGACTGGCGGACCCGGATGCGAGCCGCGCTTCCGAGTAAGCCGCCGGCGGCGCACCCGAAGGACCCCACCGATGTGATGCGAGTCCCCCGCCCCGCGGCGGCGTGATACGCTGGCGCCGTGCCTGCTTCAGCCGAGAATCCGCCGGTGCGCGATCGGCCCGTCATCGTCTGCCCGCTTCGGTTCGAGTATCGAGCGCTCATGCGGCGGGGACTGGCCCGGCGGTGCCATCTGCACTGCTGCGGGCCCGGCGCCGAGGCGGTGGCCGGTTGGACGGGGACGATTGATCCGGGCGATGCGCCGGTCATCCTCGCCGGCCTGGCCGGGGCGCTCCGCCCGACGCATCGCGTCGGAACGGCGCACGTCATCACGGAGGTTCGACCGGAGAACGGCAGAGCGATCATCCCGAGCTGGCCGGACCGGCACACGAACGAACCCCCTCGGGGCGGCGTGGGCGCAGCGGTCGTCACCTCCGTCGCGACCCTGGTTCACGAGGCCGCGTTCAAGGCCGCGCTCGCCGCGCGTACCGGGGCGGACCTGGTGGATCTGGAGTCGGCGGCATTCGCATCAGCAGCCGCATCCCGCGGCTGGCGGTGGGGCATCGTGCGTGGCGTCAGCGACGCGGCGGACTCGGATCTGCCTGCGGACGTGGGAACGTGGATCGATGCCGCCGGACGGCTTCGGTGGACGGCTCTTCTTGCGGCCTTGCGTCGCCGACCTGCCCTCGCCGGTCCTCTGCGGCGGCTCGGGCGTGATGCGCGTGAGGCGATGAAGGCCGTGGCGGAGCAAATATGGATTGAGCTTGATTGACTCTGCCGCCCGTCGCCGCCCGGGAGACGCCCGACGACGGCAGGCATGGCCGAGCGGGTCCAAAAGGACGGCCGGGCCCGCAAGAGGGCGGGCCCGGCTCAGGTTTCCGTGCGCTTCGCTCGGCCCCGACGGTGGGGCCGGGATCCTCAGGGATCAACTCTGATCCCTTCCGGCCCTGCCGCCCGGGGCGTGATGCGCCTGCACTGGGCGAGGCATCCCCCCTCCACATCGAGGAACACCCTTCCTCCTCCGTCCGGCAAACGCCGCGGCCAGGCCGTTTCCTCCTCGGGTCCGGGCCCGGCTGGGTATCCTCCAACTCCTCCGCCGACACGGCTGAACTCGCCCGACGCTGGAGGTCCGCATATCACGGCCTCACGTCGCCTGGCGCGCCTGAGCGCCTCTCACAGGCGAGGCACGGAAAGCATCCGATTCGCTGCATTCGCCACGTCGCGGTGGTCCACCGCCTGGCGGGCATCAGGGCCAACTGGGCGTACCGGATCAAGGGTACCACAGGTGCCGGCCAATGGAAGCTTGCGTCTCTCAAATCGCGGACAAATCCGCCGGGCAAGCCGCCGCGGGCCGGGGCCCCGCCGCGAACCCCGCCTCCCGGGCGGGTCGGACGGTCGGGAAGCGTGTCCACCCATCGATCACGGCCGCGGGTTTGCGCCCCGCCGAGGGCCCGAACGGGGGAGGCGCCTCCGATGTAGGGCGGATTCGTCCCGGAACCGGCTCGTTGTCAGGCCGTTGGAGGCCGGGGAGGCCGGCCCGGAGGGCATCACCGCAAATCCCTGCAAACAATGCATTTACGAAAATCTTCGTATCCGGTCGATCGCCCATTGACCGGACGACCGACACTCGACTACTGTGGGGTGTCTGAAATCCCGATTGATGAAGAACAGATCGCGGCCTTCGGGCCGTGGCGCGCCGCCGTCCGGAAGTGTCGGAGCGTTCGGGCGGCGGTTTTTCCTTGCCTACTCCCGCCACGCCTCCGGAATCGGCTCATCGCCGCGCGTGGCCACGTGGTCGCCGACGCGATGCGCCAGTTCCAGCGCCGATTCAACCTGTCGTCCGGCAAGCAACACATGCAGAAAGCCAACGAGTGACGCCAATAACGGGCCGCGCGCGACCGGAACCGTGGTGCTCGTTTCCTTCTCGGCGGTGTGCGCTGTCAGCGCGGCCTGCGCTTCGCGCTGCTCCACGGTGAGCAGGAGCGACAAGTCCGCCTCGCGGAGCAGATGCAAGGCTGCATCCCGCATCGGCGCCTCGCCCCAGCCGGGCGTGATCGACTCGATGGCCACCTGATCGACGACCGCGGCATCGGCATGCTCGAGGCCGGACATGGCCTGCCCCCGGTTGGGCGCCTCAACGCGGTTGGTGAGATCGAAGAGCTTGATCGCGGCGCCGCAGGCGGCAAGAAAGCGGTTCTCCTCCGAGCGCGTCTGCCCCCCACGTCGCGTCAACATGCCGTAGACGACGGCGTCGGCCTGCTGGGCGACGTCCTCCAGGTCGAAGTCGGCCTGGAGGTTGTCAAACGAGGTCTGAGTGTCCAGGTAGCGTGCGACGCGTCCGCCGATGGGGCGCTCGATGACGCGCCCCGTGGGCAGATCCGGATCGCGCTGGATGTGGGTCGTGGTAGCGCCGCCTTCGTCGAGCAGCCTGATGAGTTCCTCGGCCGCATCGTCCTGTCCGATGCGGGTGATGGCGATGCCGACGTGGCCGAGTCGCGCCGCCTGGAGGGCGACGAGCGCGCCCAGCCCGGCCGGCTCCGTGCGATCCGGGTACTCCAGCAGCAGCGCCTCTCCGAGTCCGACGATGGTTCGTTGACGGGCCATGGTGGGCGATACTCTATAGCAGCTTGAGAGGCGACGGGCCACGCCCCGGTGACACGAATCGACAGTTTGTCCACCACGCCCGGGCCGATGTTGGCCACATCCCCGGCCCGGACGCGCTCATGGAACGCCGGTCCGTCGCCGATACTCGGTAAAGCAACAGACAGGCCGGAGCGCCGGTTCGCTTGCCCGCATCGGCCGATCACCATAGGCTGTCGGCCCATCTCGGTCGATGATCGACACCTCATCAGGAGAACGCCCGTGTCCGTGATTCCGCTGCTTCTCTGCCTCTCCGTGGGCGTCAACGCGCCCGGCGACGCCTCGTCGGCGCCGACGCTGAGCGATCTCGCCGCGCTCGACTGCCGTTTCCAGCCCGGCGATGATGTGACGGTCGCCCTCGCGATGTCTGCCCACGCGCAGGAGGCGGAGCCGCGGGCGGAAGAAGATGACGTCGCGACTTCACTGGACACCGACTATACCCGCACCCCGCGCTACGGCCGGGAAGGATCACGACGCTGGCGTCTCCACGGCGCCTACGGCGGGAGCGTCCAGGACCACGATGACACGTTCGGGCTCGTCGGCGTCGGCTTCAGCCACTTCATCGCCGACGGCGTCAGCCTCGATCTCGAACTCAACGGGATGTTCTTCCACCAGGAGATCGAAGACGCCTCGGGCCTCAACGCCAGCCTCCTCTTCCGATGGCACTTCATTCGCAAGCGCGACTGGAGCATGTACCTGGACGGCGGGGCGGGCGTGCTCTGGAGCACGAACGACGTGCCCGCGCAGGGTTCGAGCTTCAACTTCACCCCCCAGGCCGGCCTCGGCTTCACCTTCGACGTGGGCGATGACGTGCGCCTCGTCCTCGGCGGGCGATGGCATCACATCTCCAACGCGAACCTCTACAGCGACAATCCCGGCCGCGACAGCTTCATGGGCTACGTCGGCGTGAGCTTCCCGTTCTGAAGCGGAGCGGTGAGGCGCGCAGGCGGATCGGAGACGCGAGGCGCCGGGCCTTCGCGGCACGGAATCGGGATTGTGCGCCGATCAGTCGCCCCGGTACTTTCTGAACACGAGCGTGACGTTGTGCCCGCCGAACCCGAAGGAGTTGTTCAGCACGCAGTTCGCGACGCGCGGCTGGGCCTCGTGGGCGACGTAGTTCAACTCGGGCGCGTTGCTGGGCTCATCGAGATTGATCGTCGGGGGAAGGACGTCTTCCTTCACCGCGAGAATGGTGATGACGGACTCGATGCCGCCCGCGGCGCCGAGGGCGTGGCCGGTCATCGACTTGGTGGAGCTCATCGCGAGTTTCGTGGCGTGCTCGCCGAAGAGACCCTTGACCGCGAGCACCTCCGCATCGTCACCGAGGGGGGTGGCGGTGCCGTGCGCGTTGATGTAGTCGACCTCGTCGAGGTTCACGCCGGCATCGCGGACCGCGAACTCCATCGACGCCCGCGCCCCGAGGCCCTCCGGATCGGGGGCCGCGATGTGGGCCGCGTCGCCGGAGGAACCGAACCCGATCACCTCCGCGTAGATCTTCGCCCCCCGCTTCCTGGCGTGCTCGAGGTTTTCGAGGATGACCACGCCGGACCCCTCCGAGAGCACGAAACCGTCGCGATCGGAATCGAAGGGCCGGGACGCACGGGGCGGGTCGTCGTTGCGGGTGGACAGGGCCTTCATGGCGGCGAAGGAGCCGATGCAGAGGGGCGTGATCGCCGCCTCCGAGCCGCCGGCGAACATCAGGTCCGCATCCCCACGCTGAATCAGGTGGAACGCGGTCCCGATCGCATGCGCACCGGTCGCGCAGGCGGTGGCGGTCGCGGAGTTGGAGCCGCGGAGGTTGTACCGGATGGAGACGTTGCCCGCGCAGGCGTTGACCATGAGCTTGGGCACGATGAAGGGGCTGATCTTCCTGGGGCTGGTTCGCAGCAGCTTCTCGTGTCCGACCTCGATGGTGAGGATGCCGCCGATACCGGACCCGATCACCACGCCGCGCCGATAGGGATCGCCGACGGAGAAATCGAAGCCGGAATCTTCGGCCGCCTGCACCGCGGCGCCGAGGCCGAAGAGGCAGAAGCGATCCATGCGCTTGGCCTCGCGCTGATCGATGACGCGATCGGGCTCGAAGTCCCTGATCTCGCCGGCGATCTTGACCGTCCACTGGTCATCCTGCTCGAAGGCGCTGATACGGTCGATGCCGGAGCGACCCTCGATGAGCGACCGCCACATGGTGGGCACATCGATGCCGACGTTGGTGATGGCACCGAGGCCGGTGACCACCACACGCCGCTGTGAAGCACTGATCATCTGACGAAGGATCCGGTCGACCCGCCCGGCGGGCGAAGCGATTCAGCAACAACGGGAGCCGCCGCGGAGGCGGCACGTCGAATTGGAAGACGGGAGGGACTCACGAGCCGACGTTGGCCACGATGTAATCGATGGCCTGACCGACGGTCTGGATCTTCTCGGCCTCCTCGTCGGGAATCGAGGTCTCGAATTCGTCCTCGAACTCCATGACGAGTTCCACCGTGTCCAGGCTGTCGGCGTTGAGATCGTTGGCAAAGCTCGTGTCGCGGGTGATCTCGCTCTTGTCCACGCCCATCTGCTCGGCGACGATGTCGATCACCTTGGCTTCGATCTCGGCTTCGGTCACAGTTGTGTCTCCTGAGGAATCCATGGCCCGTCCTTGGAAAATGGGGTTGCTCACTATAGCCGCTCCACAAGCCGATGCAATCCGGGGCGGGACGGCGGCAAGGCCCGCCCGGGAACCGCTCAGGTGTGCATCCCCCCGTCCACGCTCAGCACCTGCCCGGTCATGTAGGCCGAACGCTCCGAGGCGAGGAAGGCCACGGCGTGGGCCACGTCCTCCGGCCGCCCGAACCGTTTCAGCGGGATCTGGGCCATCGCCATGTCCTTGGCCTGCTGGGGCAGAACCTCGGTCATCTCCGTCTCAATGAAGCCCGGAGCGACCGCGTTGCAGCGGACGCTCTTGCCCGCCAGCTCCTTGGCCGTCGTCTTCGTCAGGCCCAGCAGCCCCGCCTTCGAGGCCGAGTAGTTGGCCTGGCCCCGGTTGCCCGCCACGCCGGCGTAGCTGGAGATATTGATGATCGAGCCGCCCCGCTGGCGGATCATGTGCTTGGCGACCGCCCGGGTGCCCAGGAACGCGCTGGTCAGGTTCACCGCGATCACCTTCGCCCAGTCCTCCAGGCTCATCCGCATCAACAGGCCGTCGCGGGTGATGCCCGCGTTGTTCACGAGGACGTCGATGCGGCCGTATTCCCGGGCGAGGCCGTCGATCAGGGCGGGAAACCCCTCGCTGTCGGTGACGTCCATCACGCGGCCGTCCACGTGCTCGGACCCCTCGCCGAACACGCCTGGCAGCTCCCTGATCTGCGGCTCGACGATGTCGATGATCACGACCTTCATGGCCTCGGCGCGGACGAGCTCGCGGGCGATCTCGAGCCCGATGCCGCGGCTGCCGCCGGTCACGATGGCCACACGCGTGCTGGGGGATTCGTCGTTCATGAGCAGCCACGGTGCACGAAGGGACAGAAAAAGGCCCGCCGAAGCGGGCCTGGATTATACCGGTCCAGACGCTCCTGCCAAACGGAGCGGATCAGCCGGGTCCGGGCGGTCGCCGGCGCGGCGGCGGCGGCCGCCGCCCGGGAGGCCCGCCGGGGCTGTTGGGCGTCGTGCCCGGCGAGGTCCCGCTTCCAAACGTCCCGCCTCGATCCTCGGAGCTGTCCAGATCCACCGTGGGCACGTCGAACTCCTCGTCCGGCTTGTCGGCCAGCGCCATCTCTTCCTCGAGGATCTCGTGCCACAGGGCGATCCAGTCATCCCCGTAGAGCTTGTTGATCATGTCCGGAGGCGTCGGGGCGGCATCGAACTGGTAGGCCTCGCCCTCCGCGTGGTAATACCACAGTTGCGGCTGGAAGTCCCCGTCCACCTCGAAGATCGCCAGGGCGCACTTCTCGTCGTAGGGACCCGGCCCCGTCTCGATGGCGATCCCGTCGATCCCGTCGATCGTCTTCTCCCACGCCCCCGATTCGATCAGGGCGTCCAGCTCCAGCTCGTCGGTGAGCGGGAGCATCGTGCGCAGCGCATCGGCATCGCCTCGCGCGAAGGCGTCGAAGAACTCGAGCACCGCCACGCGATCCTCGGTGGTGGGCGGCGCCTTGCCTTCCGGGAGATTGACCCGCTCGTCGATCGAGAGGCGGGCCATGAGATCCGCCACGGGTGTGACCGCGGGCTTGGGCGGGGCCGTGGGGGTCGGTGGCGCGGCGGCCCTCGGCGCCCGCGTCTGCGGCTCCGCCTCGCCCCCGCACCCGGCCACCAGGAGCAGGAGGGTCGCGCATGCGGTGCCGATCGCCGTCGGGGTCATCCACGATCTGCTACGGCTCGTCATGACTGATCACCTTCTTTTTCTTGTCGATGCGGCGCATGAGGCCCCGCAGGACGGCGCCCGGCGCCAGTTCGTGCAGTTCGATTGTACCGTCGCCGGGAAGCCCAAGGCAGCTCTGGGCCCATTTCACCGGGCTCACAATCTGTTCGACGAGCCGTTGTTTGAGAAGTTCCATGTCCCGGGCGTCGTGCGGCCGGGCCGTGACGTTCGCCCACACGTCGATGTTCGGGCTTTGAAAGGCCACGTCGGCCAGAGCCCTGGCCATGCGGTCTGCCGCGGGCTGCATGAGCGGGCTGTGGAACGCGCCAGCCACGGTGAGCGGCTTGGCGGGCAGACCCATCTCGTCCGCGATCCGGATCGCCTCTTCGCAGGCCAGCGCATCCCCGGACAGGACGATCTGGCCCGGGGCGTTGTAGTTCGCCGGGACGAGGACGCGGCGCCGTGTGGCTGCCGCACTTTCGGCGACCGCGGCCGTCACGTGAGGCGCCCCGGCCGACTGCCCCTCGATCTCCCCGCCGACGACAGAGCCTGCCGCCTCGGCCGCGTCCGCGTCCGCTGCGCCCGCAATCCGATCACATACCTGCCGCGCCTGCTCCTCCCCGGCCCCGATGAGGGCGACCATCCCGCCCACGGAGGCGTCGCACGCTTCCTGCATCAGCCTGCCGCGCTGCGCGACGAGCTTGAGGCCCTCGGCGAAGTCAAAGACGCCGGCGATGTGCAGGGCCGAATACTCACCCAGCGACAGCCCCGCCGCGCCGCGGACCGTCATCCCCCCGTTCCGCTCCATCAGCGCCCGATAGCAGGCGATGGAGCAGGCGTAGATGGCCGGCTGGCTCACGTCCGTGTCGTTCAATCGCTCGGCCGGTCCCTCGAAGCACAGTTGGCTCAGCGGCGCGCCGAGCGATTCGCCCAGCACGTCGTCCGCTTCGCGAAAGACGGCGGCGGCGGCCGGGGAGGCCTCGCACCACGCCTGGCCCATCCCCACGGCCTGCGCGCCCTGGCCCGGACAGAGAAGGATCACGTTCGCGCTCATGGCTGGCTCCGAATGAAATTGGGGGGCAATGTATCAGTCTCGACAGCGGAGGTCGAACGGCGGGCCACTCTTTTCGGCCCGGTCGCCTGCGACGGTTCTCCGGGGCGGCGACCGCCGTCGTCAGTTGTTGCGGATCCGCGGCGGGCGTTTTCGCCTGCGGCGCGGGCCGGCCGGCCGCGGCGCCGGATATCCTCATCGGCAGATCTGTTTTCCGGCTCCGACGCCGGGCAGAGCGGGTCAGATCCTCCAGATGGAACTGGCCCAGGTAAGGCCGCCGCCGAAGGCGACGAAGACGACGTGATCGCCCCGCTTGACCTTCCCCGCCTTCCACAGCTCGTCGAACACGACGCCGACGGAGGCCGCCGAGGAGTTCCCGTATTCGCCGATGTTGATGTGCACCTTCTCGTCGGGCAGCCCCAGCTTCTGCTTGGCGGCGTCGATGATCCGCACGTTGGATTGGTGGCACACGAACTGGCTGATGTCATCAACGCTCAGCCCGGTCTCCTTCAGCCCCTCCGTGATGACCTCCCGGAACTTGCTGACCGCGAACTTGAAGACCTCCTGGCCGCTCATGCGCAGACACCCGAGGCGGATCGGATTGTCCCTGTCCCACTCGGGGATGTCCTGCTCCCGGCGGGGAAGATAAAGGACATCCCACTTCCCGCCGTTGGCGCCCAGGCTCTGGTGCACGCATCCGCGGGACGGGTCGTCATCGCGGGTGAGCACCATCGCGCCGCCCGCATCGCCGAACAGGATGCTGAGCCTCCGATCGGTGTAGTCGGTGATCGTGCTCAGGGCATCGCAGCCGATGATGCCGACGGTCCGGTACCGGCCCGTGCGAATGACGGAATCGGCGACGTTCATGCCGTAGACGAGGCCGGAACAGGCGGCGAGGAGATCGAAGGCGCCGGCCGACGTCGCGCCCAGGGCGGCGGCGATCCGGCACGCGTTGGGCGGACAGGCCATCTCCGACGTCGTCGAGGCATGGATGATCAGGTCCAGATCGCGCCCGTCCATGCCCGCATCATCCAGCGCGTTCTTCAGGGCATCCCGCGCCAAGGTGAATTCACCCTCCGTCTCCGGATCGCAGATGCGGCGCCGGTGGATGCCCGTCCTCTTCACGATCCATTCGTCGGAGGTGTTGACCATCTTTTCGAGGTCGGCGTTGGTGAGCACCCGGCTCGGCAGGGCCGAGCCCACCCCGGCGATCTGAACCCCGTACTCGGCCTTGCTCCTCATGTCAGCGCCTCTTCCATGGCGCCCAGGCGTTCCACGATCGCATCATTGATACCGCACTGGACAAGGTTGCGGGCTCCGAGGATGGCGTTGGTGATCGTTCGCGCTTCGCTGGAACCGTGCCCGATGAGGCAGATTCCCCGCACGCCCAGCAGTGGTGCGCCGCCATACTCGTGATAGTCGTGCTGCGCGTAGATGCGCTTCACGATCGGCTCGAAGCGGCGGGCGAGATCCGGATCGACCTGCGACACCTCGCGGGCAATGACCTTGAAGATGCCCGCCGACAACCCCTCGGTGAGCTTGAGCACGACGTTGCCCACCACGCCGTCGGTGATGATCACCTCGGCGTGTCCCTCGAAGACGGCGCGCCCCTCGATATAGCCGATGAACTCGACCCCGCGGGCCGCGCGCAGCAGGTCGCGGGCGAGCTTCATCTCCGCCGTCCCCTTCTGCTCCTCC
>JAXHTH010000180.1:0-10133 GCA_034211115.1 Planctomycetota bacterium | reverse complement strand
CGCTGCTCGAACCCTCGACCACCGTGCCGTCGACCGGTACCTTCTCGCCCGGGCGCACGCGCAGATGGTCACCGGCCTCGACGGCGTCGAGTGGAACGTCTTCTTCCTCGCCATCGGGCCTCCTGAGCGTGACCTCCGCCGCCTCGCCGTCCCATTCGATCAGACGGACCACATAAGGATGCGTACAGGCGCCGTCCGATTCGCGGGCCATCCGATGTCCGGCCCAGTCCGGCAGGTGCTCGCCGGCCTTCATCGATTCACGGAAGAAGGCCATGGCAAGAACATTGTGAGCGTGCTCGACGGACAGTGCCCCGAATATCGGCGGGATGTCGCCGGCGGACTCAGGAGCATACGCGACCTCGTTGATGGAGTCACCGAACGCACGGGCGAGGCGGATGCGCTCGCTGTGGCGCAGGCCGCCATGCGGGATCAGGCGCAGGTGCAGGTGCCCGCGATACGGATCGTAGCGCTGCTCATCCCAGGGGTCGTACGCGTTGAGCAGGAGTCGAATGCCGCGTTCATCGCGGAAATGCTGCTGGCAGCCGTCGTGAACAATCATCAGCCCGCGCCCGTCGGCACCGAGAAGATCGATGAAACTGAACGAGGTAAACGGGTTGACCACCTCCTCGAACCACTGCGGCGAGGTCATCCAGTCGCCCTCCGGATACTTGCGCCGCCGCACGCTCGCCGGATTGACCTCCTGCACGGAGCACGGCGTGTCGATGAGGATGCGCTGCACCGGGAATGACGGAGCGATCGGCAACTGGAGACCCGCATTCAGACCGGGGTCGGGACGCGGAAGCCCGGGCAGTCCCGTAAACGAAACATCGATCGCGTCGTCAAGCAACGCGTATCGGACATGGACGCTCAGGTCGTCTCCGCTCCGCGCCCGGCGCTCGATCGAGACGCCCTCGTCGTCGCACGAGATGATCTTCGCTCCTTCCAGCGTGTCGCGCCGACCGTCGCGGGTAAACCCGAGCCGAAGCAGCGGCGCATCGGCGGCGAACACGCCCGGCCGATGATGCGGGGAGGTGAGCCTCGTGATCAGGCCGCGCGCGGGATCGATGGTCAGCGCCAGTCCGCCGCGCCGCAGCGTGATCTCGCGCTCGCCCCGCTGAACCTCCACCGCCTCGATGGGCCGGACCGGCTCACTGCCGGCGACATAACCGAACGGCGGAACGGGCCTGCCCGCCCACACTCGATCATCGTCATCGACGACCACCGTCTCCGTCGGCCAGCCGACGTGGCTGACCTCGATCGCGGCGATCGTCCCCGCGACGCGGCGCGCGAGGTGATCGATGGTGCGCTGCGCGACCTCCCTCGCCAGGCTCGACGCGCGATCCATCGAGTGATACCCGATCGCCCCGCACAATCCCTCGCACTCGTGGTTGTCATGATGCTGGGCCGACAGCAGCTCGCGCCACGCCTCGTCGAGCTCCCACGACGGATACACGTCCCAGCTCGCATACGGCCGGCCGAACAGGCCGGCCAGCGCCGAGGTCGACTCGGCAAGCTGGATCGAACGCTCGCATCCGCGACTGAGCCGCGGATGACGATCGCCGTTCTTCCCCAGCGTCATGCCGTGCCAGACCTCATCCATCGTGTATCGGCGCACCTCCGTGTCGCGCTCCGCGCCGATCTCCTCGATCAGCTCCGCACACGTTCGCGGCCGGACGTCGAACCGCGCATCGCTCATCAGCTCGCGCAGCCGCGGCAGGATCAGCTCGCTGCGGCACATCCAGTCGCGCGTCGGCATCAGCTCCAGCCACTGCACGATCGCCGGGGCATCCAGCTCGCGGATCAGCTCGCTCTCGAGCAGGCCGTCGAAATCCTCCGGCCACTGATGCACGTTCAAGTCGTTGCGCGGCAGGGTCGGGATGCGCGCGCCGTCGATCCCCTCCCACTGCACGAGCGGGCAGCACTCGCGCGGCATCTCCGGCGTGTGCCACGTCCATTGGAAGAACAGGCACGCGCCGGTGAAGCCGCATCCGCGCAGCACCTGCGGCAACTGCGGATAGAAACAGAACTCCTCCTCCCAGAACGTCCGCGGCCGCACGCCGAGGTGTCGCAGCACGGCCCGCACGCCATACGTGAACTGCCGTACGTTGCTCTCCGGTCCGTGGAAGAGACCGTAGGGCTGGCCGTAGGAGCATCCGACGGGCTCGACGTCGCCGGCCCGCACGGCGTCGCGCAGGCGGGCGAGCGCTTCGGGACATTCCGCGGCCATCTTCTCGTAGCCGATCCCGTCGAAGTTGACGTTTCCCTTCGCACCGGTCTCCGCGATGAGGTGAAGCATGTCATCGACGCAGCCGGGCAGAACGCCGTAGCCCCATAACCACTGCATGTCCACCCAGTGCATGTGATTGCCGAACGTGTAATACAGCGGTCTGACGGGCACAACGGAACTCCGGAGCGATCACCTCGAGCCGGCGGCGGAAGCGGTGGCGGCGACCGGCCGGCCGTCCGATCGCGGCCCGCCCCATCCTCGCGACCGGATGTGATCATGGCAAGGCCGGCCGGCGCTCGATCCGCCTCGACCCGCCTCCGGCCGGCGCTATGATCGGCCGTCGCATCAGAACCGCGGCCGCCCGCGGCGGTCGGAGAGGGTCTTCGCCATGAAGCAGATACTCGTTCTCGGCGCCGGTCAGAGCGCTCCCTACTGCATCGCCTACCTGCTGGAGCACGCCGCCGCGGAGGACTGGTTCGTCACCGTGGGCGACATCGATGTCGATCTCGCCCGCCGGCGCCTCGACGGCCATCCCCGCGGCAGCGCGGTGCGCTTCGATGTCAACGACTCGAGCCTGCGCACCACGCAGTTCGAGAACGCCGATGTCGTGGTGAGCATGCTCCCCCCGCAGTTCATCGACCCCATCGCCTGGGAGTGTATCGACCACGGCTGCCATCTCATCTCCGTCTCCTACCGCAACAAGGCGGTGCGCGACCTCGATGTCGATGCCCACCGCCACGGCCTGCTCCTGCTCAGCGAAATGGGGCTCGATCCCGGCATCGATCACATGTCGGCGACCGCGCTGATCCGACGCGTGCGCGATGACGGCGGCCGCATCACGAGCTTCTGCTCCTACGGCAGCGGCATCCCCGCCCCCGATCAGCCGCAGAACCCGCTGCGCTACCTCATCACGTGGAACCCGCGCAACGTCGCGATGGCCGGCGAGAAGGGCGCGCAGTACATGGAGAACGGCGAGATCAAGATCGTCCCCTATCCCCACGTCTTCCACCACACCTGGACCGTCGAGGTCGATGGCGTCGGAACGCTCGAAGCCTATCCCAACCGCGACAGCCTCTCGTACATGGATGCGTTCGGCCTGACCGATGTGAAGACGATGATCCGCGGTACGCTGCGCTATCCGGGGTGGAGCGAGACGTGGTCGCAGATCGTGAAGCTCGGCCTGCCCACCGAGCATGCGCGCATTCCCGATCTCGCCGAGCGCACGTATCGCGAGGTGGTCGAGATGTTCCTGCCGCTGAACGTTTCGGGCCCGAAGATGGAGACGCGGGTGGCGCGGTTCCTCGGCATCAGCCCCACCGGCCGCATCATCGAGAACATGCGCTGGCTGGGTCTCTTCTCCGATGAGAAGATCGGATGCGAGGGCGAAACGCCCGCGGACATGCTCATCCATGTGCTCAATCGCCGGATGGGTCTCACCGACGAGCTGCGCGATGTCGTCGTCCTCGTGCACGAACTGGAGGTCGAGTATCCGGAAGACGATCGGCCGAAGGAGCGGATCACGTCCACGCTCGTCGCGGAAGGCGAAGCCGGCGGGTTCACCGCGATGGCGAAGACCGTCGGCCTGCCCGCCGCGATCGCCGTCAGGCTCCTCCTGCGCGATGAGCTTCATCTCACCGGCTCGCGCATCCCCACCCACCCGTCGATCTACGACCCGATCCTCCGCGAGATCGCGGATGAGGGGCTGAAGTTCCGGGAGGAGAGGGAAGTGATGAGCGATGAGGGATAAGTGTTGAGGGGGGTGCCACCGCCAGCGAGCGGAGCGAGTCGGCGGTGTGATCGGCAAGGGGCGATCGGGCGCGCCGTTTCGCGACGCGGCCTGCTTGCGAGCTGACCGTGCGGGGAACGGGAGTCAGGGATCAGGGGACATCGGCACGTTGATACATTGGCACATTGGCACATTGGCACATGCGCACAGGGGCCGCCGAGGTCTGCGAAGCGACGCGGCTTGCCGCGCGCTGTGCGTCCGGAGGAACAGGAGTCCGGGGGCTGAGGTCCGCGGGCTGAGGGTCCGGGGGCTCAGGGTCCGGGGGCTCAGGGTCCGGGGGCTCAGGGTCCGGGGGCCGGGTGCCACTGGTCGCGGCTCGGAGCGACCAGTGCGAGCGGCGGTAATGGGTGATGGACGATGAGCGATGAGCGATAAGCGATGGGCGATGAGCGATGAGCGATGAGCGATGAGCAGAGCGTGACAAGCCGCGAACGATGGGCGACGAACGCCCTCGGAGCCCCGCGTGGCAACGCGGGGCCTGCCGCGTTCATGGATAACGCGTGACGCAACGCGGCGAACCACACAACTCACCGTCAACCGCGACCCGCTCGCGAGAACGCGGCGGCTTGCTTGATGGTCACAGTACGCCCGGTGTCTTCGTGGTTTCACGCCGCGTCGACGGGCGCGGTGCGGTGGTCGAAGGCACCCCGGTCCGAGGACGGCCGGGCTCGCTCTTCTGCATCGCCCTCGCGATTACGGCGTCTCTTCGTCTCTGAGTCTCTGCGTCTCTCCATCTCCCCTCTCGATGCCTTCGTCCTTCTCTTCCCCTTCCCCGATCAGCGCCAACTCGATCTCACTGTCGATGTCGTCCTGGAGGACGGTCACGCGGTGGAGGCGGACGAGTTCGAGGGCGGCCAGGAACAGCCCGATCCGCTGGCCTCGGGTCTGGCCCTCAAACGTCTCCTGGAGCGTCAGGCGCTGCGCCTCGGCGCGGGCCAGGCGGTCCAGCAGGTCCTCCTGATGCAGGGCGATGGGCGTGTCATCGACTTCGACGACGTGGTCGCCGAACCGGCTGAAATCGATCGAGGCGGTGATGCGCTCATAGGCCTCGGCGAGGTCCATGATGTGCACATCCTCCAGCTCCAGCTCGACCGCTTCGGGCAGCTCTTCATCGGCCGGCTCATCCTCTGCCCCCGCGGTTCCGGGGGCCGCCTCCGGGGGCCGACGATCGCGCTGGCCGGCGCGGAGCGGAAAGCGGTGGGCGAACTCGATCCGCCTCGCATCGAGCTCCTCGGCCGCGATGCGGTAGCGCTGATAGGCGAGAAGCTGCCGCACAAGCTCATACCGCGGATCGGCCCCCGCCCCCGGAAGCTGGCTCTCGGCGTCCTCGGTTGCCCCGGTTTCGCCGTCTTCCGGCGGCGCCAGCGTGCGGGACTTGAGCTCGATGAGGGTGGCGGCCATGACGAGGAACTCGCCGGCCAGCTCGACATCGATGTCCTCGATCTGCTGGAGGAAGGCCAGGTACTGGTCGGTGATCTCCGCCACGGGGATGTCGTGGATGTCCACCTCGGCCCGCCGGATGAGGAACAGCAGCAGGTCCAGCGGGCCCTGAAAGGCATCGAGCGTGACGCGATAGTCTTCCTGGAGGGGCATGGGAGGAGAGGCATCATGGCAGCGTGGCCTCGTGGGATCAAGGGGGGGAGAGTCTTGAGGCTTGAGGCTTGAGGCTCGAGGCTCGAGTCGTGGGTCGTGAGCGATGTTGATGGAGAGCGAGGGGTGATATGGACCGATGTCCGCGCGAGGAGCGGGGCACCGCTAGAATGCACCTGCGCCCGGCCGGGTACGGCACCACGTCGACGACCGGGCTGCTCAGGACTCACCACTCAAGACACAGGACTCTCGATGTCCGATGTCCGGCGACAATCCGCCGATCCGCACTCCGCCGCCGACGCGTCGGACGAGGCGGCGTTCCTGACCGATGCCCTGCTGGCGGAGGCGGAGGCGGTGCGGCGGATCGCGGAGGGCGTTCGGGCCGGTTTCGCCGAAACATGGCGAAAAGCGGTCGATCTCCTCGACGCCTGCGAAGGCCACATCATCGTCTCGGGCATGGGCAAGAGCGGGCTGGTGGGGGCGAAGATCTCCGCCACCTTCTCCAGCCTCGGTCAGCCGTCCACCGTCCTGCACCCATCGGAGGCGGTGCACGGCGACCTGGGGCGCGTCCGGCGGGGAGATGTGGTCATCCTCCTCAGCTTCTCCGGCCAGACGGAGGAGGTCACGAGCCTGGCGGCGATCCTGCGGGCCGACGGCGTGCCACGATTGGGGGTCTCCAGCGATGACGAATCCGACCTGGCCCGGCTGAGCGATGTGCACATCCGCCTGGGCGGGATCACGGAGGCGTGCCCGCTGAACCTCGCCCCCACCGCCTCGACCACGGCCATGCTGGCCATCGGCGACGCCCTGGCGCTGGCCCTCGCCCGGCGGCGGAACTTCACCGAGAACGACTTCCATCGCGCCCATCCCGGCGGGATGCTGGGCGTGGGGCTGCGGAAGATCACCGAGGCCCTCCGCTTCCGCGTGGGGCACAATCTGCCCGTCGTGCCCGAGAGCCTGCCCGTGCGCGAGGCGCTCATCGAGGCCCGCAACGTCGTCGAGGGCAAGCGGCGGGCCGGGGCGATCATGCTCATCGACGATCACGGCCGCCTCTCGGGCATCTTCACCGATGGCGATCTCCGCCGGCTCGTGCTCGATGATCCCGGCGCGATGCTCAATCCGATTTCCGAGGTGATGACGCCGCGTCCCAAGCACCTGACGGTCGATGATCTGGTGCGCGATGCGGAGCGCGTGATGCGCGAGCACCGCGTGGACGAGATCCCCGTCCTCGATCACGGAGGCAAGCCGGTCGGACTCGTGGACGTGCAGGACCTCATCGCGCTGAAGGTGGTGCGGGAGTGAGGCGCGCGGAAGCGCGGCCGAGCCGCGGCGCTTCGTCGTTGTACTCTCCATCTGCTCTTCCTCGGTGGCCCTCCGTGTTTCAACCCCCTCTCTGCACCTCCGCGAATCTCCGCGGCTCTCCGCGTTTCAAGAATACAACCGAGCACGCCGGCAGGGCGCGCCCGGAGGAAAGGGAGGCGGTTCGTGAATCGGGAGATCGGGGCTACGAGGCCTTGACCTCGATCCGGCGTCCCTTGGCCTTCTCGGCCTTGGGCAGGTGGATGGTGAGGACGCCGTCCTCGTAGCCGGCGGACATCCTGTCCGCATCGACGGGCGCCTCGACCACGAAGCGTCGGTGGAAGCCGCCGATGCCGTACTCGGCGCGGTGGATCGCGGTCGCCTGCCCGCCGCGTGGCTCGACGGGCGCATCGATCGTGAGCACATCTTCCTGGAAGGTCACGTCGATGTTGTCGCGGCTCGCGCCGGGGACATCGGCCAGGACGAGGAACTCCTCGCCGGCGTCGATGATGTCCACGTTGGGCGTAAATGTCCGCCCGCGGTGCTCGGGCTGCGCTTCGCCTCGCTCCTGCACCTGCTGCGGCGGTCTCTGCTGAATGGCCTGGGTCTGGTCAGCCATGGGTGTTGCTCCTTTCATGCTGCGAATGACTCATACAAACGCATCTCGAGCGCCGGGCGGCGTGACGCGGCGTCGGCGCCGCGGCGCGGGCATGGGAAGACGGCGATTAGTTGCCGCCCGCCTGGGCCTTGACGGCGACCTTCCGCGGCCGGCGCGCCTCGGTCTTGGGCAGCGTGATGGTCAGCACGCCGTTGCGCAGGGACGCCTCCACCTTGTCGACATCGATCTCGGAGGGGAGGTTGGTCATGCGCTCGAAGCTGCCGGATCCGCGCTCGCAGCGAAGCACGCGCGCGTTCTCGGGCAGGTCGATTTCGCGCGTGCCCTTGATGCGCAGCTCGTCGCCGGTGACGAGGATCTCCAGGTCGTCCATCTTCACGCCGGGCAGTTCGGTCTCCGCGTAGACGTGATTGTCATCCTCCCACATGTTGAGCGGGGCGGAGAACCAGCGCGGCTGCTTCTCGGTCACCTGCAGGCGCGGGGGCCAGGAGAACATGGACTCGAAGAGTCGATCCATTTCGCCGGTCAACGCGGCCAGCGGGTCGGCGGTCATCCTTCGTGCTCTGGTCAGCATGGGGGGACCTCCTTGTGTATGGGTGATTCCGTGGGGTGTCATCCGGGTCGTTCAGCCCGCTCGCGGGGCTGTCGGAGGGGATCCATGCAACGGGCGTGCCGGTTCGGAAACGGGCTGAAAGGCCTGTTTTTGAAGGGTTCCGGGACCTTCGCCCTGTCGGAATGACCCGGGAAACGGGGACGGGTGCCAAAGTGGCGGAGGGCGCGATCGGCGGGGGCGGCGGAGGATAATGGCGCGGGGGAAGCACGCGCGGCGGAGCCGCGGCGGTTCGTAAAGGAATCTCGACCCTGTTGCTCCCCCGTGGCCCTCGGTGGCCTTCCGTGTTTCAAACCCTCGTCCGCTTCCCCGCGGCTCCCCGCGGCCCTCCGCGTTTCAACAAGCGCATCACCTCGTCGCGGCGCGCGGGGGGCCGGGATTGGGGAGCACCTGGCGCCGGCGGATGAAGTATTCCATCAGCGTGTAGCCGGGATCGATGAGCAGTCCGCCGGCCGCGGCGTGGGATTCACCGAAGCCGCGCTTCGCCTCCGCCTCGATGTCGCATCCGGCGCAGCAGAAGGGAGGCGGGGCGGCGGAATGCACCCGCGTGCTCACCGGCGTGGGATGATCCGGCGCGATGAGGAACCGCCAGTCGTCATACGGGCGCACCGCCTGGAGGAGAGGGGCGACGATGTACTGATCGATGAGCTCCAGGGCGCGGATCTTCGCCTGCGCATCGCCGGCGTGCCCGGCCTCGTCGGGCGCCTCGATGTGCACGATGACCAGATCACATTCGGCAAGGGCGTCGACGGCCGCGCGTCCCTTGGCCGCGTAGCTCGTATCGAGATACGCCGTCGCGCCGGCCACGTCGACGTAGCGCATTCCCATGCACACCGCGAGGCCGCGCATCACGTCCACCGCGGTGATCACGACGCCCGAGGGCCCGAAGCGCTTCGCGAACGGCTCGAGGATCGTGGGGCGCCCGGGCCCCCAGAGCCAGATGTCCGTCGCCGGCCGCTGACCGGCGGCGATGCGCTGCCGGTTGACGGGATGCTCGACGAGCATCTCGCCGGCGCGGCGCATGATGGTGCGAATGCGATCGGCGCCCGCGCCGCGCGGCAGGTAATCGGCCACGGGCTGGTTGGGAATCTCATCCGGCGCCTGGCAGGTGATGCGCATCTGCCGCGCGCCGGCGATCATCATCAGGTTGCGATAGGAGACGCCGGGATGGAAGGCGCAGCCTTCGCCGGCGAGGAGATCGTTGAGATCGGCGATGAGCCGATCGGCCTCGGGCTGGGAGAGATGCCCGCCGGCGAAATCCTCCATTCGCCCGTCTCTGATCGTCACGAGATTGCAGCGGAAGATGAGTTGGTCGGTCTCGGCGGTGAGCCCGCGGGCGGCGGCCTCCAGCGCCGCGCGCCCGGAGTAATGCAGGCCCGGGTCGTAGCCGAGGAGGGAGAGGGTGGCCACGCCGGTGCCGGCACTGAACCCCTCGGGCACGGTGACGATGCGCCCCTGCCGGCCGTTGAGGGCGACCCAGTCCATGTTGGGCGTATTGGCCGCCTCGAGGGGCGTGCGGCCGTCGAGATCCGTCAACGGGAAATCGGCCGCGCCGTCGGGAATCACGATGACGTATTTCATCGCGTGTCCTCGCCTGTGCGGTCCGCTGCCGGCCGCGTGCTGCGCGCTTCGCCTCGTCTCGCCTCCGCTCGAAGCGGCATCAACCTAGGCGGTCGGGGCGTCCAGATCAAGCGCGGGGGCATTCATCCACCGTCCCGCGGCCGGCGGCGGCGCGTCGCCGCTCAGAAGATGATGGGCAACATCAGTTTATAAGACAGGAGCATGGTGATGGCGGCGAGGGTGGTGATGATCGTCCCCGCGCGAAGCATGGACGGCATGGGCACCTGCCCCGTGGCGTAGGCCATCGCGTTGGGCGGGGTGGAGACGGGCATGGCCATGGCGAAGCTGCAGGCCATCGCGGCGAGCATCACGTACTGCTCCTTGTCCACGAGATACGCGGCCAGCGCAGTGGGCACGAGGATGCTCGCCGTCGCCGTGTTGCTCA
>JAXHTH010000179.1:0-36047 GCA_034211115.1 Planctomycetota bacterium | reverse complement strand
CGCTCGTCCCCGTCTCTGCGTCTCGTCGTCTCTCTGTCTCTCTGTCTCTCTGTCTCTCTGTCTCTCTGTCTCTTCCCTCCGTCCCTCAGTCCCTTCTCCCAATCATCGCCTACACTGCCGCCGTGCCACCTGCCGAGATCATCAGCCTGGTTCTGGTCGGCCTCGCCGCGGGCGCCCTGGGCGGGCTGCTCGGCATCGGCGGCTCCATCGTCATGATCCCCGTCCTCGTCCTCGCCTTCCGCCACGATCAGCACCTCGCCCAGGCCGCGGCGATGATCGTCAACGTCTTCGTGAGCGGCCCGGCCGTCATCCGCCACCAGCGGGCGAAGGCCATCGAGTGGACCATCGTCGGCCGCATGCTCCCCGCCGGCCTCGTCTTCATCATCATCGGCGTGCAGGTGAGCAGCCTCTTCGATCACGAGATGCTCAAGCGCATCTTCGGCCTGTTCCTCATCTACGTCATCATCGTCAACGTGCGGAAGCTCTTCGATCGCACCGGCGCGGCGGATGGCGACGGTGTGCGCGACGGCTGGCTTCCTTCGAGCCTCGTCGGATGCTGCATGGGATTCGCCGCGGGCCTGCTGGGGATCGGCGGGGGGATCGTCGCCGTACCATTGCTTCAACGCGCCTGCCGCCTGCCATTGCGGCGATGCATCGCGGTCAGCGCGACCGCGATGTGCGTCACCGCGCCGTTCGGGGCGCTTCGCAAGAACATGACGCTGCCGGACGTGATGCACACGGCGGACGTGAGCGATCCGATCATGCTGAGCCTGCTCATCGCCGCGTGCCTGGTTCCGACGGCGATCATCGGCGCCCTCATCGGGGCGGGGCTCACCCATTCGCTGCCGCTCAAGGTGGTGCGCGGGGCGTTCATCCTCCTCCTGACTTACGCCAGCGCACGGTATCTGGGGTTGTTCTGAAACGACGGGCCAATTGGTGGCACGGCGCTCCTCGCCGTGTGGATGCCGGTCGACACTCCGGCCTGTCCCGAATCTGGCAAAAAGTCACGCCCGCTCTCATTGATCGATTAGCAATAGACGTCAGAATATAGGGGCGACTCCTGAAGAGCTGAGTTCGCCGACAATGACTCTCCCCGAAGTCGTACAGATCACGGTGCTGATACTGGTGACTGCGGCGCTCAGTCACTGGCTGTCCCGCGCGACGGGGCTCTCCCTCTGGCTGACAGTGCCAATCGCTATCGTGATCGTACTCGTGGTCTGTTCGATCCTGACCTTCATCATCACCCGGACCGTGGCTGTGCGGCGGAATCGGCGGTCTGCCCGGGATCAAACAGATGACGATTCGTGACCCCTCTCATTCCGATCCCATCGATTGCGCGCCTCCCGCGCGAGGAATCGTTCTTCGGTTAAGGGCACGAACCAACCTCAGCGCCGGCGTCTGAGAAGATACCGGACGAACGAGATCAGACCCTCGAAGCGGTAGGCCGGGTCGATGTAGTGCTGGATGACGTAGAACGCGAAGTAGTAGGCCCGGCAGAACGCCCAGATGGCGAGGATCAGCAGTGCCGCCACGCGCCAATTCGGAGATTCGAGCAGTATTGCGGTGACCGCGAGCGCGCCGAGGAGGACGAATAGCGCACCCTTCACGCAGATGATGCGAGGATCCTTGATGTCAGCCATCATCGCCGAACGCCTCCTGGGTGATCGGGGCAGGCGCCATTATCACGGGATCAGGCGCTACGCGGCAAGCCGACGGCGCACGGGCGAGACGCCCGTGCCACCCTCTCTCATTCCCGCCCTGCTCCCCCTCTGTGTCCTCGGCGCCTCTGCGGTGGATCTTCTCTGCTCTTGCTTCCCGCAAGGGGCGAAGCCCGGTGCCCTCTACGCGTCATCGCGCTCCCAGAACGGCGCGTCGCCGGCGTCGGGGGCGGGCGCGCGGCCGCGGCTGCGGCGGCGGATGTCGGCGCGCAGCTCAAGGCGCAGGGTCTCGATCTCGCGACGAATGCGGTCGATGGCCGTGTCCGCGCCGTCGGCCAGCAGTTCCTCGGCCGACACGGCACGACCGACCTTCAGGGCCAGCCAGCCGCGGAGATGGGGCAATCGCCGCTCGCGCGGCCAGACATCACGCGCGCCTTCCACGGCAATGGGCACCACCGTCGCGCCGGTGCGCTTCGCCAGAAACGTGAAGCCGCCCTTGAAGCGGCCGATCGCCCCATCGGGCGTGCGCGTCCCCTCGGGAAACAGCACGACGCAACGACCCGCCTCGAGCTCGGCGACGGCCGCGCGCAGCGCCCCCCCGCTGCCCTGCCCCCGATGCAGCGGGATCGCGTTCAGCGTCCGGATGATCCAACCGAACGGTTTGAACCTGAAGAGGCTGGCCCGCGCGAGGAACGCACCGGGACGATCCGCCACGAGCACTCCCACCAGGGGCGGATCGAAATGCGATTGATGATTGCAGACATAGATGAGCGGCCCGGTTTCGGGCACGTTCTCCCGGCCCTTCAGCCGCATGCGGTACAGCACGCGACCTAGGTAATACAGGAAGACCTCCACCAGCGTCCAGAAGATGAGCATCTTCCACCGGGCCATCCCCGGCGCGCGGCGATGGAAATCGAGCCGCATCATCTCCTGAACTCCGCGCCGGCAAGCTCCGCCCGGGCGATCGATTCCAGCCGCCCGACGACCTCCTCGATCGAAAGGTTGCTGGTGTCGATCTCGATCGCGCCCTCGGGTCGGGTGAGCGGGCCGTCGGCGCGCGTCGAGTCGATCCGGTCGCGTTCCCTGATATCGTCGATGACCCGCGTCTCATCGACCGGCGAGCCCAGTTCGGCGAGCTGGGCCACGCGGCGCCGGGCGCGGACGGTCACCTCGGCGACGAGGAAGAAGCGCAGGGGCGCATCGGGAAAGACGACCGATCCCTGGTCGCGACCCTCGGTCACCAGGCGCGGGTGCTCTTCGCCGAGTCGTCGCTGGGCGCGGACCAGTTCCGCCCTCACCTCGCCCTGCGCCGCCACGATGGAGACGATCGAGCTGACATCCATGTCACGGATGCGCCGGCTGACGTCGCGCCCGCCCATGAGCAGGCGTGGCGGGTCATCGTTCCAGTCGAAGGCGAGGCCGGCCTGCCGCACGGCCTCGGCCAGCGCGGGCCCGTCATCGGGCTTGACACCCTGTTCGATCGCCAGCAGGGCCGCGGCCCGGTACATCGCGCCGGTGTCGAGAAACTCCAGCCCGAGGCGCTCGGCCAGACGGTGGGCGACGGTTGACTTGCCCGACCCGGCCGGGCCGTCGATGGTGATGATGACGCGTTGGCCGGCCCGCGTGTGGGCTGATGTCATGCGCCGCCTCTCCCGTGACTGCTCGGCCTCGCTACGGCTCGGCCTCGATGGCCTCCTGGAGAATCTCCCGCGCCTGCTCGATCGGTCCGATCGGATCCTCGTTGCCGATGTAGTCGATGGCCAGCGTATTGAGAAACCCGACGCTGCGGATGGCGGCGACGCACTCGGCGAGGTCCGGTCCTCTGTGTTTGCCGCGGGCGCTGAACCCTTCGACGGTCGCCTGCACCGCGCCGGCGTACGGGGCGAGCTTGCGAAGGGTGCCGGTCGCGTCGCCGGTGGCCGCGGCGTGGCCGAAGCTGGGCAGCGAGCCGATCCGGAAGCCGCCGATGCGCTTGATGAGGTCCGTGAGTCGATCGGGCGAGAAGGTCAAACCCTCGGCCGGGGCGAGGAGGATGTTCAGCTCCATGCGCTCCACGAGCGGCATGAGCCCCTTGATCTGCTCGGCGATGAGATCGAAGGTGTCCTCGTCGTCGGGCCCGTGGCAGGAGATGGCCAGGGCGTTGCAGCTCAGGCGATGGGCGGCGGTGGCGAGGCGACGGACGCGCTCCGCCGCCGATTCCCGGGCGTCGGGCTCGGCATGTCCCAGCTCCAGGGGCGTGTCCTCGATGAGCACGAGGCAGGGGCAGCCGGCCTTGTCCGCCCGGTCACGGAGCCGATCCAGATCCTCCAGCGACCAGCCGGCGAAGAGGGAGGCGGAGACGTTCAGCCCCCGCAACTCCAGTTGACGGATCGTGAAATCGGGCAGCTCCAGCGCGCTCATCCTTCCGGTCGACGGCTTTCCGTCGCCGGCGGGTCGGATCCGGCTGGCGAGTGATCGGGTGGCGAGTGTCAGGAGCATGGCGGGCGACCGCGACGTGGGGTCAAGACGGCGAGTCTACCTCGCCTCGCCGCCGAACGCCATTGGGGCGAAGATCTGCCCGCCGCGGATGGCGGGCACGAGAAAACGCCGACCGATCCTGGCCGACGTTTTCCGGAGGGGAGAAAGATCCATGAGATTTCACAGGTCGGGGGTCGCCCCTGACAAGCTTCTATGGTAGGCAAACAGGACCCAAAGGCAATACTTTTCCTTCGCATTTTGCCCATCTTTCCCCAACACTTCCCACAAGTGTCTGTCCCAGAAGCGCTTCCCGACCCTCCCGGATCCGGAGAGAGCCTCGATCGGCGTGGGGGCATCCTGTCGCTCGCCCCCCGGTTGCCCGCGCGACGGCGAGGACTATCATGTCCCGTCCTCACCAGACAGGGAGATCCACCAGCCATGACCAGCCCCAGCCAATGCCGCTTCACCGAGTCGCACGAGTGGTTCACGGTCGACGGCGACACGGTCACGATGGGCATCAGCCAGTTCGCCGCCAACGAGCTGACCGACATTACCTACGTGGAGATGAAATCCGCCGGCACGTCCGTCAACGCCGGTGATTCCATCGGCGAGGTCGAGTCCGTCAAGACCACCAGCGACGTGTATTCCGCGGTCGGCGGGGAGATTATCGAGGTCAACCAGGCCGTGATCGACGATCCCTCGCTCGTGAACGCCGATCCCTTCGGCAAGGGCTGGCTGGCGAAGATCCGCGCCTCCGACACCGGCCCGCTCGACGAGTTGATGGATCAGCCGACTTACGACGAGAAGTACCCGCTCGATTGACGGGGGAGGCTGACCCTTCGGAGCCCTCATGCCGGCGACCATCCGCCTGACCGATGTGCGTAAGAGCTACCGACTGGGCAGCCGGCGGGTGACGGCGCTCAACGGCGTGAACCTCCAGATCGACGGGAGCGGGTTCTACGCGATCATGGGCCCCTCCGGCAGCGGCAAGAGCACGCTGCTGCACCTCCTCGCCGCCCTCGATCGGCCCGATGCGGGGACGATCGAGATCGCCGATCGGCGCCTGGAGACGATGAGCGAGGCGGAGCTGACCTTGTTCCGCCGTTACAACGTCGGCATCATCTTCCAGCAGTTCAACCTGATCCCGACCCTCAGCGCGATCGACAACATCACGCTCCCGGCGATGCTGGACGGCATGCCGCGGCGGAAGCGGGCCGAACTCGGCGGCCGGCTCATCGAGCTCCTCGGCCTGACCGGGCGCGAGCAGCATCGTCCCGACGCCCTCTCCGGCGGGGAGCAGCAGCGGGTGGCCATCGCCCGCGCCATGGCCTTCCAGCCCCCGGTCCTCTTCGCCGACGAGCCCACGGGCAACCTCGATTCGGCCACCAGCGAGCAGGTGTGGCGGCTGCTGAGGCGCCTGGCGGAGGAGCAGGAGATCACGGTGATCATGGTGACGCACGAGCCCGCCGCCGCCGCCCACTGCCGGGAGGTCTTCCTCCTCTATGACGGGGTCATTCACGGCTCGTTCCAGACGGAGGGTATCGATGCCGCCGAGCTGGCGACTCGCGCGCAACAACTTGCTGGGTAGGCGCGGCCGCACGTTCCTCGTGCTCGGCGCCGCCGTCATCGCCTGCGCGCTCATCGCCTCCATCTCCTCGGCCATCGCCTCCGCGCACGCGACGATGGAGCTGGCCCTGGCCCGCTTTCTCGGCCGGTCCGAGGCGCGCATCGTCCACCAGTTCGACGGCCGATTCGACCAGGCGCTGCTCGGCACCGTCCGCGGCTGGCCGGAGGTCGAAGAGGCGATGGGGTACCTGAGCACGACGCTCACGCTGGCCCGCCCGGAGGAGCGGGCCACCGGCGGGCCGGACGACGCGATGACGGTCCTCGCCATCGGCACCGAGTTCGATCTTCTGCCCGGCTTCCGCGAACTGGAGCTCAGCGCCGGCGAGCTGCCGGAGGCGCGGCACGAGATCGTCGTCGACACGCCGACCGCCGAGCGACTGGAGGTCGGCGTCGGCGACCGGCTCGTGCTCCGTCAGCCCGGCGAATCAATCGGTCTCGTCGTCGCCGCCGTTCATCCCCGGCCTTATGTCGGCTTCCTCCAGCAGCCGACGATCTGGGCCGATCGCGGCCTGGTCGGCGAGGCGGCGGACCTGCCCGGCCGGCTCAGCTCGATCATGATCCGGCTCGCCGACGAGCACGATGTCGAGGCCTTCTGCGCCCGGCATCTCGATGAAGTGCCCCAAACGCTGGCCCTGGAGCCGGCCGAGCGGGTGCGGGCGGGCTTCGACCGCCAGCTCTTCGCCACGCGGCTGGGGCTCATCATCGGCTCCCTGCTCACCTTCCTCAGCGCCGCGTTCATCATCGTCATCGGGATGACGACCGGTGTCATCGAACAGCAGCGCGAGCTGGCGATGATCCGGGCCGTGGGGGGCACCCGCGGCCAGCTCGTGCGGGCGCAGTTGTGGACGGGCCTGATCGTCGGGGCGGCGGGCCTGAGCATCGGCCTGCCGCTGGGGCTGGGGATCGCCGCGGCTCTGGTGCGGTACTTCCACGATCTGCTCCCGGCGGGACTGGCCGTCTCCCGCCTCGGCGTGGTTCTGACCATCGCCGGCTCGCTCGCCGCGGGCGTCGTGGGGGCGATCTATCCGAGCTGGCTGGCCGGACGGGTCACGCCGCTGGAGGCGATGACGCGTCCGGCGCGTCCCGTCCGCGCGCGATCGATCGCGTTGTGCATCGTCTTCGCCGCCCTCTGCCTGCTCCTGGGAACGGGCCTGGCGCTGAGCGGCACGGAGGACTTCCGCTTCTGGTCGTATCTCACCGTCGGCCTGCCCCTGACGTTCCTGGCCTATTTCCTGCTTGCCGTGCCCGTGCTCGTCCTGCTCATTGTCATCCTGCATCGACCGCTGGCGCTTGTCCTGCGCCTACCCCCCGATCTCGTGCGGGGGTCGCTGCTGTCGCGCCCGTTCCGGCACGGCTTCACGGCGGCGGCCCTGACCGTCGGGCTCGCCATCTTCGTCGACAGTTGGACCGTCGATCAGTCGGTCATGTCCGGCTGGATCGATCGCATCCGTTTCGCCGACGCCCTGGCCGGCGGGGTGCCGGGGCTCACGCCGAAGCAGCAGCGGGCGATCGCCGAGCTGCCCTTCGTCGAAGACGTCTGCCCCATCAGCCACACGCAGGTACGAACGATCGACGAGCAGGTATTCGGCATCGAGGGCGTCTCGCCGCCTTATGTTCAGGTCTTCGGCTTCGAGCCGTCCGTCTTCTTCCGGATGAACAACATCGACTGGCTTCAGGGGGATCCGGAGGCGGCCATTCCGCGGCTGGAGACGGGCGATGCGATCCTCGTCGCCGATCGGTTCCTCGTCGCACACGACGTGGGCCTGGGCGACGCGATCACCCTCGGCGAGGGACGCGTGCAGCGCGAGTTCGAGATCGTCGGCGTGGTCAGCGCGGCGGGGCTGGACATCGCCACCTATCTCTTCGGGATCCGCAGCGCGTACATGGAGGTCGCGATCAGCGCGGTGTTCATGGACTTCGACGCCGCGGCCGAGCTGTTCAACAACCCCATCGCGCGCCTCCTGCAGGTGAATCTGAACGACGACGTGACGGACGAGGAGGCGGAGCGGCGGGTGCTCGCCGCCGCCCCGGGCATCATCTTCTTCAGCGCGCGCTGGATCCGGGACACGATCGAGGAGATTTCCGATTCGGTCCTGGCCCTCAACAGCGCCGCGTCGTTGCTCGCCCTGCTCCTCGCGTCCCTGGCCGTGGCGACCATCATCGTCGCAAACATCCGCAGTCGCCGCTTCGAGTACGGCGTGCTGCGCGCGGTGGGCGGCCATCGCGGGCTGCTGCTGCGCCTCGTGCTCGCCGAGGGCGTGTTCATCGGCCTGACCGGGGCGATCGTCGGGGGGGTGATGGGTCTCCACTTCGCCGCCCTGGACGTGATGTTCCTGCGGGATCTGGCGGGGCTGCCCATCGCGCTGGACGTGCCGCCGCGCCCGATCCTGCTCGCCGGCGCGGTCCTGCTGGCGATGACGCTCCTCGCCGCCGCGCCGGGCGGGATCGGCCTGTTGCGCCGCACGCCCAGCGCGCTCATCGCCGCGGGACGCAACGCCTGATCGGCCCCCCCACCCCCCGCCGTCGTACAATCACGGGCCATGAGCGAACACCGCTTCCGGATCGTCAGCGACTACTCCCCCACCGGCGACCAGCCGCAGGCCATCGAAGCGCTGGCGCAGTCGATTTTTTCGGGCCGTCGGCACCAGACGCTGCTGGGGGCGACGGGAACGGGCAAGACGTTCACCATGGCCTGCGTGATCGAGCAGGTGCAGAAGCCCACGCTCATCATCAGCCACAACAAGACCCTCGCCGCCCAGCTTTACGAGGAGATGCACGAGCTGTTCCCCGACAACGCGGTGAGCTACTTCGTCAGCTATTACGACTACTACCAGCCGGAGGCGTACATCCCGCAGCGCGACATTTACATCGAGAAGGACGCGTCGCGGAACGACGACCTCGACCGCCTCCGACTCGCCGCGACGAGCCATCTGCTGTCGCGCAATGACGTGATCGTCGTGGCGTCGGTGAGCTGCATCTTCGGCCTCGGATCGCCGGAGGCGTACCGCGAGCGCGTGCTCAGCCTCGCCCTCGGCGATCGGGTGGACCGGCGGAAGGTGCTTCTCACGCTCGCGGACATGCAGTACGCCCGGAACGATGTCGATTTCCAGCGCGGCTCGTTCCGCGCGCGGGGCGATGTCATCGAGGTCCATCCCGCCTACGAGCAGTTCGGCGTGCGCATCGAGCTGTTCGGTGATGAGGTGGATCGGCTGGAGCTCATTCATCCCACCACGGGCGAGGTGCTCGCGGAGGAATCGCAGGTCTTCATCTTCCCCGCCGTGCACTACGTCCTGCCCGAGGATCAGCTCGAGCGCGCCCTCGACGCGATCCGGACCGAGCTCGACGAGCGCGTCCTCCAGCTCCGCCATGAAGGCAAACTGCTGGAGGCGCAGCGGCTGCTCGCCCGCACGAAGTACGACATGGAGATGATCGAGGAAGTCGGCTACTGCTCGGGCATCGAGAACTACGCCGCCCCGCTCGAGGGCCGACCGCCCGGCTCGCGCCCGCACACGCTGCTGGACTACTTCCGCCACGTGCCCGGCCGCGACGGCGACGACTGGCTGCTGTTCATCGACGAATCGCACGTCACCGTCCCGCAGATCAGGGCGATGTTCAACGGCGACCGGGCGCGCAAGGAGGTCCTCGTCGAGCATGGTTTCCGGCTCCCCAGCGCGCTGGACAACCGCCCGCTGAAGTTCGATGAATTCGAGCAGACCGTGCCGCAGGTGGTGTACGTCTCCGCCACGCCCGCGCCGTACGAGCTGGAGCAGTCCGAGGGCGTGGTGGTCGAGCAGATCATCCGCCCCACCGGCCTGCTCGATCCCACCATCGAGGTGCGCCCGGCCCGAGGACAGGTCGCCGATCTCATTCAGCAGTGCAGCGATCGCGCCGCGAAGGGCGAACGCGTCCTCGTCACCGTCCTCACCAAGCGCCTCGCCGAGGACCTCACCAGCTACCTGCACGAGCAGGGCCTGCGCGTGCGCTACCTGCACAGCGAGATCGACACGCTGGAGCGCATCGAGATCCTGCGCGAGCTGCGCGAGGGGAACTTCGACGTCCTCGTCGGCGTCAATCTTCTTCGCGAGGGGCTCGATCTGCCCGAGGTCTCGCTGGTGGGGATCGTCGACGCCGACAAGACCGGCTTCCTCCGCAGCACCACCAGCCTCGTGCAGACGATGGGCCGGTCGGCGCGCAACGTCAACGCGCACGTGATCATGTACGGCGACCAGGTCACGCCGCAGATGCAGGCCGCGATCGACGAGACACAACGTCGCCGCGAGAAGCAGCTCGCCTACAACACCAAGCACGGCATCACCGCGACGACCATCCGCAAGGCGATCCGGCGCGGCATCGAGCTGGAGCTGCAGGCGCGGCGGACCGCCCGCGCCGCCGCCGGGGCCCACGACGATGAAGAGGAGTTCGACCGCGCCGAGCTCATCGCCCGACTCGAGGGTGAGATGCTCGAGGCGGCCAAACGCCTGGAATTCGAGGAGGCTGCCCGCCTGCGCGATCAGATCGGCGAGCTCAAGGCGATGCCCGACTACGGCTCGGCGTCCACCGTGAAGATGTCGGAGATCGAGACGACCCGGTCGAAGCCGGGCCAGGCACGCTCACGCGCCGGCATCACCGGCCGCGGGAGGAAGCGCGGCTCGCGCAATTAGCGAAGCCGCGGCGCCGTGCTTCATCCGCGAAGCCGCGGTGCCATGCTTCATCCGCGCAGCGGTGAAGCATGCGCCGTGTGCCTCGTCCACGAGCATGCCTCGCCCTGTCGGGACGAAGCATGCCACCCTGTTTGGGGGACGAGGCATGCCACCCGTGCGTTTCACGCCGCCGGCCGCTGCGCCTCCGTCGGCGCGGTCGCCGATGGTTCGAGAACCTGCCCCATCCATTGATCAATCAACATCCCGCCCGGCGTCGCGCCCCGCAGGCGGAAGCCTCGGCCGCTCCGGTCCAGTCGTCGCTGCATGTACGCCTGCTCGCTCAGCACGGGCGCGGCGAGGTCCGCGCTATCGGTGTCCTCTGCGTGCCCCCACACGTCGTCGGACTTGCCCGTCACGGCGGGGTCTCCGGTGCCGATAATCTCCCCAGGCCGCCAGTAGGATCGGACCCGTTTCCGGGCGTCTTCAGTTGAAGCAGCGACATGGGCGTGATTTTGCCGCGCGCCCCCTGCGTGCCCCCGGGCCTGCGTGCCGTCCAGGGTCGCCCGGACCGGGGACGGGCGGGCCCGCTCCCACGCATCGATCCCTCGCTCCCATTCGTCGCTCCGTCGCTCCATCGCTCCGTCGCTTCCCCTGTACACTGCCCCCATGCGCAAACCCCGGCCCTGCCCCGATCCCTGCAATGTACTGCTCATCGGCGGCGGCGGGCGCGAGCACGCCCTCGCCTGGAAGCTCGCCCGGTCGCCTCGCCTGGGAAGACTCTGGCTGACCGATCCGTCCAACGCGGCCCTCGCCGACCTCGGCGAGCCCTGCCCCGTCCCGCTGGACATCAGGCAGAGTTTCCGTCTTCAGCGCTGGTGCGAGACCGAACAGATTCACCTGGTCATCGTCGGGCCGGAAGCGCCGCTCGCCGACGGCGTCGCCGATGCGCTGGCGTCCGCCGATCGTCTCGTGTTCGGCCCCACCAAGGCCGGCGCGCGGATCGAATCCGACAAGACGTTCGCGAAGCAGGTCATGCGACAGGCCGCGGTGCCGACCGCCGAGGCGAGAATCTTCGATCGCCCCGACTCGGCCCGTCAGTACGTCGCCGCGCATGACGAGCCGTGCGTGGTCAAGGCCTCCGGTCTCGCCGCGGGCAAGGGCGTCATCGTCTGCGACACGCAGGCCGAAGCACTGGACGCGATCGAACACATCATGGTGCAGCGCGCCTTCGGCGAGGCCGGGGAGAAGATCATCATCGAGGAAAAGCTCGCCGGGCAGGAGATCTCCGTCCTCGCCCTTGTCGACGGCCGCACGATCTGGCTGCTCGATCCCGCCCAGGATCACAAGCAGGTGGCTGAAGGCGATCGCGGCCCCAACACCGGCGGCATGGGCGCCTACTGCCCCACCCCGCTCATGGACGCCGCGATGCTCGAGACGATCGAGGGCGAGATCTTCGTGCCCGTCGTCGATGCGCTGCGGCGGGAGGGGATCGAGTATCGCGGCGTGCTCTACGGCGGGCTCATGCTCACGCCCGGCGGGCCGAAGGTCCTCGAGTTCAACTGCCGCTTCGGCGACCCGGAATGCCAGCCGCTCATGGCCCGCCTCCGCGGCGACCTCCTGGAGATCTGCTGGGCCACCGCCGCGGGCGGGCTGGCCGAGGTCGAGCTCGACTTCGACGATCGCGTCGCCTGCTGCGTCGTGATGTGCTCGGCCGGGTATCCCGGAAGTTACGAGAAGGGCAAGCTCATCACGGGCATCGAGGAGGCCGAGGCGATGGGCACACAAGCCGGGGATGTCATCGTCTTCCACGCCGGCACGAAGCGCAACGAGCAGGGCGAGCTGGTTACCAGCGGCGGGCGCGTCCTCGGCGTCACCGCCCTCGCCGGCGACCTCCAGGCCGCGCGCGATCTCGCCAACGCCGCCTGCGAAAAGATCCACTTCGACGGCGCCTTCTTCCGCCGCGACATCGGCGATCGGGTGCTGGTGAGGCAGCGATGAGTGGTGAGCGATGAGCGATGAGGGGGTGCCACGGCCAGCGAGCGCAGCGAGTCGGCCGTGTGATGAGTGATGAGTGGCGCATGATATGCGCGTGACCCGGTTTCGCGACGCGGTTCACCCGCGTGCAGCGCCGCCGTCGCGCGCGGCTCGCCGGCGATCGACTCCCCGCCTACAGATCCAGGCGCTTTGATTCTCCTCTCGCGGCATGTACACTCGTGTCATGCCCGAGGAGCACGTCGAACACGACCTGCCCTGCGCACGCTGCGGCTACAACCTGCGGACATTGGCAATTTCCGGCCGATGTCCCGAGTGCGGCACGCCCATCCGCTGCACGACCGATGGCAACTGGCTGCGCTACGGCGATCCAGCGCATCTCACGCGTCTTCATCGGGCGATAGGTCTCGCGCTGGTGGGATTCTGGCTCGTCACGAGTGGTATCGCGAGCGCGTTCATCCTGCCGATCCTGCTGAGCGCGGTGCCGATCATCGGCGGACAGCGGCCACCCTGGGATGCGATTCTGGCCTTCGCGCCCTCCGCCGCCATCACGCTGGCCGGTCTCGTGCTTGTCTTTCGCCATTCGCTGCGGCTTCGCGCCGATGCGCCGCTGGACGCCGCGACGCCGGATGGATCACGAGGCGGATTCAACCTCAGGTCGCGCCTGGCTTCCGTCATGCTGCTGAGCGTGCTTCTCGCCATGGCGATCGGCGGGATCATCCTGGTCGCTCCCGCCATCAGGGGCTCATCGACGCTGCGGGTCGATGAGATCATGCTCCACCTTGAGCTGTACGCCGCGTCGATCGCGGCCCTGGGGCTGTGGCTGCACGCGCTCGTCGTGATGCATCGGATAAGCCGCATCCAGCGACGATGCAAGGACATCCCGGAGCGGCGCGTGAAGCGGTTGAGACATCACATCAGTGAAGTCACGACGGTCCCGCCGCTGTTCATGGTGATGGTCTGGGCGGCCTGGATGTCTGGAATCGGGGGCATTCGAGATCGAACGGAAGCGGCACTCGCGGCTGCTTCTTCGTTCCGCATCGTGCGTTCGTGCCGCCCATCCTTGCTCGGTTCGAAGGCACCCGGGGCGGAGGACCGCCCGGCTCGCTCCCCCGCCGTCCCTTCGTCGCTTTGTCTCTCCGTCTCTTCGTCTCTGCCTTCCCTACACCGCACTCATGCTCGCGCGCAGGCGCTCGATCACGCCCGGGATGATCTGTAGCGCCCTGTCGATCTCCTCATCCGTCGTGTAGCGCGAGAGGCTGAAGCGGATGGAGCCGTGTGCGTAGTCCTCGGGAACGCCCATCGCGAGCAGAACGGGCGAGGGATCGAGCGATCCGCTGGCGCAGGCGGCCCCGGCCGAGGCGCAGATGCCGTTCTCGGAGAGCACGAGGACGATCGCATCGGCCTCGAGGCGTCGGAAAGCGATATTCGACGTGTTCCACATCCGCGCGGCGCCTGCGCTGTTGATGCGCACCTCGCCAACCGACTCGGCGATGCCCTGCTCGAAGCGATCGCGCAGCGCTTCGAGACGCGTGCGTTCATCAGTAGCAAGCCAATCCTGCGCGAGACGCGCGGCAACACTCATGCCGACAATTCCGGGGGTGTTCTCCGTGCCGCCGCGGCGGTCGCGCTCCTGCGCGCCGCCGATGGATCGCTTGGCGACCCGCACGCCGCGGCGCAGGTAGAGACCGCCGATGCCTTTGGGGCCGTGAAACTTGTGCGCGGAGAAGCTGAGCAGATCGACGGGCAGCTCACCGACGCTCGTCGGCATCTTTCCCACCCACTGCACGGCATCGGTGTGGAAGCGCACGCCGTGCTCGCGGCAGAGGTTGCCGATCGTCTCGATCGGCTGGATGACGCCCGTCTCGTTGTTGGCCCACATGATGGAGACGAGGGCGACGTCATCGGCGCGTTTCTTCAGCAGATCCTCCAGCGCGTTACAGTCGACGACGCCCTCGGCGTCGAGCGGGAGCCAGATGATCTCGGCTCCGGCCTCCGCGGCGACCTCGGCCGTATCGCGCACCGCATCGTGCTCGGTACGGCTCGTGACGAACACGTTGCGATCGGGCTGCGCATCGAGCGAGCCGAGGATGGCGAGGTTGTCCGCCTCGGTGCCCCCGGCAGTAAAGACAACCTCGCGATCCTTACATCCGAGGCATCCAGCGATCGTTTCGCGGGCGAGATCGACCTGCTGCCGCACCCCCTGCCCGGCCCGATGCGTGCTGGAGGCGTTGGGCCAGTGCGTTCGGAGCGCTTCGGTCATCGCTTCGACGACCTCATCGGCCGGCTTGGTCGTGGCGTTGCTGTCGAGGTAGACGAGGTTCATAACGATCGATGATAGCGCGGATCGCGCGGTGCCGGGAAACGCGGCGAAAACTGTTCACACGGCGGCGTGCTGCTTGAGCATGCCGCGCAACCGCAGCAGGGCGAGCCCGCTCCCCGCGGCGGCGATCAGGCCCGTGGTCAGGAAGACCGCATCCGCCTGCAACTCCAGCACCTGCGCTTCCAGCCAGTAAACGACCGCTCCGACCAGGATGAAGGACCAGGAGAGGGCATTGGTGGTGCCGAGGAAGCGCCCGCGTTCATCGGGCGGTGAGAGCTTCTGCAGCAGCGCCTGCAGCGGGATGATGTAGAAACCCGCAAACACGCCGCAGCCGGCGATCAGGATGCTGACGTTCAGGTACGTGGGCGGGATCACGCCGAGCAGAATCATGCACATTGACATGCCCAGCGCGCCGACGGGGATGAGCCGGGGCCTGATGTGATGGCCCGAGATCCAACCCGCGAGCAGCGAACCGGCGCCGATGGCGATTCCCAGAAGTCCGATGATGCGGCTGGTGAGCTTGTAATCGATCCCGAGCACTTCCTGGTACTCGGGCAGGGCGAGCAGCGCAATGGAACCGAGCAGGTAGAAGAACGCCCAGGCCAGGGCGACGACGATCAGCGGCCCCGCGGCCATCTCCTTCAGCGCCCGCCAGTACGTCTTGAACACGTTGAGGTCGTATCGCAGGCCGGGCGCGCCCGCCTTCAGCGGCGGCATGATGAGGATCGCCCCCAGACCCAGCCCGGCGACGACGAGCAGCGCCGCGCCCGGCGCCCAGAGCAACGGCTCGGCGGATGTCTCCCCCGCCGCTTTCGGGTAATAGGCGTCGCTGAGCGGACCGGCGATGAGCGCGCCGGCGATGATCGCCACGTTGGTGAGCATGTTCAGCCAGCCGTTGGCTCGCGAGAGCTCGCCGTCCTCGACGAGCTCGGGCACCACGCCGTATTTCGCCGGCCCGAAGAACGAACTCTGAATCGACAGCAAAGCGAAGGCCGCGAACGTGACCCACAGACTGCGCATCCACAACCCGGCAAGCGCCAGCGCCGCGATGGGGATCTCCGCGAGCTTTACCCCGATCATCACGCTCCGCTTGCTCCGCCGGTCGGCGACCTGACCGGCGATGCCCGAGAGCAGGATGAAGGGGACGGCCTGGGTGATCCCGATGAGCGACTGCCCGCCGGCGCCGAGCCGTTCGGCCCACAGCCCGGTGGCGACCATGAAGATCAGGATCTGCTTGAGGATGTTGTCGTTGGCCGCGCCGAAGAACTGCGTGGCCAGCAGGGAGAGGAGACCACGGTTGAACAGTCGGCTGGGCACGATGGCTGATCCATCCCTCGGCAGCGGACGGCCCGTCCCTCCTCCGCTGATCGCTCCGGATAGCAAACCGCCCCCATGTCCGGGGGCCGGGGGCCGGGGGCGGGGCGGGTCATGCGGCTGAGAGGATTCGAACCTCCACGGGATATTACTCCCACTAGAACCTGAATCTAGCGCGTCTGCCAGTTCCGCCACAGCCGCGGGGGAAGGCGAGGGGCAGTATACGCCCGCCAGAGACGTTTGCCAATGGGAACAGGGACGCGGCGGGGCGCGGGGAGTTCTCGCCGGGGATGCGACGAGCCAAAACTCGGGGGACGCGCGTCTCGGAGCGAGACGTATTCCGGATCTCCCGATCAGGCTCCGAACGGTCGGCCGCGGTTCCGCATCCGCGGCCGCGACCCCGCGTAGGATTAACCGGCCCGTCGATTCGAGGAGCCTGCGAATGAACCGCCGCTGGATCGGTCTGCTCTGTCTTCTGCTCGCCGCGCTTTCGACGGCGCCGGCGACGGCGGCGCAGCCGCCGCGCCAGCTCCAGTCCGAGCGGGCGGTGTTCCGCGCCTTCGATGCCGGCGATTACCAGCGTGCGGCCAACCTCCTCGAGGAACACCTGAAGCGCTGGCCCGACGATCCGGACATGATCTACAACCTCGCCTGCGCCTATTGCCGCCTGGGCGAGGCGGAGAAGGCCGGCGAAGCACTGCTCCGCGCCGTCAGGGCGGGCTTCCGCGATTTCGAGCACATGCGGACGGATCCCGATCTCGCGGCGATCCGGGGCGAGGAGCTGTTCCAGGCGATTCTCGAGGCTGCCCGCCGCGTGGATGTCTCACCCGAGGGCGCGCTGAAGCGATGGAAGGAGAAGTTCGGCGAGGATGGCTACCGCTACGAGACGGACGAGCAGCGCCGCCTCGCCTTCGCCACCGCGCTGGATGATCGATCCCACCGGGAGATGCGCGACATGCTCCAGCGTCAGGCGGATCATCTTCGCAAGACGCTGTTCGGCGAGCCGCCGGCCTATTTCGTCCTCGTGGCGGTGCCGACCCCGAGCGATGCGAACATCGTCTTCGGCGGGGATGCCGCCATCGGCGGGCGCTACGAGCACGCCAACCGCCGGCTGATCGCGCGCGACATCGGCCGGTCGCTGCGCCACGAGTTCGTGCACGCGATGCACTACGGCCACATGGAGCGGCTGGGCCTCACGCAGGCGCATCCCATCTGGATCCAGGAGGGGCTGGCCACGCTGTACGAGACGTACGAGGAGGGCAAGAACGGGTCCATCACCTTCCTGCCCAACGATCGGGACAACGTCGCCCGGCGACTGGCGAACACCGGCCGACTCACGAAGTGGGCGGATCTCTTCTCGATGTCGCCCCAGCAGTTCATGCGGCGGCCGGGGCAGCTCTATCCCCAGGTGAGGGCGATCTTCGAGTATCTCGCCGAGGAGGGCAAGCTCGGCGACTGGTATCACGCCTACGTCGAGCACTTCACCGACGACATCAGCGGGGCCCGGGCCCTCGGGATCGTCTTCGATCGGCCCGCGCACGAGGTCGAGCAGACCTGGCGCAACTGGCTGCGAAAGCGACCGGAGATCGACACGGACATCGACTACGGCGACGCGGCGCTGGGGATCGAGGGAGACATCAACGGCTCCAACGACGGCGTGCGCATTGCCCGGATCCTCGCGAACTCGGCCGCGAGCCGCAGCCGATTGAGGCCGGATGATGTCATCGTGTCCATCGACGGCCGGCCCACGCGGAACTTCGCCGAGCTGCGGGCGATCGTCGCGGCGAGGCGGGTGGGGGAGCGGATCGAGCTGCGGGTGCGACGAAATGGCCGGTACTTCAAGGTTCTCCTCGTCCTGCAGCCGCTCCGCGGCGTGCGGTAACGACCGGCCGACCCGTGCCGCGCCACGGTCGGGGCCGACGGCCCCGCCGGCCCCGACCCCGCCCTCGGGGCGCCCCGGCCCGGCCCGCATTGAAGGGTCCGAGGCGGGACCCTACACTACCGGCGAGGACCGACTGCGACCACAACCGGCCGCATGACGAAGCAGCGGCGCCTGGATGCACTCCATGAGCGATCCGTCGGGACGGAGTTTCACCGGAGATTTCAAGAGGTTCTTCGTTCGTGGACTGGTGGTCGTTCTGCCCAGCGTGCTGACGCTGTGGATCGTGGTCAAGGCCTACCAGTTCATCGACAACACCATCGCCGAGCCGATCAACCGCGGCGTGCGGGTGATGCTCGTCAACACCGCGCGGGTGTGGGAGCCGATGCAGGACATCTTCAACCCGACGGAGACGGAGATTCAGAAGGAGGAGGCTGCGATCGAGGCGAGCGGGGCGGCGCCGAGCGATCGGGCCGTGATCCGCGCCCGGCTGCGCCGCGACAACATCGTGCAGTGGTGGGCCAATCACTGGTACATGGATCTCATCGGCCTGTTCGTGGCCATCATCGCCGTCTATATCGCCGGGCGCCTGCTCGGCGGGTTCTTCGGGAAGCGCATCTATCGGAAGGTGGAAGACATCATCACCACCCTGCCGATCTTCAAGCAGGTGTATCCCTACGTGAAGCAGGTGGTCGATTTCCTGTTCAGTGATGAACGTCCGATCAAGTTCAATCGCGTGGTGGCGGTGGAGTATCCGCGCAAGGGCATCTGGTCGGTGGGGTTCCTCACCGGCGCGACGCTGCGGTCGATCCGGGCCCGGACGGGAGATTCGGTGACGGTGTTCATTCCCAGCTCGCCCACCCCGTTCACGGGCTACACCATCACCGTCCTCCGCAACGAGCTCATCGAGCTGCCGCTGACGGTGGAGGAGGCGATCCGCTTCGCGGTAAGCGGGGGCGTACTCGTGCCGGGCCACGAACAGGACGAGGAGGCGGGCGGCCCGTCCGCATCGCCCGCGCCGGCGGAGCTGCCCTCGGGCCTCATCCCCCTGCCCCGCGATTCAGCCTCGGGGGAAGAAGCGACGGGCCCGCCCCCGCCGCCCGACGATCCCCGCGACGGGCCACGCGCCGACTGACGGGAACCGGTATGCGATTATGGAGAAGCTCGAATGGAAGTGAAGATCAGCTCCAAGCACATGGAACTCACCCCGGCCATCGAGGAGTACGCAACGAAGAAAGTTGATAAGCTGCATCGGTTCTTCGATCAGATCCAGCAGGTGGAGGTCGTGATCGACAAGGCCAAGAATAGGTACTGGCTTGAAATCATCACCAAGGTTGTCCATCATGAGCCCTTCGTTGCGACGAGCGATCACGACGACCTCTACGCGTGCATCGACCTGGGCATCGACCGGTCCGTTCGCCAGCTCAAGGATCACAAGAGCAAGCTCCGGGACAACAAACATCACAAGTCTACCGGTGGAAAAGAGGCATGAAACTCCTTGAAATCGTTGTGGAAAAGGCGATCCTCCCCACCCTCGCCGCCACCGAGCGCGACGAGGCGATCGCCGAGATCGTGGATGCCCTCGTCTCCGCCGGCGCGGTGAGTCCCGAGCTGCGCGAGGAATTCGTCAAGGCGATCATCAAGCGCGAGAAGCGCGGGTCGACCGGGTTCGGGCACGGCGTCGCGGTGCCGCACGTGAAGCATCCGGCCATCTCGAAGATGGTCGTCGCCGTCGCCATCAGCGGCCAGGGCGTGGAGTTCAACGCCCTGGATCGCCAGCCCGTCTACTCCATCTTCCTGCTCCTGAGCCCCGAGGACAAACCGGAGGATCATCTCGACGCGATGGAGGCCATCTTCGGCAACCTCAGCCAGGAGACGTTCCGGCGCTTCCTGCGCCAGGCCAAGGACGTGCAGGACGTGCTCACCCTGCTGGAAGAGGCCGACGCGAAGACGGCCATGCGCTGACGCCGGCCCGCGGGGCGCTTCCGCACGCCCGCGCCGGCCGCGGGGGCGCCGCCGCGCGACCGCCATGACCGACCTTCTCCTCCCGTCACGGAGCGCTCCCTCGGTGTCCGCAGACGCCTCGGCCAGAGTGACGATCACCAACAAGCTCGGCCTTCATGCCCGGCCGGCCATGATCTTCGTGGAACTGGCCTGCGACTTCCAGTCCGACATCGGCGTGCGGCGCACCGACCAGGTTGACGGCGTGGACGGGAAGTCCATCATGCAGATGATGATGCTCGCGGCCACGTGCGGCACGGAGATCGAGATCACCGCCGTCGGGGCCGACGCCGCCGAGGCCGTCACGCAGCTCGTCGCGCTCGTCAACAGCAAGTTCGAGGAAGACTGAACCGCGCGATCCGCGTCCGGTGCGCCGCTCTCCTTCCCCTCATCCGATGCGCTCGGCCTTCTGCTCGCGCTCCATCAGCGCGCGGATGGCGTCGCGCGGATCGAGGGACTCGAAGAGGATGCCGTGCACCGCCGCAGTGATGGGCATGTCCACCGCGTGTCGTCGCGCCAGTTGGTTCACCGATCTCGTCGTCGCCACGCCCTCGACGACGGAGACCGTCGAATCGAGGATGGAATCAAGCGTCTCTCCCTTTCCCAGCCGCTCGCCGCAGGTGCGGTTGCGGCCGGACGGGCTGAAGCAGGTGGTGGCGAGGTCACCCACGCCGGCGACGCCGAAGAACGTGTCAACCCGCGCGCCGAGAGCGACGCCGAGCCGGGCGATCTCCGCCAGCCCGCGGGCCAGCAGGGCGCTCTTGGCGTTATCGCCCACCCCCAGGCCGTCGACCATGCCCGCGGCGAGGGCGATGACGTTCTTCGTCGCCCCCGCCAGCTCCACGCCCACCTCGTCATCCAGCCGGTAGATCCGGAGCCACGGCACGTCCAGCAGATCCTGCGCCTGCTCGGCCAGCGACACGTCCTCGCTCGCGGCGACCATCGTCGCGGGCAGGCGCTTGGCCAGCTCCGCCGCGACGGTGGGCCCGGACAGGGCGCACATCGATCGCGCCGGCGACCCCGCCCGCTCGCCCAGCACGTCGGCGATGACCTGCGTCGGCCGCAGAAGCGTGTCGTTCTCGATCCCCTTGGAGACGCAGAGAACGGGCGCGCCGGGCGGGGCGTGTCGGCCCAGCCGCTGCCAGACCGGGCGGATGAATTGCGTGGGAATCGCGTTGAGAATCCACTTCGCCCCGGTCAGGGCGGCCGCGTCGTCCGCCGTCACCTCCACCGCCTCGGGCAGCCGATACTCGGGCAGCCGGCGGGATCGATGCGTCTCCGCCAGCGGCTCGATGTCCTCGGCGAACGGGCCCCACAATCGGACGGACATGCCGCGCTCGGCGAGCGCATCGGCCATCACCAGCCCCATCTGCCCGTCGCCCACGATCGCCACCAGCTCGCCCATTGATTTCCTCCAGGGTCAAGGGGGTCGGTCCATCGGCCGGCGACGGCCGCCCCGCCGCTGGCGGAATTGAATCGGATCCGCCCGCGCCTGGCAACCTCGGGGCTTTTTGGGCCTCGGCTCGCGAACCGGCCTGCCGGGCGGGGCGTATGAGAGCAGGCCGCGTCCCCTCGAGGGCGGCGCGGTGGCATTGCATCGGCATTTCCCGGGCGCCCGGCCCTATCATGTCCTCGTCGGGCCCCGCCCCTGATCGACCTCGAAAAGGGAGAGATCCATGTCAGAGCTGAGCGTCGCCGGCGCCGCGGACCAGGACGCACAACTGCAGGACACCTCACGCGGCGGCCAGCGTCAGGAACGCGGGCTGTTCGTCGCCCTGATCGGCGCGATGCTGTTGGCCGTGTCCTGGCTGATTTCGCTGCTGGGCTGGCATCCGCAGGTGGCGCAGATCCCCGCCGCGGTGGGGGCGGTGATCCTCGCCGTGCCCCTGCTGATGGGGGCGTGGAAGGAGCTGAGCCGGGGCCAGGCCTCCAGTTACTCGCTGGCGAGCCTCGCCGTCGCCGCCGCGGTGGCCACCGGCTACTTCCTCGCCGCCGGCTTCCTCGCCTGGTTCCTCTGGACGGCCAACCTCGTCCTCAGCCGCACCGCGTGGGGCGCTCAGCGGGCCATTCGCGAGCTGATCGATCTCACCCCCGAGGACGCACGCATCATCGAAGACGGCGAGGAGCGGATGGTCGGCCTGTCCCAGCTCCGCACGGGCCAGGTCGTCCGCGTCCGGCCGGGCGAGAACCTCCCCGCCGACGGTCGGGTCATCGCCGGCTCCAGCAACATCAACCAGGCCTCCCTGACCGGCGAGGCGGTGCCCATCGAGGCGGAGATCGGCACGGAGGTCTACGCGGGCACCACCAATCTCACCGGCCAGCTCGACATCGAGGTCACCGCCGTCGCCGGCGAGACCACCATCGGCAAGGTCGAGGCCCTCATCCGCGAGGCCGAATCCACCAAGACCGAGCGGCAGGAACTCATCGAGCAGCTCGCGTCCTACTACGTCCCGGTGGTGCTGATGGTCGCGGGCCTGGTGTGGTTCTTCACGGCCAAGAGCTCCAACCCGGCGATCCGGGACGAGGCGGCGATCCGGGCCATCACCGTCCTCGTCGTCACCTGTCCCGGGGCGCTGCTGATTTCGCATCCCACGGCGATGGTCGCCGCCTTCGCCGCCGCCGCACGACTGGGCATCATGATCAAGCAGACGCGGACACTCGAGTCGGCCGCGACGATCGACACCGTCGTGCTCGACAAGACGGGCACGCTCACGTCCGGCAGCTTCGCGGTGAGCCGTCTCGCGCCGGCGGAGGGGGTGGAGGGCGCGGCGCTGCTCCAGGCCGCCGCCGACGCCGAGCAGTCTTCCAATCACCCGCTGGCCACCTCGATCCTCGACACCGCAAAGCAGGCGCGCATCGCGCCCGGCGCGGTCGAGAAGTATGAGGAGATCCACGGCCGGGGCGTCCGCGCCAAGACCGCCGAGGGCGAGATCCTCGCCGGCCGCGCCGACTGGCTGCTGGAAATGAATCCCGCCATCCACGACCAGCTCGCCGAGGTCGAGGCGAAGATCGAGGGCATGTCCAGCGTGCACGTCATGCGCGGCGGGCGGTACCTCGGCGCCGTCGGCCTCGAGGACAAGCTGCGCCGCAACGCCCATGATGTCGTCGACAAGATGCGCCACCTCGGCGTGCGCCGCATCACGATCTTCACCGGCGACCGGCTCTCGGTGGCCAAGCGGGTGGGCCAGGCCGTCGGCGTGGACGGGATCGAGGCCGAGTGCCTGCCCGAAGAGAAGCACGACGAGCTCAACTATCTCATCAGGAGCGGGCATCGCGTGCTCGTGGTGGGCGACGGGATCAACGACGGCCCGATCCTCGCCTCCGCCGACGTGGGGGTGGCGATGGGCCTCTCCGGCTCGGACATCGCCACCAACAGCGCGGGCGTGGCCCTCATGAACGACGACCTGCGGCACGTGCCCTTCCTGCTGGAGCTGGCCCTGAAGGCGCGGAACGTGGTGGCCCAGAACATCGGCCTCTCGCTGGCCCTCGCCGTGCTCGGCCTGGCGCTGGCGGCGACGGGCAACATCACCATCTGGCTCGCCCCCTTCCTCTACCTCGCCGGCTACGTGCTCGTGATCTTCAACAGCCTGCGGCTGGTCCGCTTCGGTGAGGACTTCACGCAGGCGGAAGAGGCGCGGCGCCGGCTGGAGGCCAGCCGGCCGGTCAAGCCCGTGCGGGCGGCCCGTCGCGCCGCCGCCGAGCCCGCCGGCGCGTAGCGCGAAAACGGAACCGCGGTTTCCCAATAAGTTCGCGCCAATCGGCTCGCGCGCCGCCGATATGATGATGCGGAAGGAGGCCCACCATGTACGCCCTCGCCCAGGATTGCGTCAGCAGCCTGATCAGCAGCGGGAACTTCATCCCGGTCCTCGCCATCGGCGGCGGCCTCGGGGTCGCGATCGTCGCCATCATCTTCGGCACCATCAAGTCGATGGTGGTGGCCAAGGCGCGGGAGGAGACGAAGCGCGAGCTGGCCGCCTACGTCGCCGAGGGCTCCATCGACGCCGACAAGGCCATCGCCCTCGCCAGGGCGGGCAAGACCAGCGAGGATGAGTGAACCGCGGCGGAGGGAGACGTGACCGGAGGGCAGGCGCGGCGCCGATACCGCCGCGCCCGGGGCTCGTCGAACACATGCTTCCGATGACGCAACGATGACCTCGGGCCGTCGGCCCGCGGCTGTTGTCGCGCCAGAGACAACGCAAAGGAACCGGAAGCGGGGCGTTATGATGAAGGTCGATGTCGGATGATGCCTTCGCCATCCTGGCGAGGATCGTGATAGGTCTGGCGATCATCATCGCGGCCTGGGCGCTGCTCGCCGACTGGGTGCGCCAGCGTTTCCGCCGCCGGCGGCGCTGCCCGCGGTGCTGGTACGACATGTCCCGCTCGCCGACACTGACGTGCAGCGAATGCGGCTACGCCGCGAAGAAGGAACGCAGGCTCTTCAAGGCCCGCCGCCGCTGGCGCTATGTCTGGCTGGCCCTGCTCTTGCTCCTCGCCGGCCATGCCCTGCGCATCACACCCGAAGTCAGAGAGCGCGGCTGGGTCGCCGCCGTGCCGACGAGTGTGCTCGTGTACGTAGCGCCGGTGCGAGATGATGCGTGGGAGATCTTCGATCTATTCAACAGCGGGCCCCTCCTGGGCGATGCCAAAGACCCCCTGCTGATCGAGTTGCGTCTTCGTGCCGCGCAGCGCGAACTCACCCTGTGGCAGTGGCATGTGTTCCTCGATCGTGTGTTCCGCAAACACCCGAATTCACTGGCTCAAACCGTCGAAACACGAGACCAATGGCCGGCTGGAATGCCGGTGGCTGTTCAGTTCTTCGCTCCGTGGTTCGCTTTCTCGGGCGACGACGAGGATGTCATCATTCGTGCTCGCCTGGCGGGCACCGACGAACCCTGGAGAGAGCGAGTCTTCGGAGTATGGGGCGGTGAGCTGACTCGTGAGGAACGGGTTCCGCGTCTTGGCACGCCGCCGAGCGATGCCAGCGAAATCCGACTCGATATCGAAATCCTGCTCGGCGCGCGAGTCTCACGACCTTCGCGAACAAGTCCATCGATAGTCGACCGGACTGCAGTGAAGAGGATATGGGCCGGACAGTCTCACCCGATACGCATCGCCGGCCGGATCGAGGATGTGATGAAGTCCTACACCACCGCGTATGCCGACGGAGAGATTCTCGACCTGTCCCCCAACCTGGTTCGAGACGGCGAAGGCGGACTTCAACTGAGACTCCGCACGTCGTCCTGGCACCTTGGTGGGCAGGAAGATTCCGTTGATTGGTCTCTCGGACTCGCCGTGGAGGTTCGCCGGGATGGACAGCCGGTGGCCCGAGCTGCGGTTCTCTATCCCATGGTGGAACTCGGTGTCCATGCGACCCGCTTCGCCTCCTGGGAGACCTTCGATCTGGAGTGGATCGAAGAGCCGCCGGGTCAACTCACTCAGGGCCAGTGGAAGATCGTTCTCCGCGGCGACCCCGCAGTGGCGCTCTACGATCTCCGGCGCGACACATACTGGGCAGGAGAAGTGGCAGTTCCGGCCGTCGTCGACACGAAGGACCGCGACTGGCGATGACCCGAGCCCCCATCACCCCCGCCGGTGGTGCGGCCAGTTGTCGTACTCCGTGACGAACGGTCATTGCTGATCCGGAAGGCGCACCTTCCGCGGGTTCGCCTCGACGTAGTTGATCGTGCGACGGATGTCGTCGGGGGTGTCGAGAAACACTTTCCAGCCGGGGCCGCCTCAGAGCGGGTGATCGGGTGGACGCAACCCCTCGGCGCGAAACCGCAAGCGGGAATGGTCGTGGAAGTTGTTGATCATGTCCTCGGCGCGATGTTTGTGTCTCCGGATCAATATGTGGATGTGATCGGGCATGATCGCGCAGGCGTAACACGTGTAGCGCTGCTCATCGATCACCTGCGCAGAGCACTCGCCGAGAAAGTCGCGCTCTGCCGCGTCGAAGGTGAGCAGATCATGCTTCAGCCGCTTTGCGGCTTCGCGGTAGAACGCGCGAATCTCGCCGCCCGCCGGCTGCATGCACTTTCTTCCATAATGAAGGCCGCCCAACTCGGCGGTGATGTCGCTGCGGATCGTGCGCGACGTGCTCCCCCGCGGGTCGTTCGGCAGCCACCATCCGCAGGCCGTCCGGACGAGGTGGTGGCCGATGACCATGCTGTGCGCCCCATGAACGAAAAACCGCGAAACCGCAAGCGGCGAGCGCCTACGGTTTCGCGGCATCAAAGAACAATCGCGATTACGCGATCGTTACGTTGGAATCCAGATAGACGTCCTGGATGGCGTTGAGGAGCCTGACGCCGTCGGCCATCGGGCGCTGGAACGCCTTGCGGCCCGAAATCAAGCCCATCCCGCCGGCCCGTTTGTTGATGACGGCGGTGCGCACGGCCTGGGCGAAGTCGTTCTCGCCCGACCCGCCGCCGGAGTTGATGAGACCCACGCGGCCCATGTAGCAGTTCATCACCTGGTACCGGCACAGGTCGATGGGGTGATCCGTGCAGAGATCGTCGTACATCCGCTTGTCGAACTTGCCGAACGAGCCGTCCTTGTTCATCGCCTCGTAGCCGCGGTTGTTCTCGGCCTGCTTCTGCTTGACGATGTCGGCCTGAATGGTGACGCCCAGGTGATTGGCCTGCCCGGTGAGGTCGGCGGAGACGTGATAGTCCTTGTCCTTCTTGAACGCGCTGTTGCGCAGATAGCACCAGAGGACGCACGCCATCCCCAGTTCGTGAGCGTAGGCGAACGCCTCGGCGACCTCCTGGATCTGCCGATCGGAGTTCTCCGAGCCGAAGTAGACGGTCGCGCCGACGGCGGCGGCGCCGAGGTTCCACGCCTCCTGCACCGTGCCGAACATGATCTGGTCGTAGGTGTTGGGATAGGTGACCAGCTCGTTGTGGTTGATCTTGACGAGGAAGGGGATCTTGTGGGCGTACTTGCGGGCGACGGTGCCGAACACGCCGAACGTCGTCGCCACGCCGTTGCATCCCCCCTCGATGGCGAGCTTGATGATGTTCTCGCCGTCGAAGTACAGCGGGTTCTTGGCGAATGACGCCCCGCCGGAGTGCTCGATGCCCTGGTCCACCGGCAGCAGGGACATGTACCCGGTGCCGCCCAGGCGCCCGTGGTTGAAGAACGCCTGGAGGTTCCGGAGCACCTGCGGGTTGCGGTCGCTGGGCATCCAGACGCGATCGATGAAGTCCGGGCCGGGCAGTTGCAGGTGGGACTTGTCGACCTTGGCCTCGTAGGTGAGGAGGGACTCGGCCTCGTTGCCGAGATGTTCTTCGATCTTGGGTGAAACGGCTGCGGTGGTCATATCCTGCGCTCCTTCGCCTTCAGAGGGTTCTTCTTCACATTGACGCCAGGCTCATCATACCGTCTTCGCGGGCGGATCGTTCACCGCGCGGGTCGGATTCTCACCGCCGCGCGGGCGGGACGGGGTCGTAGCCGGCCGCGCCGAGAGGGTGACAGCGGAGGAGGCGGCGGATCGCCAGGTACGAGCCGCGCAGCGCCCCGTGCCGCCGCAGCGCCTCCACCGCGTAGTCCGAGCAGGTGGGCGAGAAGCGGCAGTGTCCGCCGAAGAACGGCCGGCCCGCCGCCTGGTAGACGCGGACGAGGCCGATGAGCGGCCGGGCGGGCAGGCTCACCCGCCGCGAGTCGACTCTCCCGCCTTGTTCCGCCGCTTCGACCATCGCTCATCCAGGACCCGCATCGCCGCCGCCAGTTGCCGCTGATACTCCCCCAGTTCCGGCGACTCGTGCGGCCGCACGTTGACCACCACATCATAGCCCGAGGGCAGATCGCGCCGCTGGAGGCGGAACGCCTCGCGCAGGAGGCGCCTGATACGGTTGCGCCGCACCGCTCCGCCCGCCCGGCGGGGCACCGACAGCCCCAGCCGCGTCTGGTCGAGCCCGTTGGGGCAGGCATAGATGACCAGCGGCCCGGCGCGATGGCTCACCCGCGCTTCGTACACCGCCCGAAACTGCCGGCTGCTCCGCAGGCGCAGCGCCCGCGGCAGGCGAGAGCGAAGCGGACGATCTGGCTCGGATGGGCTGAGCATGACGGAGATGGAGGGTCGCGGCGGCGAGCGGCACCGAATGGCCCGGCCTGCCGCCCGGCGCCGTCCGCCCGCGGCTAGCCCGCGCTCAGCGCCGCGTGGTATCGCTGGATGAGGCGGGAACGCGTAATCAGGCCGAGCACGGCCTTCTTGCCGCCCTCATCCAGCACGGCCAGGCTGTGCACATCGTACTTGGAGAACTTGAACAGCACCCGGTCAAGCGTCTCGTCCGGCGTCACCGTGGGCAGGTCGTCGCGCTGCAGCTCGCTGACCTGAAGCAGCGGGATCGCCTCGCGATACACCAGCGCCTCCTTCAGGTCCGAATCGATGACGAGGCCGAGGTAGTGATCGCCGCGATCGGTGACGACGAAATCGTTGACGGTCGTGCGCTCGCTCAGCTCCAGCAGCCGCTCGGCGGATTCCTCGGGATGCACGAAGACGGGGGCGACGAGGGGAACGTCGTTGACGGTGAGCCGGCGGAGAATGGTGAGATCGCTCATCGCGCCCAGGCGCACGCCGCGCCGCCGCAGCTTCAGCGTGTAGATGCTGTCCATCATGATGAGGCGGGCGACGACGGTGGAGATCACCGCCGCGAGCATGAGGGGCAGGATCACCTGATAGCTGCGGCTCATCTCGTAGACGATGAGGATCGCCGTCAGCGGCGCGTGGGTGGTGGCGGCGACGACGGCGGCCATCCCCACCAGCGCGTAATGCGCCGCGCTGGCCTGCGGCGCCCAGCCCAGGGTGCTGAAGACCGCCCCCAGCGCCCCGCCCGCGGCGGCGCCGAGCATCAGCGAGGGCGCGAAGATGCCCCCGCTTCCGCCCGAGCCGAGCGTGAGGCACGTGGCCACCCCCTTGAACAGGCAGATCGCCAGCAGGACCGTCACGATCTGTGTGGCGCCCCCATCCTGATAGAAGTCCGCGGCGAGCAGCCGCTCGATGACCGGGTAGCCGTTGCTGAAGAAGGGCGGGATCGCCTGGTCGGCGCCCTCGGGCTTGAAGTACCAGAAGTAGCAGAGCCCCAGTCCGCCCAGCAGGGCCGCGCCCGTCACGGGCTTGATGATCGGGTGCAGCCGGATGCGCTCATAGAGATCCTCCGTCCAGTACAGCGACTTGGTGAAGGCGATGGCCACGAGCCCGCAGGCGATGCCCAGGAGGACGTAGTTGGGGATCTCCCCGGGCAGGAACTCGCCGAAGTCGGTGCCGAGGTGGAAGATCGGCTCATTCGCCTCCGCCAGCGCGTGGGTGGTGACGGCGGAGAAGACGGAAGCGATGACGATGGGGGTGAAGGTGCGGAGGGAGAAGTCGCGGAGGAGGATTTCGAGGACGAAGAAGATGCCGGCGATGGGGGCGTTGAAGACGGAGGCGATCCCCGCCGCCGCCCCGCAGCCCAGCAGCGTGGTGGTCCCCTGCGCGTTGGCCCCGATGAGCCGACCCAGGCTCGAACCGATCCCCGACCCGATCTGGACGATCGGGCCCTCCGCCCCGGCCGATCCGCCCGAACCGATCGTGAAGATGGCGCTGGTCCATTTCCCGATCGAGACGCGAAGCTTGATGAGACCCTTGCGGCGGTTGATGGCGTCCAGGACCTCCGGCACGCCGTGCCCCCGCGCCTCGGCGGCGACGAAGTAGATGATGGCCCCCGCAATGAGGGCCCCGACCATGGGCAGGACCGGGATGATCCACCAGAGGTGCTCGCTGGGGGCATGCTCGAACTGTTCGGCCGCCACGTGAATGAGCCAGATGAAGGCCCAGGCGACGACCGCGGTCACCGTCCCGATCCCCGCCGCAAGCAGCACGAAATACCAGTGCCGCTCGAAGCCGAGCTTTCCCATCAGGCCACGCAGGGGTGTGCGGGAGGCGAGTGGCATCATCAGCACCGAAAAAGACGACAGGCGGGGCCGGAACGACCGCCAAGTGTAGGCCCCGTCGCGACCTGCTCAAGGCGACGCCGCTTCCCCCATCGGCTCAACCGGCCCGCTCCCGTCAGCAAGATGGCGCCGGAAGAACTCGATCGGGACCGTCTCGGCTTTCCGATGGGTGTCGCGCAGGTCGTTGTGCCCCCCGCCCGGCATCACCTCCAGCTCGGCGGTGGGGCCCGCCGCCGCCAGACCCCGGCCGTGACCGATCGGCACGATCGGGTCGGCGTCGCCGTGCACGATCAGGATCGGCCGATCGATCCGGGCGATGGCGTCGATCGGGCGGAGGTGATCCCTGATGAACACGCCCGCGACGGCGGAGGACACCGCCCCCGGATCGCCGTGCACCAGCGCGCTGGCCGCCATCTGACGCCAGCTCGTAAAGGAGGCGGTGATCACCGCGGCCCGGATCTCCGGCCGGTCGGCCATCACGTTCAGGCCGATCGCACCGCCCAGCGAGTGGCCGAAGAGACCGATCCTCCGCGGATCGACGTCGCCCCGCGCCAGCATCGCGTCGAGGGCGGCTTCGGTGTCGGCGATGAGGTCTTCGCGCTTCCGCGCCGCCCCCTCGCTCTGGCCGTAGCCGCGGTAGTCGAAGATGAAGAGGTTGAACCCGGCGGGGGGGAAGAACTCGCTGAAGTAGAAGTGGTCGAGGAGGTTGCCCGCGTTGCCGTGGGCGTGGATGATCGTCGCCGCATCGGCTGTCTCGGTGCCGTCCCGGGCGGGAACGAACCAGCCGTAGAGGCGGGTGCCGTCGGCCGAGTCGAACCACACCGACTCGACGCCGGCGTAGCCGGACGGCAGAGGCGTGGGCCCGCCGGAGGGATAGTAGAAGAGCCGCTCCATGCAACCGGTCACCCAGAATACCGCCAGGATGGCGGGCAGGATGATCAGCCAGCGGAGGACGATCCCGCGAAGGCGGCGACGGCGAGACCTGGCTGGCTGCTGCTCGGGCATGGCGAGTGTCGCCTCAGCGGCACGCGGGGACCGGGCTGTGATCGGGCTCGCGCTCCGGCCCGCTCGACAGACCGGCCGCGGCGCGGTATACTCATCGATTCGGCCGGATGACCCGGCCTGTTCTCCCTCACCCCGCGGAGACCTCACGGACGATGATCGAAGCCCTCAAGAGTGACGAGATTGTCCACAAGCTCGGCGGCCGCTTCAAGCTCACCGCCCTCATCCAGCGCCGCCTGCGGGAGCTGATCATCGACGGCGCCCGGCCCCTGGTGGAGCGGGAGGGCCGCACCGATCTGGAGCTGGTGATCGAGGAGATCCTCCAGGAGAAGATCGCCCCGGACTTCTCGGAAACGGGCTACGAGCCGCCCAAGGACGGTTGATCGCGGCCCCCTTCTCCGGGCGGCACCGCCGACCGAGTCTGATCCCCCGTGGCCTTCCCGCCGTCCCCATCGCGCCCGAGCAGCACCACGCCCCGCGGCGTCATCGTCGGCCTCACGGGCGGCATCGCCTGTTACAAGGTCGCCCACGTGGTCAGCGCCCTGACGCAGGAAGGGGTGAAGGTGACGGTGGCGATGACGGAGGCGGCCACGCGCTTCGTCGCCCCCCTCACGTTCCAGTCTCTGTCGGGTCGGCCGGTGTATACCAGTCCCTGGGAGCACCTGGAATCGCAGGATCCGCAGCACATCGCCCTCGCGGCCGAGGCCGATGCGATGCTCATCGCCCCCTGCTCGATGGACATGCTCGCCAAGCTCGCGGCGGGGCGCGCCGATGACATCGTCAGCCTCATCGCCGCCGCCATCGACCTCGAGAACACCCCCGTCCTCCTCGCCCCATCGATGAACGCGGTCATGTACGGCCAACCGTCCACGCAGCGCAACCTGAAGCAACTCGAGGAAGATGGATTCCGGATCATCACCCCGGACACGGGCTGGCAGGCCTGCCGCACGGAAGGCATCGGCCGGCTGCCGGAGCCGGCCGCGCTGCTCGCGGCCGTGCGGGAGGCGCTGGGACCGGTGGAGGGCTGAGTTCCGCCATCCTGCCCATCTTGGCGCCCGTTTCCCCCGGGCGTGGCCGAAGGGGGCTTTTTGTTGATCGGGCCCCTATCGTCGTCCACACTACAGGCGGTCGGGCTCGCGACCCCGCGGCACACGATCGGATTCCGAGGCACCGGCCGCCCGCCGCCCGGGCGGGCCTGACATCCGAACATCCATCCATGGAGCAGATTGATGGGACGAGGCAAGATCTTCGCACGGATGCCGGCCGCCGCGCTGGCCCTTCTCCTGATCCCCGCCGCCGCCGGCAACGAGATCGTCGTGAAGAACGACTCGCTGGAGGACGGCGACACCGGGGCCATCCAGGCCGGGTTCGATCCGGGCGAGAGCGCCGCGGCGTGGCTGACCGCCCCCTGCAGCGGCAACATCGTCGCCGTCCAGGTCCTCTGGATGTCCCTGCTCGGCGGAGAACCGCAGAGCCTGGAGGACTCGATCACCATCTTCGCCGGCGGCGCCTTCCCCTACCCCGGCGCGACCCTCGAGGTCCTGGAAGGCCCGGTGATGACGGACGGCTATCTCAACGAGTTCCGCTACCTCGATGAGGAGCAGCAGGTCCCGCTGTCCATCCCCATCCAGGAGGGCGAGACGTTCATCGTCTCCTTCAAGTTCGCCAACGACCCCGATCCCTACAACGGGCCCAGCGTGGTCACCGACATCGACGGCTGCCAGAACGGTCTGAACGGCCTTTACGCCAACTTCGCCGGCTGGACCAACAGTTGCGACTGGGGCGTGTCCGGGGACTGGGTCATCCGGGCCGTCATCGATTGCGAGTCCTTCGAGGTCGGCGCCTGCTGCGTCGATACCTACTGCTTCGATGAGCTGACCGAGGAGGACTGCCTGGAGTTCGGCGGCGTATGGCAGGGCGCCGACACCACCTGCGACGAGGTCGACTGCGATCCGCAGGGCGCGTGCTGCATCCCCGCCACCGAGGGCTGCCTCGATCTCACCGAGGGGGACTGCGCGACCGTGAACGGGTTGTGGCAGGGACCGGACACCGACTGCGAAACGTTCGTCTGCTTCCCGACGGGCGCCTGCTGTATGCCAGATGCAACGTGTGAAGATGACATGAGCCCGGAGGACTGCGAAGCGGCAAGCGGCCTGTTCATGGGGCACGAGACGACCTGCGACACCGTCGAGTGCCCCGAGCCGGAGGGTGCCTGCTGCCTCGAGAACGGCGGCTGCCTCGTGCTCAGCGAAGCCGATTGCAGCATCGCCGCCGGCGACTGGGCCGGGCCCGGAACCGACTGCACCGATGCCGATGAGAACGGCACCGCAGACGCCTGCGAGAACGAATGCCCCGAGGATTTCAACGGCGATGGCTCGGTCGACACCGTCGACCTTCTGTTCCTGCTCGGCGCGTGGGGCACGCCGGACGGGGATCTCGACGGCGACGGCATCACGAACACGCCCGACCTGCTCCAACTGCTCGGCGCGTGGGGCGAATGCCCGTAGCAGAAAGCTGAGAATGGGGAAAGCTGAAAGCTGAAATGGCGCAGAGTCGACGCTGATCGCCGAGAAGCGCACGCAAGGCCCCGGGACGCCCGTCCCGGGGCTTTCTCTTGCGCAGAAATGCCTTGACCGCACGGGCGGTTCGCGGATACTGGCGCCTGCGGAGTGTCGAACGAGGCGGGCCGCCCGGAGACGAATGCAGCAAGAGGCGGGCCGCGGAGGAGCTACGTCGCCGACGGGAGGCCGCAGGCGGCGCGGCGTCGGCCCGGACCAGGGAGAACTGCCATGGCGTATCACACCAACCGGCAAGGACTCCGGAATGTTGCACCGATCGTACTGACACTGGCGTGCATCGCTTCGGCGGCCCGGGGCCAGTGCGGGACCTTCGCCGATCCGGAACCCTATAATGCAGGCGAATGGCCGGTGAGACTCGCGGCCGGCGATCTGGACGGCGACCTGGACCTCGACCTCGCCGTGTTGAACGGCTACCCCGGCTACGAGTTCGACGGCGTGTCCGTGCTGTTGAACAACGGGGACGGCACGTTCGCTTACGATGAGATCTACAGCGTGGGCGAACTGCCGCTGTCCGTGGCAACCGGCGATGTGGACGCGAACGGGGATCTCGACCTCGCCGTGGCCAACTACGGCAGCAACGACGTCTCGATTCTGCCGAACCACGGCGACGGCACCTTCGGATGGGAATCGGTCTACGGGGTCGGCGACGATCCGGTTTCCGTCGCGCTGGGCGATGTGGACGGCGACCTCGATCTCGATCTCGCCGTGGCCCACGAGTTCGGCGATGACGTCTGGGTGCTCTTGAACAACGGGGACGGGACATTCGGCGACGCGGCGGCCTACGCCGTCGGTGTCTTTCCGCATTCCGTGGCAATGGGCGATGTGGACGGCGACCTCGATCTCGACCTCGCCGTGGCCAACGCGGTCAGCGACACCGTCTCGGTGCTGTTGAACAACGGGGACGGCACCTTCGCCCAGCACGTCATTTACGGGGCGGGCGATGGCCCGACGTCCCTTGTCGTGGGCGATGTGGACGGCGATCTCGATCTCGACCTCGCCGTGGCCAACGCACTGGATCAAAACGTCTCGGTGCTGTTGAACAATGGCGACGGGTGGTTCGGCGACGAGGCGACCTACGCCCTGGGCTATATCCCGGAGGCCGTGGTGTCGGGCGACCTGGACCGCGATGACGATCCGGACCTCGCCGTGGTGGGCTCCTTCGGCGGCGTCTCCGTGCTCCTGAATAACGGAGACGGCACCTTCGCCGAACCCGTGACCTATGACGCGGGCGAGGTGCCGATTGCGCTGGCGATGGGTGAACTGGACGACGACGGCGATTTGGACCTCGCCGTGACGAACTACCAGGATGGCACCGTCTCGGTGTTGATGAACCGGTGCCCGCAGTGCCCGGGCGACTTCGATGGCGACGGCGCCGTCGATGCCGATGATCTCCAGTTTCTGCTCGGCGCGTGGGGCACGCCCGACGGAGACATCGACGACGACGGCGACACGGACAGCGCCGATCTCCTCGCCCTCCTCGCGGCGTGGGGCGACTGCCCGGAGTAAACGTTGAAACGCCGAAAGCTGAAACGCTGAAAGCTGAAATGGCGCGGAGGCGGCGCTGATCGTTGAAAAGCGCATGCAAAACCCCGGGACGCCCGTCCCGGGGTTTTCGTTTGCGCTGCACAGGGCGCACTATCTTCCGCGGCGCTTCAGGCGGCCGCGCCGAGCCGGCGCGTCACGGGCCTGGGCTGCGGGTGGCGGCCTCGTCGCGCCGACGCTGCTCCTCCAGTTCCCGTTGTCGCCGGGCGCGCTCCTGGGCCATGCGAAGCCGATACTGCTCCAGTCCCGGCGGCTGGGGGAAGAGCTGATTGAACTCGTACTTCTGGCTGAGCTCGTGCCGGTCGAACTGCCGCTGGAGGATCGGCGCCATCTGGTCGTAGACCTTCAAGCGCAGCTCCGGCTCCCGCTTGTCCACCTTGGCCCAGATCGTCATCTTCTCCTGCAGCGGGATCGTGGGGTCGGTCATGAGCTGGAGGAAGGCGATGCGCTCGGTGTCCTCGAGCCGGCCGATGAGCTCGGCCATGCGCTGCCGGCCGAATTTGTTCACGAAGTTGTTGTACTCGTTGCCTTTGAAGTACTCGATGACGGCGGCGACGAAGGCCTTGGCGTCGCGGTACACCTCCGGCCGATCCTGCCCGATGCCGACGCGGAAGCCGTAGCGCAGCCCCGCCACCGCCTCGCTGGGGGCGAGGAAGGGCTGAAACTCGTATTCGCCCTGGATCTCGTTCTTCACGAAGACATCCAGGGGAACGGCGAACTCGGAGTGCATCCGCGTGCCGTCGGGGCGGAATCCGAACCGCTGATCGAGCTGATCGAGCAGCCGCTGGGCGCGCTCGGTTTCCCCGGAGCGGTAGGCCTGGCGGACGGCGGAGCTCATGAAGTTCTTGAGGAAGGCGATGAAGGTCTCGCCGCCCGCCCCGCGCGTCTGGTAATGCTTGGAATAGAAGTGCTCGAACTGGCCCTCGATGGTGTCGATCCATCGCGGGTCGGGGAACCGCGCGGGCAGCTCGCTGGAGAAAGGATCGATGTACGGCGAGGCGCGGGTGGCCAACGACGATGACGTCTACAAGATGCTCAACAACGACCGGCTTCAGCTCCAGGCCATGCAGGACCTGGCCCGCTACGGCCGGATCACCTTCG
>JAXHTH010000178.1:0-4591 GCA_034211115.1 Planctomycetota bacterium | reverse complement strand
AAAAATTCGGTTCGACCCACTGCTGTCCCATAAAGTCATACGAAGACGAGCTGGGTTTGGGGGTCTGGTGGTTTTGGCGGCTCAGGATCGCCGCGCATCAGCGCCGAAAGCGTCTTCTCGCTCGAGGCCGCCCGGCCGATGGTCAGGCTGTTCTCGACCGCGTTCGACGCGGTGACGAGATTGGGCCACAGGGCCAGCGAGAAGAGGCAGATCAGGGCGACGATGGTCAGGCACGAGGAGATGAACGCCTGGCCCGGTCGGCCGGCATAGATCGCACGCGGGATGTTCGCGATCGCCAGCACGTTGACGACGACGATCAGACCCGCCCAGGGGAAGTCCTGGAAGTTCGGCACCGCCCGCTCCACCGTGATGAGCGTGAAGATCGTGGTGAGGATGTACATGACGAGGAAGAGGCCCCACGTGTGCCACATCCAGCCGCGGAGCCGGTCGTGCAGCTCGCCCTCCGGCGTCTTGAGATACAGGTACAGCGCGCCGTGCATGGCGAACATGGACACGGCCAGCAGCCCCACGCAGATCGCATAGGGGTTGAGCAGCGTCCAGAACGTGCCGGTGAAGACGTACCGCTCATCGAGCGGGATGCCGAGGATGCCGTTGCCCACCGCGACGCCGAAGAGCAGGGTGGCGAGCAGGGAGGAGATGAAGAAGCCGAAGTCCCACACGCGGCGCCAGCCCGCCGACTCGATCTTCCCGCGGAACTCGATCGAGACCGCGCGAAGGATGAGGCACAGCAGCAGGAGCATGAACGCGATGTAGAAGCCGGAGAAGATCGTGGCGTAGGCGTAGGGGAAGGCGGCGAACAGCGCGCCGCCGAACGTCACCAGCCACACCTCGTTGCCGTCCCAGATCGGGCCGATCGCGTTGATGAAGATCCGCCGATCGCGATCGGACTTCGCCAGCGGGTGGAGGATGCCCACGCCGAGGTCGAAGCCGTCGAGCACGGCGTAGCCGGCGAGGAGGACGCCGATCAGGATGAACCAGATGATCTGAAGGAAGGTGAACTCGGGCATGGGTCGGCTCGCTTTGCGTTGAGGCGAGGGGGGACGGGAGCCGCGGGGGGCGCGATCGCCGGCGGTGCTACGGCCCGCCGCCGCCCGGCGGGCGATCATCCGTTGCCGGCTCCGTTCTTCCGCCGGGTCCGCGGGCCGAGGCCGCCTCGGCCAGCCCGCGCGCCGTCGTGGTGCGCCCGGCCACCGCGGCCGGCTCGGGCCCGATCCGGATCTTGCGATCGAGCACGAACAGCCAGATCCCGCCGAGGAAGAGATAAACCACGCCGAACATGATGATCGAGCCCAGCACGTGCCCGCCGGCCACCGCCTCCGACACCGCATCGCTCGTCAGCAGACCTTCCTCGAGGCGATACTGCACGAAGCCGTCGGCGTCGCGCAGCACCGTTCCGTCGTCGGCGCGCATGACGCGCGGATGGACCACCCAGGGCTGGCGGCCCACCTCCGCCGACACCCAGCCGAGCTGGTTCGCCGCCACCGCACCGACGACCATGAACACGAACACCCACATCAGCCAGCGTTTGCGGAACAGCGTCCCCCGCCAGCGCAGGAACGAGGCGTAGAGGGTAAGGATGATGAACAGCATCCCCAGTCCGACCATGATGTGATATGTCGTAAAGGTGAGGAACACCGGCGGCCAGTGCTCCTCGGGGAACGCATCGAGGCCGAGGACTTCCGCGTCGAAGCTGTCGTAGGCGAGGAACGACAGACCGCCGGGAATGGCGAGGTTGGCGTTCACCTTCCGCGCCTCGGCGTCGGGGAGGCCAAAGACAGTGAGATCGGCCGGGCCGGTCTCGAAGACGCCCTCGAAGGCGGCAAGCTTCGCCGGCTGCTGCCGGGCCACCATCCGAGCGTTGGAGTGGCCTGAAATGAGCTGCACGATGCTGAAGATCGTGGCGAAGATGAGCGCGCCGGTGAACGAGCGGCGGGCAAACTCCTCGTGACGCCCCTTGAGCAGGTAATAGGCGCTGATGCTCATGATGAAGAACGCGCCCATGATGAACGCGCCGATGAGCGTGTGGCTGAGCCGGTCGATGGTCGAGGGGTTGAACACGAGGCTCCAGAACTCGGTGATCTCGGCCCGCATGACGGGCTCGCCGTTGACGAACCACGGCTCGCCGTCCCGCGTCATCTGCACGATGTGATGGCCCGCCGGCGTCTGCTGCCAGGAGTTGGCGACCACGATCCAAACCGCGGAGAACATCGACCCCAGGGCGACCATGACGGTGGCGAAGAAGTGGAACCGCGGGGAGACCTTGTCCCAGCCGAACACGAGCACCGCGAGAAATCCCGATTCGAGGAAGAAGGCGAAGATGCCTTCCGCCGCCAGCGCCGAGCCGAACACATCGCCCACGAACCGCGAGTAGACCGCCCAGTTGGTGCCGAACTCGAACTCCATCACGATTCCGCTGGCCACGCCGACCGCGAAGGAGATGGCGAAGAGCTTGGTCCAGAACTTCGCGGCCGTCTCGTAGATCGGCTCCTTCTTCAGCAGATACATGCCTTCCAGGTACACCAGCACCACGCCCATCCCGATCGTGAGGGGCGGGAAGAGGTAGTGGAACATGATGGTGAAGGCGAACTGGATCCGGGACAGGAGAACGACATCGAGATCCATGACGGGCGCTCCGGTTTCAGGCGGCGGGGCTTCATCGCGCCGCCGCATTCCCTCTCGGGGCGATCGCCCGGCCGGCGACCGGGCGGAGGCAGTATAAACAATCAACAACCGTGTCGCGCGCCGTGCAAGCGCCGCGGCGACGCCGCGCGGGCGGCAATAACGGGCTGATTCCCGGGTTTTCCTCGCGCCGCCGGTGGGGCTGTCGGCGCCCAGCCCTGGCTCTTCGCTCTCAGCCCTCAGCTTTCAGTTTTCAGCCCTCAGCTTTTCGGCTTTCGGCGCTTACCCGTACAGGTACGCCGCGTCCTCCAGCCGCGCTTCGGTCCCGTCATGGACCGCAAACCTCGCGGGCGCCGCATCGCCGCGGTGCATCGAAGCCCCGCCGTACAGGCCGTCCCTGCGCACGGCGTAGAACTTCACGCCGAAGTTCGGCTCGCCGCGATCGTTGAGCAGCATGCGGCGTTTCGTGTGGTCGGCGATCCAGCGGAGGACCTTCAGGCACGCCTCGGTCGGCTCGTCGCCTTCGGCCATGTGGCGGACGATCTGGAAGGCGCCGCAGGACTGGATGACGGCCTCGCCGCGGCCGGTGGCGCCGGCGGCGCCGACGGCGTTGTCCACGAACATCCCCGCCCCGACGAGGGGCGAGTCGCCCACCCGGCCCGGGATCTTGTAACTCAGCCCGCTGGTGGTGGTGCAGGCGCCGACGTCGCCGGCCTCGTTGACGGCCGCGCAGTGAATGGTGCCGTAGGACCAGGGGATGCCCAGCCGCTCAGCCATCGCCTGCCTCGCGTCGCGCTGGACGTTCTGTTCGTCATCGAGCCAGTCGTCGGCGGGGTTGAGATTGCGCTTCCATTTCAGCCACGCCTTGCGCGCTTCGTCGGTGAGCAGGTTCTGCTCGGGGAAGCCGCAGGCGCGGGCGAATCGCTGGGCGCCTTCGCCAACGAGCAGCACGTGATCGGTGTCGCGGAGGACGCGGAGGGCGACCTGGGCGGGGTTGCGCGTCCTCTCGAGTGCGGCGACGGCCCCGGCCTTGTGCGACGGGCCGTCCATGACCGACGAGTCGAGCTGCACGACGCCGTCCTCGTTGGGCAGCCCGCCGTAGCCGACGCTCATGTCCTTCGGGTCATCCTCGACGAGGGCCACGCCGGCCACGACGGCGTCGACCGGATCCCGACCCGCCCTCATCTCCTCGACGGCCCTGGTCACCGCCCGCCGGCCGTTGGCGGAGCTGACGGCCACCGGCCCGCCTGGCCCGGTGCGGCCGGGCGGTGCCTGCGCGCGGCACGAACTCAGCGGCACGAGAACCGGGATCGAGGCGGCGGCGGAGGACGCGAGAAACGACCGGCGATCGATGGGTTTCATATCGATAGCGTACCGGGATTGCGGTCAGGGCGTGCGTCATCGTGAAGGATCAATCCGGTCGCGACCCCGGAGCGCAATGAAAGGCTCTCCCGCGAGGGGAGAGCCTCTCATGGATCGGCGCTGATCGCATGCGATCGACGCGCGAGGGCCGCCGCGGGCGTCCTGGGCGAGGCGGGCCCATGCAGTCAAGGGAACCCGGCGCGGGTCTGCCGCGAGCCGCGCGGGGCCTTTGAGCGGGTCGGCCATCCGTGGCCTGATCGCCGGCGCATCCGTTCGCCGGTTCTCGTCCCGGTCACGGATTGGGCAAGCGACATGCCAGGGCGACGGCCGGGGCGGCGGTCACTCGCCGACGTTCGGAAACCACTGTCCATCAGCGTGTTACGCGTTTCGTCCGCGCCGCAGTACTTGACGATGAATACACATGCCGCGATCCGGGCGCGGCAGTTGCCACCCTGGGGGCCGGATTTGCGCTACGACGGCGCGTTCTGCGCCTCGGCCCGGTCCCGCCGATCGGCCCGCCAGCGCTTGCGATACCAGAGCAGGGCGACCGCCCCGAGGGGGATGAAGATCAGCGCCTCGCCCGCCGACT
>JAXHTH010000177.1:0-21630 GCA_034211115.1 Planctomycetota bacterium | reverse complement strand
CCACCAGCTCGGCGGGGTCTCGTGCGGCCAGACGCCCCACCACGGATAACGCTCGAGACGCGCGACCTCCTCCTCGGCCTTCCGCGCGCGTTCCTCCAGGTCCTTCGCCTCCGTGAGAAGTCCATCGATCTGCGCGACGTGCTCCGAAGAGCCGTGCTCCGTCGTGAAGGAATCGAGGAGCATGACGCGCTCGGGCGGCGCGGCATTCGGATCAACGCGAAGCGGCGCGGCCGGTTCCGACGGCGCCGAGCGGGCGCCGCGCTCCAGGACCGCCACGCGCTCCTTCAGATCCTTCACCTCGCTGCGCAGCAACCGGATCTCGGCGAGGAGGCGCCGGACGAGGGCGTCCGCATCTTCGCGAACCTGGCGGGACTGTGCCGGGGCCGCGATTCTCATCACCGACATCCCGCCGGGGACGCAGGGATCGATGGACGCGGCTCTGGGTCTGTTTCAGATCGCGCGCGGCGCGGTCGAGGCGGCCCGGGCGCGCGAGCTCGTCGCGACGCCCGAGGCCGAGCAGGTGCGTCTGTTCTGGACGCTCGCCAGCGAGGCGATCGGAATCCGCCTCTATGGCTCGTCGCTTCCGATGCGGGATATCTTCGACCTTCGCGACGCCGACTTCCTGCTGCAGACCGACGAGGAAGAGGCGCTGGTTCCCGTCTTCGAATACTACGGTAACCGCGGTGTTCGAGGCGCTGGAGAACCCCGCCCTCGTACCGGGCGACAACACGCTTACCGAGCCGGTCTCCTGTCTGGGCGACCTGAACGGCAACGGCCGGGTCGGGTCGGCCGATCTTCTGGAGCTGCTGGACCGATGGGGCGAGGCCGGCCCGGCCGATCTGGACGGCAGCGGGACCGTCGACGCCGGCGATCTCCTCCTTCTGCTCGCCGCATGGGAGCCGTGCCCCTGATCGCGCGCCGCTTATGAGGCGGCTCCCTCATCAGAAGAAAGAACGGGTCGCGCGGACCGGCGCCGGATCGACGGGCGCGGCAGGTGCACGCCTCAGAGCAGGGGCAGCGCGGTCTGGCGATCGCTCAGCCACTCCAGACCGTCGTCGGTGACGACGACCATCTCTTCCAGACCGAGATAACCGCGCTTGCCGTCGACGTTCTCGATGCCCAGTTCGAGCGTGAAGACCTGACCCGGCTGAAGCGGATAGTCCGGCGTCCGGCCGTATCGTTCCCATTTGGGTCCGAGCACGGCGCCGCCGTCGTGCGCGGCGCGGCCGATCTGATGTCCGGTCGCGTGCTGGTATTCCTCGTAGCCGGCGTCGAGGAGCGAGGAGCGCGCCGCCGCGTCGATTTCGTGCCCGCGGGAGTTCGGTTTCATCACGGCCGCCGCGGCGGTGATCGCGTCGGCGACGGCGTCGAAGGCGCGCTGCACGGAGGGAGGCGGGGCCGTCTCACCCGGCTCCGGAACGTACCAGCATCGCTGCAGATCGGAGCAGTACTCATCCTGCCGCACGCCGAAATCGAGATGAAGAATGCAGCCGGGCGTGACGGAGAGGGTCTCGGAAGGCAGGCCGTGCCCGACCATCGAGTTCGGCCCGGTGGTGACGATGGGGCACTGGGCCGCCTCCCACGCCGGCTCGATGCCGCGCTTCGTCAGTTCGTCGTGCATGAACCGCGAGATCGCGCGCTCCGTCACGCCGGGCTTCGCGAACGACGCGGCGGCCTGGAAGATCTCGTCGGTCGTCGCGATCGCCGCCCGCATGCGTTCGATCTCGCCCGGCGTCTTGCACCCGCGCACCACGCGGATGATCTCCTCGGCGCTGATGAGGCGGTCGCCGAAGTCGGTCCCGTCGAGGTGTCGGCGCAGCAGCTCGTGCATGCCGTGCGACAGGCCGTCCGCCTTGACGTCGTCCAGCGAGTAGTTGATGGCGATCTGCCTCGGATCGAGCCGCGTGAGCGTCGTGATGAGCGGATCACGCACGCCCTTCGTGTAGGGAATGACCTCGCTGAACGCGCCGGTCGAGCGCACGGCCTCATCCTCGTATTTCCCCACGATGGCGATGCGGTCGCCGGCCCGGGTGATGATCAGCGCGCTCTGCCAGGTGAGCGGCTGACCGAGAATGACGGGCAGCATCGGGTCGCCCGTTTCGGTCGTCTCGCGCACGAACGTGAGCCAGGCGTCGATGTTCAGTTCGGACAGGACTCCCACGGCCTGTTTCACCTTTTCCTGCACGATCGAGGACATGTCGCACTCCGGAGCATTTCGGTTTTGAAGGGCGGGGTTCGGCCCGCGCCCGCCGCGGGCGGAGGAAACGATTCTACCTTCTCCGCCTCCGGGCGCGAAACGGGACCCAAGTGCGGTGATCACACGGGCATCGGGATCATTGATCTCGTTCGGGGATGTCGGGGGTTTCACCGGGCTCGTTGCCCTGCGCCTCGGCGGGGCCCGGCACGACCCCGGCCGCGGACAGTCCGCTCAGAAACGCGCCCTCGATGCGCGCGCCGTGGCACCAGTCGCCGCACACCGCGATGCGCTTGTCCGCATCCCACAGCGCGCCCGCGCCGAGCGGCTCGGGCGGCAGGGCGTACCGCCAGCGATGGGCATCCGCGTGCACCGGCCGCAGTGGGCCGAGCCCGGCAACCTGCTCGAACGCGTCGGTCAGCGCGGTCACGACGGTTTCGCGCGCATCCTCGAGGTGCGCCTCCGACCACGCCGGTCCGGCGTGAAGCACCCACGACTCCGCCGCACCGCGGCCGGGCTTGGAGGAGTTGCACGCGATCCACGAAAGCGGCGAGTCGTGCACGAACGCGCCGTCGAACCCGGTGGTTGGCGGCCGATCGAAGCCCAGCATGACGGCCCAGCACGGCGCGATCGTGCATGCCCGGGCCGATTCCGCCAGGTCGCTCAGGCCGCCAATCAATTCGGCCGCCTGCGCGGCGGGAAGCGCGACGATGAGCACGTCGAAGGCGCCCGCAATCGGGCCGCTCTCATCGGCGAGACGCCACGCATCGGCCTCGCGCGCCAGTTCCGTGATGCGCGTCTGGAGCGTGATGTCGAGATCCTCCGCCAGGCGTGTGGCGATGGCGTTCATTCCCGGCACGCCGACGTAGCGCTCCTGAGGATTGGCGGTTTCGCAGGCGCCGTGCTTGAGCACGGCGATGCGCCCCGGCCACGGCGCGACGATTCCCGCTTCCCGCCACGCGGCAACGAGCCGGGCGAAACGGTCGTTGCGAACGGTGAAATACTGCGCGCCGTGATCGAAGGCGAACGGGTCCGAGCGGCGGGTCGCGGTGCGTCCGCCGACCCCGCGGCCCTTGTCGAAGATGCGGACCTCGTGGCCCCGGTCGCGCAGCGTCCGCGCCGCGGACAGGCCCGAGAGCCCGGCTCCGATCACCGCCACGCGGAGAGGTTCTGTTCCGTCCGGCATCATGATCCACTGCGGGTCCTTGCGTCCCAGGTCGCGGCTCGCTTCGCCGGCGTCGCTCGTTCGTCGACCGCGGCAACGGATGGTAGCCCCGGTCGGTGCTCGTACCGAATGGCCGGCAGGCTGAAGGGCCCGAACCGGCCTTGTGCGGGTTTAGACATCGGATGACTCACCGGAAGCGGCGGGGTCGAGCCGCCGCGACCGGGGCCCGCAAACCGGATCGCGGCCGCCACTTATGATCCGTCGCCGCGGGTAACGCCCGGGTGCCGGGCCGCCTTGGCGCGCGCCGCCTATGATGGCGCCCACGTCCGGAGCCGTCGCTCGGTCGTCGAAGGTCGCGCCTCGGATCAGGCCGGCCGTTCCGCCAGGGAGTCGATTGAACCATGCCGCAGTGCAACATTGATGCGCGGGGGAGGGCACTTCGATTGATCGCCGGCCTCGCCGCTCTGGTGGCCGGTCTCGTTCTCGGCGCGCTGGTGCTGGGCGGCGTCCTCGAAAGCGCGTGGTGGTGGGTCCTGATCGTTCTCCTGCTCCCGGGGGGCGGATTCGGCGTGTACGAAGGCCGGGCGGGCTGGTGTGCCGTCCGGGCCATGGGGTTCAGGACCCCGATCTGAAGCGGTCCCGCCGCGGGGGCAGCGCTTCCGTCCCCGCCGCGGCGTGCGAGCGCCAGCGCGTTGGCGGTATGATGATCCGCGATGTGATCCCCACCCATGACCCGACTGGCCGGCAAACACGTGTGGCTGACGGGGGCGAGCATGGGCATCGGGCGCGCCCTCGCCCTCGAGCTCGCCGAGCGCGGCGCGGTGTCGATCCTGACCGCGCGGAACGAAGAGGCGCTCGATGAGGTTCGTCGCGAAGTCGAAGCGTGCGGCGGGCGCGTGCTCGTCAAGCCCGGCGACGTGACGGATCTCGGGCGCATGAAAGCGATCGCCGCGGAGGCCGAAGACGAGCTCGGCGGCATCGACGTGCTCATCGCCAACGCGGGGACGCACCTCTTCACGAAACACGCCGCGTTCGACACGGCCGAGTATCTGGGGCTGATGGACATCAACTACGGTGGCACGCTGCGCTGCATCGAGGCCGTTCTGCCCGGAATGCTTCGGCGGGAGGCGGGTTGCCTCGTGGGCATGGCCAGCCTCGCCGGTTTCCGCGGCCTGCCCCGCGCGGCCGCCTACAGCGCCAGCAAGGGCGCGCTCATCAACTTCCTCCAGAGCATCCGGTTCCATCTTCTCGAGCACAACGTGCAGGTGACGATCGTCAACCCCGGCTTCGTCCGCACGCCGCTCACCGACAAGAACGATTTTCACATGCCGTTTCTGATGGACGCCGACAGGGCGGCCCGCATCATCTGCTCGGGAATCGAGCGCGGAAAGAAGGACATTGCCTTTCCGATCCCGTTCAGTTGGACGATCCGGTTCATGCGTATCATTCCCTACCCCATCTACGAATGGATCATGACGCGAGTATGGAGGCGCATGAAGAACAAGTGAAGATCGCCGTGATCGGCGCCGGCATCGCGGGCATCACCGCCGCGTACCTGCTGGGCAAGCGGCACGACGTCACGCTGTTCGAGCGCAACGACTACATCGGGGGGCACACGAACACGATCAGCGTCCGGGAGAACGGTCGCGAAGTGCCCGTCGACACGGGTTTCATCGTCTGCAATCCCCGCACCTATCCGCTGTTCTACCGCCTGATGGGGGAGTGGGGGGTCGCCCTTCGCGACAGCGACATGTCCTTCGGCTTCTGCTGCGAGCGATCCGGGCTGGGCTATGTCGGGCCGTCCGTGCGCGAGTTCCTGCGCAAGCCGTCCAACGCGTTCAACCTTCGCCTGCTGGGCATGATCCGCGAGCAGCGGCGCTTCGGCCGGCGGGCGGCGGCGGATCTGGAGCGCGGCGCGCTGCTCGGCCTCACGCTCGGCGAATACCTCCGACAGATCGGCGCAAGTTCGTTTTTCATAGAGAATTACCTGATCCCCATCGCGGCGGCGGTCTGGTCGAGCCCGGATACGGACATGTCGCGCTTCCCCGCGCACACCTTCATCCGCTTCCTCGCCAACCACGGCATGCTCGTGCTGCGCCACCGGCCGACGTGGCAGACCGTCGTGGGCGGGAGCCACACCTACGTCAAGGCGTTCCGGTCGCTCTTCCACGGCCGCGTGCTGACCGGCGCGCCCGTGCAGTCGGTGCGGCGCGAAGACGATGGTGTCTTCGTGTCCGCGCAGGATCGCGACACGGAGCGGTTCGATTACGCCGTGCTTGCGACGCACGCGGATGAAACCCTGGCCCTGCTCGCGGACGCCACGGAGGCCGAGGGTGAGGCGCTGTCCGCGTGGCGCTACTGGGAGAACGACGTTCAGCTCCATGCCGATGCGGGCGTCATGCCCACGGATCGACGCCTCTGGGCGTCGTGGAACTACCATCGTCGCGCCGATGCCGATCCGGCAAAACCGCTGACGATGACCTATTACATGAATCGTCTGCAGGGCCTGCGATCGAAGCGAGACTATCTCGTTTCGCTCAACGCCCGCCGGCGCGTCGATCCGGAAGAGGTCATCTACTCGGTCACCTACACCCACCCCGGCTACACGGCCCGATCGATCGAGGCCCAGCGCGAGCTGCGCGAAATGAACGGAAGCCGGCGGACGTTCTTCTGCGGCGCGCACCTGCGCTACGGCTTCCACGAGGATGCCGTCGCCTCCGCCGTCGACGTCACCCGGCACTTCGGGATCGACCTGTGAGGTCGCAGGTCTTCCATGGCGAGACGATGCACTGCCGGTATCAGCCGCGGCGGCATGCCTTCCGCTACCGCATGTTCTGGCTGGCGATCGATCCCGATGAGCTTCCCCAGCTCGACCGGTCCATCGGCGGGTTCGGGCACAATCGCGCGGCCCTCGTGTCGATCCGCGATCGTGACTACGGCGGGCGGGATCCCGGTTCCATCCGCGGCAAGATCACCGAACACGTTCAACAGGCGGGCGTGGCCGGGCCGATCGAGCGCATCACGCTGATGACCATTCCGAAGATCCTGGGATACGTGTTCAACCCCGTCAGCTTCTACCTGTGTTACGACGGTGACGATCGGATCGCGGCCTTCGTGGCGGAAGTTCGGAACACCTTCGGCGAGATGCATCATTACGTCATGGAGCCCGCGGGGCCGGCCGGGAACGACGGGGCGAATCTCGATTTCCGACTCCCGAAAGAGTTTTACGTCTCGCCGTTCTTCGGCACCGGGGGCGAGTACGCGGTGCGGCTCAAGACGGGAAACGACCGTTTCGACATCACCATCACGCTGCACGAAGACGACCGGCCGGTGTTCACGGCGACGATGCGCGGCCGCGGCCGGCCGCTCACGACGGGGCGGCTCTTGCGAACGCTTGGTCGCCTGCCCCTGTTCGCGACGACTATTATGTGGCGGATTCACTGGCAGGCGGTGCTGCTGCGGTGGAAGAAGCGGGTGCCGTTGTTCGCCAAGCCGGTCCCGTCGCATCCGGCGACGATCCCGGCCCGGCGCGGCTCCGTGTGGTATCGGCTCCGCGCCGCCGCCCTGCTCCGCCTGCACGCCGCGAAGCCGCCTCCGACGGATGAGGCGGCGGCCCTGTCCGAGAGAAGAGAATGAGCTACGCCAAAGAACTTCCCGTCACCGCTTCAGAGCCGGTCTCGACCGCCGCACGCGAGTTGACGTCCGGACTCGAGATTCAGGATGAAGTCGTGCGCCGGCGCATCCGGCGCGAGGGGATCGTCGGTCTGGGCGAGACGTACGAGGAAGGTGCCTGGAGTGTCGATCGGCTCGACGACCTGATGTACCGGGTCTTCACGTCGCCGCCGCCACGGCTCTCGCCCTTTGTGTGGACCAAGCTGCTGCTGACCGCGCTCGATCAGCGCGTCCTCAACCGCCAGGCCGGACGCGGCGCGTTCAAGATCGGAACCAAACATTACGATCTCGGCAACGACCTCTTCCGCTGCATGCTCGATGAAAGCATGACCTACACCTGCGGCTACTGGGCGGACGCGAAGACGCTCGACGAGGCGCAGGAGGCGAAGCTCGATCTCGTCTGCCGGAAGCTCGATCTTCAGCCCCATCAGCACGTGCTCGACATCGGGTGCGGCTGGGGCAACTTCGCCCGGCATGCGGCGCGGAACTACGGCGCCCGGGTCACCGGACTCACCGTCTCGCGGGAGCAGGCCGACCTCGCCCGCGCGCGATGCGAGGGCCTGCCGGTCGAGATCCGCCTGCAGGACTACCGCGAGATCGACGAGGTGTTCGATCACGTCGTGTCCATCGAGATGATCGAGGCGGTGGGGCGCAGGAATCTGCCGACCTTCTTTCGCGTGGTGGATCGATCGCTGAAGGAGGGCGGGCTCTTCGTCCTTCAGGTGATCTACGGGAATACGCTGACGCGAACGTCTGATCGGCGCCTCGATCAGTTCATCCTCTGGCTTCTCAAGTGCATCTTCCCGGACGGGTACCTGCCGCGAAGCGATGAACTCGTCCCGCCGCGCGACACCGACCTGCGGATCGAAGACTGGCAGCGGTACTTCGACGACTACGAGCGCACGCTCCTGGCCTGGGCGTCGCGGTTCAACGACGGCTGGGACGGGATCGCCGATCAATACGATGAGAACTTCCGCCGGCGCTGGAACTTCTACCTGCACGGCTGTGCCGCGGCGTTCCGGGCCCGGCTCGTCGATGTCGGTCAGATCGTCTATGCCCGGGGAGGCTCGACGCGACGTGTCGACCCGAAGCGCTGAGCGCGGCGCCGACCGGCGTCGTGCGGGAACCGAGCCGACCGGATACGGAGAATACCGATGCGGACCGCCGTCGTCTTGCTGATCGTGGGATTCCTGATCATGGCGGGGGCCATCGGGTACGCGATGATCGTCGGAGACTTCTTCGAGGAGGCCGGCGTGCTGCTCGATCTGCCGTGGTTTCACCTCTCGATGATCGATCTTTACGTCGGGTTCTTTCTCTTCAGCGGGTGGATCCTGTTCCGCGAGCGATCGCGTCCGGTCGCTATTGTCTGGATCGTTCTGCTGCTGTCACTGGGGAATCTGACGGCTTGCCTTTACGCGCTGCTGGTCGCGTTGAGGGCGAAGGGTGACTGGCCCGCGTTCTGGCTGGGCCATCGCGCCGGGCGCGCAGGGGACGCGGCCCCCGCGTCGGGCGGCTGTTGAATTCTGTATTTCTCATGCACGCATGCGAACCGGCCGATCGCGGGCGGCTTCGGCCGCACCACCCGCTTCGCGAGCCCGAGCCGCTCCATCAGACCAATCGCCCGGCAGGTGGGATTGAGCTCCCGGCGTCGCATGCCGTGCGCGGCGGAGCGCGGTTTTACGGGTCCATGAACCCCCACGCCCGACGGCCGAGTCACCGAGCGGGCCGGGGCGGGCAGATGCCTCGCCGCGCCGGTCGCTCTCCCGGGGCCGCGTGTCCGCAGCGCCGCTCCGATCGCCTCCCGCTCAGGTCACGTGCGCGACGTGATAGACTGTCGCACACGGGAGACGAACAGAGGAGACTCCGCCGCCCCGGCGTTTGGAGAAGGCATACACCACCATGAACGAGAATCCGCCGCTTCATCGACGCCTGGCCATCGCATGGTCCACGCTGCTGCTCTTCGTCCTGCCGCTCGTACCGGGCGCCCGCGCCGCCGCCTCGGATGACGACCGCGCGCGGCCGAACATCATCCTCATTCTCGCCGACGATCTCGGCTGGCGCGATGCCGGTTTCATGGGCAGCGACTTCCACGAGACGCCGCACCTCGATCGGCTCGCCGCGCAGGGGCTCGTGTGCACCCAGGCCTACGCCAATTGCGCGAACTGCGCGCCTTCGCGGGCGGCCATCATGTCCGGCCAGTACGCGCCACGGACCGGCATCTACACCGTGGGCGCACCGGACCGGGGGCGTTCGAAGCATCGCCGGCTGCTCACGCCGCCGAACCGAAGGAGCCTGGACGGCGGGATCACCACGCTCGCGGAATCGCTCAAGGCCGCCGGCTACGCCACGGCCTCCATCGGGAAATGGCATCTGGGCGCCGGGCCGGAGGAGGGGCCGCTCGGCCAGGGATTCGAGGTCAACCTCGCGGGGAACCTGGCCGGTCATCCGCGATCATACTTCTCTCCCTATCGCAACGAGGATCTGCCGGACGGCGACACGGGTGAGTACCTCACCGCCCGCCTGACGGACGAGGCGATCGACTTCGTGCGCGAGCACCGCGAGGATCCGTTCTTCCTGTACCTTCCGTACTTCGCCGTACACACACCGATTCAGCCCGAGGCGGACCGACTGAAAGAGCCCCGGAGCCGGACGCCGGGCAACCTGCACGACGATCCGCGATACGCGGCGATGGTCGAAGGGCTCGATGCCAACGTCGGCCGCCTCCTCCACGCCGTCGAGGAACTGGACCTGGCCGACCGCACGCTCGTCGTGTTCACCTCGGACAACGGCGGCAACGGATCGTTCACACGCATGACGCCGCTTCGCGGGTTCAAGGGGACCTTCTACGAAGGGGGCATCCGGGTTCCCTTCATCGCGCGCTGGCCCGGTCACGTCCCGGCCGGGCGGCGTTGCGAGACGCCGATCATCGGCCTCGATCTTTATCCGACCCTGCTTGCCGCCGCGGGCGCTGCGCTTCCTCAAGACCAGCCCGTCGACGGCGTCAATCTCCTCCCGCTTCTGACGCGTGGCGAGGACCCGGCGCCCCGGGCCCTGTACTGGCACTTTCCCGCGTACCTTCAGGCCCGACGGGATCTGGACGTCGGCCGATGGCGCACCACGCCGTGCGGCGCGATTCGAAGGGATGACTACAAGCTCATCGAGTTCTTCGAGGACGGCCGGCTCGAGCTGTACGATCTCGCCCATGACCCGGGCGAGGCGCGGAGTCTCGCCACCGCCCTGCCGGAGAAGACCCGCGAGCTTCACGATGAGCTCATCGCCTGGCGCGATGCGCTCGGGGCGCCGGTGCCGCGACAAGCCAATCCGGACTTCCGACCTGCCGCGTCTTCGGTCACTCAACGCGAGGGTCGGCGCGGGCCCAACATCATCTACATCCTCGCCGATGACCTGGGCTATGCCGAACTCGGCTGTTACGGGCAGGAGAAGCTCGAGACGCCGCACCTCGATCGGCTCGCCGCGGAAGGCATGCGCTTCACCCAGCACTATGCGGGCAGCGCCGTCTGCGCGCCCTCGCGCTGCGTCCTCCTGACCGGCCGGCACACGGGGCACGCGTATATCCGCAACAACCGGGGAAAACCGGTCGTCGGCCAGGAACCGATACCCGACGCGACGGTCACGCTCGGCGAGCTGCTTCAGCAACGCGGTTACACGACCTGCTGCACCGGCAAGTGGGGGCTCGGCGGGCCCGACACGACCGGGCTCCCCAACCAACAGGGATTCGATCACTGGTTCGGCTATCTCGATCAGTGGAACGCCCACACTCACTACCCGCAATACCTCTGGCGGAACGGGAAGAAGGTGATCCTCGAAGAGAACGCCGACGGCCGGAAGCGGCGGTATTCACACGATCTGTTCACCGCCGAGGCGATCGAGTTCATTCGGGCGCGAGAGCGCGACGAACCGTTCTTCCTCTACGTCGCCTACGCTGTGCCGCACGTTTCGCTGCACGTGCCGGAGGATTCGCTGGCGCAGTACGAGGGACGGTGGCCCGAGACGCCGTTCGAGGGTGGGCATTACGAAGCGCACCCGACGCCGCGCGCCGCCTATGCGGCGATGGTGTCACGCATGGATCGCGACGTCGGCCGGATCATGGCCGTGCTCGACGAGCTCGACCTGGATGACGACACGCTCGTGATGTTCAGCAGCGACAACGGCCCGACCTACGCGGGCGGGGCGGACTCGGCGTTCTTCGAAAGCGCGGGCCCGCTGCGCGGCCTGAAGGGCAGCCTTTTCGAGGGCGGTATCCGCGTGCCGCTCATCGCCCGCTGGCCCGGCCACGTCCCCGCCGGCCGCACGAGCGATCATCCCTGCGCGTCCTGGGACCTTCTGCCCACCTTCATCGAACTCGCCGGCGGGGAGCCGCCGCCGGATATTGACGGCATCTCGATGCTTCCCGTCCTGCTCGGCCGACCGCTCGACCAGGGCCGTCATACGACCTTCTACTGGGAGCTCGGCCGCCAGCAGGCCCTGCGCGCCGGTGACTGGAAGCTCCTGCGCCGAACGAGCAGGAAGGACGAGACGACGATCTTCCTGTTCAATCTGCGCACCGATCCCGGCGAGCAGGAGAACCTCGCCGACCGGTATCCGGCAATCCGCGAGCAGATGCTCTCACTCATCCGGCGGGTGCGCACTCCATCGGACGTTTTCCTCTCCGTGTATGATGACGGCCGATGATGCGCCCCCGCGCGTCGCGGGCGTCATGGGAGGACCATGATTCATGAGCATGCACAAGACACCCTTTGCGATCGCGGCGTTTCTCTGGCTGCTCGTATCATGCCCGGTTCCCGCCGCCTCGTTCCAGGCTGACTGGGCCGAAGCGCCCGATCGGCCGTGGGTCGGTCCTGACTGCTGGGCGAATCGGCTGCAGGACTGGCGCATCCGCGACGGGCGCCTGGAATGCACGGAGACTCGTTATCTCTCGATGCGCACCGTGCATCTGCTCACGCATCGGCTCGGCGATCGAAGCGGCGGGTTCGGGACGACCGTGCGCACGGGTCTGCTCAACAGCGCTTCATCTCCACCGGCCGGCGATGCGATGACCGGCTTCCTCGTCGGCGTCGGGGGCGCGGAGATGGACCATCGCGCGGCGGCGATCGTGCACGGCATCAGCGGGCGCGGGGCCGGCGTCTTTGCCGGCATCGCCGCCAACGGAACCCTCATGCTCTTCGACAACGAATGGCCGCCGCCTTCCGCCCGCGACCTGGGTCCCGATGCCGCGCGTCTCGGCGATGATGTGCGGCTCGAGTTGCGCGCCGAGCCGTTGACAGCCGGAATGTATCGCCTGAAGCTGACGGCCCGCGATTCCCGGACGGGTCGTATCATCGGCCGCCAGGAAATGCCGGTCCCGGCCGATCGGCTCGTCGGCAACGTCGCGCTGGTGTCCCATCCGGGCACGAAGGCGGAAGGTCGCGGCGCCGGCCGGTTCTGGTTCCGCGACTGGTCGCTCGCCGGCGGGAAGGTCGAACACCATCCCGACCGCGCGCTCGGTCCCATCCTGTCCACGCAGCACACGCTGAGCCGTGGTGTCCTCAAGCTCACGGCTCAGATGATGCCGCTGGGGCAGGACGATGAGACGTCCGCCCGCCTGCAATTGCAGACGCGTGACGGCTGGGTGACCGTCGATGAGGCGGACATCCTGCCGGCGGCCTTTACCGCCACGTTTCGCGTGGATCAATGGGACGACACGCGCGATCATCGCTTCCGGGTTGTCTACGGCCTGCGGACGCGCCGCGGGCCCCCGGTGCCGTGCTCGTGGGAGGGGACCGTTCGCCGGGACCCCGCGGACAAGCCGGAGATCGTGCTCGCGGCCTTTACGGGGAATCACAACAACGCGCACGGCCTCGCCGTGCGGGGAAGAACCGCGGATCTGTCGCGTCGTGCCGACTGGATCACCGGGATGTGGTTTCCGCACGACGACGTCGCCGCGCACGTCGCCGAACACGAACCGGATGTGCTGTTCTTCTCCGGCGACCAGGTCTACGAGGGCGCGAGTCCCACGTTCGCCGATCGCCGGCACATTATGCGCGATTATCTCTACAAGTGGTATCTCTGGTGCTGGGCCTACCGCGATCTGACGCGGGACATCCCCGCGGTGACGATTCCCGATGATCACGATGTCTACCAGGGCAATCTGTGGGGACATGGCGGGCGCCGTGCGCGCACGCAGAACGCCGGCGGCTACGTTCACGCCCCGGAGTTCGTGAACATGGTCCAGCGGACGCAGACCAGCCACCTGCCCGACCCGGTCGACCCGGCGCCGGTCGAGCAGGGCATCGGCGTCTACTTCACGGAACTCAACTACGGCCGCATCTCGTTCGCCGTGCTCGAGGACCGTAAGTTCAAGAGCGGCTGCACCGATGATCGGCTCCCGGCCACGGGCACGAACCGGACCGATCACTTCAATGATCCGGACTTCGATACGCGAAGGCTCGATCTGCCGCACCTGACGCTGCTCGGCGCCCGGCAGCTCGATTTCCTGGAGCGGTGGGCCGCCGACTGGCGCGGCGCGGACATGAAGGCGGCGCTGTCGCAGACCGTCTTTGCGAACCTGGCCACCCATCACGGGGCGAATCTGCGCTACCTCGTCGCCGATCTCGATTCCAACGGCTGGCCGCAGAGCGGGCGCGAGCGCGCGATCCGCGTGCTGCGCAAGGCGTTCGCGGTTCACGTCTGCGGCGATCAGCATCTCGCCACCGTCGCCCGGCACGGTCTCGATCATCATCGCGATGCGATCTGGTCGTTCTGCGTTCCGTCCGTCGCCAACTTCTATCCGCGGCAATGGCTGCCGCCCGTGGAAGGATCGAATCGTCCCGAAGGCGCTCCCGGCTGGGCCGGCGATCACCTCGACGGCTTCAGGAACAGGGTCACGGTTCGCGCCTGCACCAATCCGCGCGAAACGGGGCGCGAGCCGGCCGTGCTTCACGATCGCATGCCCGGGTACGGCATCGTTCGATTCGACAAGGTCGAGCGGACGATCACCTTCGAATGCTGGCCGCGCTTCGCCGATCCGCGCGATGCGTCGACCGGCGGTCAGTACGAGGGGTGGCCGATCACGATCCATCAGCTCGACAATGATGGCCGCAAGCCGGCCGGCTATCTGCCGATCATCGACGCGCGGGGCGCGGGCAATCCCGTTGTTCAGGTCGTCGACGAATCGAACGACGAGATCGTGTATGCGCTGCGCGTGCCCGGGGCCGAGTTCCAGCCGAAGGTCTTCCGGCCCGGGCTCTACACGATTCGCGTCGGCGATCCGGATGCCGGCCCGCTGCGCGTCTTCGAGGGCATCCGTTCGATGCCGTCACCAGACGAGGCCGGTCGGCTCCGCATCATTGTCGGTGGCGACTGAGATCCGGCCGATCGACGGCACGCGGCGCGACCTGAATCCCGTCGTGTCCCGGCACTCAGCCGAACCGGATTCCGCGCTTCAGCGGCCTGTCGGGCCTCGACGAATAGTCGCTCGTGGATCGCATCCGGGTCCTGAAGGCGGCGAATACGAACCTCCGAACCCGTCTTCCCGAGGCGGATCGCGTCACCTGTGCAGGCCCGATTCGTCCGATCCGGGCCTGCGTCTGATGCAAGCCCGTCGATGCCGCCGCGTCGCGAGGCCCGCCGCCCCCGAACGCCTGCTTCCTGCCCGACCGCGTTCAACATCCCGGCACCCCATCGGCTGCCCGTCCGGCGGCCTTGCTCGCATGGCGGTTTCTGCACGCGGCGATCTCGCTGCGCCCCTCGATCTTCGGGGGGTAAGGGGGATCGCGGGCGGTTGTCCGGTCTCCGATCTCCCGGTAGATTGATCTGCATTCTCTCCCGGATTGTGCCCGCCGGTTGCTGGCGAGCGGCGGCCAATCCGCCTCCTCCTCGCGGACGCAGATTCTCCTTCACGCCGGCGATGTCGCCGGACCCCGACCCCGCACGTGCGGGGCCCGCCGACGAGCCGAAAGACGACCACGGAGAGCACATGTCAACCGACCCTTCCCGCGACACGACCACGGCCGCCGCCCCGGACGAGCCGAGCGGCCGGGCCTTCGGGCGACCCTTCTGGATGCTCAATTCCATCGAGGCGTTCGAGCGGCTTGCCTACTTCGGCATCCGCACGGTGGTGCCGCTGTACATCATGCAGGCCACCGAACCGGGCGGGCTGCACCTGACCGCCATGCACAAGGGGACGATCTACGCCTGGTGGGCGGTCTTCCAGTCGTTCCTCCCGATCGTCACCGGGGGCATCGCGGATCGGTACGGCTACAAGCGCGTTCTCGCGATGGCGATCTCCATGAACGCGATCGGCTATCTGATGATGGCCAATCTCCACGATTACGTCGGCTTCTTCGCCGGGATTCTCATGCTGGCGACGGGCACCGCGTTCTTCAAACCCGCCCTGCAAGGCTCCATCGCCCAGAACCTGACCAAGAAGAACTCCTCGGTCGGCTGGGGCATCTTCTACTGGGTGGTCAACGTCGGGGCGGTCGGTGCGCCGATCGTCGCCACCGCGATCCTGGGTCGGCCGCATTCCGCGCAAGGCTGGCAGAACCTCTTCTACGCCTGCGCGGGCTTCACCGCCTGCAACCTGGTCCTCCTGCTCACCTTCAGGGATGTCCCGTCCGGGGCGGACAAGACGGAGAGCCCGCTCGCCGTGCTCGTGCGGACGATCGTGAACATTCTCGAGCCCCGGCTGATCGCCTGGCTGGCCATCATGTCATGTTTCTGGCTGATGATGTACCAGTTGTGGGACCTGCATCCCAACTTCATCACCGACTGGGTCGACAGCTCGATGCTCGCCAAAGACTGGCTGCCCTCGGGATGGCTGGAGTACAGCGATCGCGGCATGCCGGGGGTTCAGCAGCAGATGCTGCTCAACCTGAACGCGGCGCTGATCGTGCTGCTGATGGTTCCGCTTTCCTGGGCGGCGCGGAAGATGCGAACCCTCAGCGCGATGCTTGTCGGAATGTGCATCGCCACCGCGGGGATACTGGTCGCGGGCCTGACCGGGAACGGCGTGATGCTGCTCTGCGGCATCGTCTTCTTCTCGCTGGGGGAAATGTGGACCGGGCCGAAGAAGAACGAGTATCTGGGTCTGATCGCACCTCCCGGAAAGAAGGCGCTGTACCTGGGCTACGTGAACATCCCCATCGGGGTCGGGCTCTTCGTCGGTTCCTACCTCGCCGGCTATGTCTACGACAATTACGGCGAGAAGGCGACGCTTGCCCTGAAACATCTGGGCACCGATACGCAACTGGTGGCCCGCGCGGCACAAGGCTCGGACTGGTCAGACTCGCTGGCGATCGTCCCCGGCGTCCTGGACATCGACCGGGACCAGGCCTTCGAAATGGCGGCCGCCGAACTGGGACCTGATTCCGAGGCCGCGGCGGGGCGGCTTCAGGAGGATTTCCGTTACGACCACGGCCATCTGCAGAATCTCTGCCTTCAGTATCTCGCCATCCAGCCCGACCGGATCGACCAGGTATCCGACTACCTTCGGGACCACGGCGCGGATCTCGGCGAGGGACGGCTCCGGGCGGAGAATGTCGCAGCTCACGTTGAGCATCTGACGGCCGCGGTGGGGTGCACCCGCGCCGAGGCCTTCCCGATCGTCCGCGATCTCGTCCAGGAGGATGCTCCCGAGGGTGTCGTGGTGCAGAATCGTGCGGTTGCCGTGATGCTCCACGAGTACTTTCGCGATGATCCCCGGACGCTGGACAACCTCGCCCTCGAGTACCTCGCGCAGGGCACGGAGCGAATGGCGGATGCCGCGAGAACGATGGAGTTTCCCGATCCCGTGGCGGATCTTCCGGCAAAGCTGAGCCTCGGGCGCACGAAGTCATTCGCCGGCCTCGCCGTGGCCCTGGGGGCCGACGATGCCGCGGTCGATCGGGCGCTGCTGCCCTTTGGCGATCCGCCCACGGGTTCCGATCTTCGCCCGGCCGCGTACCTGGCGACACTCCCCCACCATCGGTTCAACGCCATTGCTCGCCGCGACTGGAGGAAGGACATCGACCTCCTGACCGAGATGATCGAATCGGATCCGGCTGCGAAGGCGGTCGTCGCGACGGCGGACGGCTCGACCATCGACTATTCGGCCATCGCCGGAGACCATGATCTCATCCAGAAGGCGCTCGAAGAAAAGGACTGGGCTGCCAACCCGACCCACGCCGCGATTCTCCTTCAGCTCAATCCCTACGAGGCGCGGGCGCAGGTCGCGGTCGAGGTGGACGATTCCGCGAAGCTGGCCACGAAGCTCCTGTGGGAGGCGTACCATCCGCAGTACCGGGTCTGGCTGCCCTTCGCCGCCATCGGCGTCGCCGCAATCATCGCCCTGGCCATCTTCGGAAGCATGGCGAAGCGCTGGAAGGACATGAACGCCTGATGTAATCAGGACGGGTTCAGCCGTGAGCGCTGCGAGTGTGCCGCTGCGGTGGTCCGGCGGGTTGAGCGTGGTGTCGCCGGCCTTGGAAATGCCTGGGCAGAAAGAGGTCGCGATGGCTTACGCTGCGCGGCCGTCATCGACTTCCGGGGAGCCTCGCGATGAGATCTCGGCGGCCCGAACTCGACTTCCCGCGCACTCGGAACGGAGCACGCACCGGCTCCCGCGATGACTTCCGGCTGCACGACGGGGCGCAAGAGGGGCGCGCGGCGCAGGCCGGCCTTCGTTCCGTATCGACCCCCTGATTACGAACTCGACGGCAGCCTCCCTAGCGCTGTCAAAGGCGCGGTTCCTTGAGTCATCAGCCACGAATTGCCCGCTGGATGCCGACGCGATCACCGGATGTTGCACGCTCCTGATGGCGCAATCCAGGTCGCGCACCTGGTCGCTGCCCGCGCCTGTCCAAGACCGACCGTGAATGGCCCGTCGGCAGGGACTGGAGCAACCGAGACACCGAACAGGTCCTGTCACCGCCGAAGCTCACCGGCACGGTCAGGCTCTCGCGGCGTGTGCTCGCGAGGTTGTCCGTCGGCACGGGATCGGGTCGCCTTTCCCGGGGTCGGTCAGCACAACAACGATGGCGTCCCACGCGCCGGCCTCGTCCCGACCCTCGTACCCGAAATCACGCACGAGCCGAACGAAGGCGAAGTCGTCGGGCGCGAAGCGCATCAAACCCGCGTCGGGGTCGGCCAGGCGGGCCACGAGATCGGCGGCGATGACCGCGTTCAGCAGGATGTCGTCGTCAAAGCGATTGCTGTCGGATTCCCCACCGCCGGCAGCCACGATGTCGGCGAGGGTCTTCGACCGTGCGGTCCCGGCAATCCCGCCGAGAGCGGCCACGCCTGCGGCGGAGCGTGGTTCAGCCCGGGCCACCGTCGCCGGAGCCGGCGGCCGAGCGCGGACCTCGAGCAGTCGTGCAGTGCAGGGTCGGGACGTCCCAGGGCCGGCTTCACGCGCCCGGGAACTCCGGGCGATGCGGGCGCTCGCGAATGGGTCGGAACGGCGCAAGGAGCCTGCCCGACGGGGTTTCCCGCCGGGACGGCTGGTGTCCCGGATTGGTCCGGAGTACCTGTCGGGTTTGAGCGCAAGGTGCAGAACCGCGCCCGGGCTCCCTACAATCCGCACCATGGCTGACCTCTTCACACCACTTGAACTGCGGGGCATCACGCTCCGGAATCGGATCGCGATGTCACCAATGTGTCAGTATTCGAGCGAAGACGGCTTCGCGACCGACTGGCATCTCGTGCACCATGGCTCCAGAGCGGTCGGCGGAGCCGGACTCCTCATTGCCGAGGCCACGGGCATCGAACCGCGCGGTCGGATCACACCGAACTGCCTTGGGATCTGGAAGGACGATCACCTCCCGGCCCTGCGTCGTCTGACGAACTTCGTGCGGGAAAACGGCGCGGTTCCCGGGATCCAACTCGCACATGCGGGGGTCAAAGCGTCCCGCTATCGTCCCTTTCATCCGACACCGAACAAGTTCGTCCCGATCGAGAAGGGAGGATGGATGCCGGTGGGGCCGACTGCCAGGCGCTTCGGGAGAGACGGGCCTGTGCCGCATGAACTGACAATCCCGGAGATCCGCGCGATCAGCGAGAAGTTCGTCGCAGCCGCGGAGCGCGCGGTGAGGGCCGGATTCCAGGTGATCGAGCTCCACTTCGCGCATGGCTATCTCGGCCACAGCTTCCTGTCGCCGCTGATGAATGAACGGACCGATGGCTACGGGGGTCCCTTCGATCATCGCGTGACCTTTCTGATCGACACCGCACGACTGGTCCGGCGCGCACTGCCGGATGACGTCCCACTGCTTGTCCGCCTGTCCTGCACGGACTGGGTCGATGGCGGATGGACGATCGAGGATTCCGTGGAGACAGCGCAGCTCCTGAAGCGGGAGGGTGTTGATCTGATCGACTGCTCGAGCGGAGGCGCATCGCGGCGGGCCGATATCCCGGTCGGCCCCGGCTACCAGGTTCCGCTGGCGGAGCGGATCAAACGGGAGGCTGACATCGCAACGGGCGCGGTTGGCCTGATCACGGAGCCCGAGCAGGCGGACGCGATCATCAGGAACGGACGGGCTGACCTTGTGTTACTGGGTCGGCAACTGCTGCGCGAGCCGTACTGGCCGCACCGTGCATGGGTCGAGCTCAAGCCCGATCGACCACCGGTCATCGCGCGTGAGTATGCCTGGGCGCTCGCCGAGACGAGACGTTGAGCGCCTGACGGAGCGCCAGGGCAATCTGCTCGTCCGTGAGCCGGTTTCGTTCCATCCCGATCACCCTCGAGATCGCGACCGGAATCGATCCCGTCCCCTCACCCTGTGCCCGAGCTGGATTCTGGTTGAGGCGCGACGGGCCTCGCAACTTCGTTGCTGCCCGATGTTTCGTCACTTCCGCGAGGAGTCGTTCTTCTTCAACATCTCAACCATCGCCTCGGCGAAGCCCTTGCCGATCCTGGCCATGATCCTGGCGGAGCCCATGTAGTGATAGTCCCGGTTGGAGGTGCTCTCACGCAGTATCACCAATTCGCGCGCGGTGAAGACCTCCGCATAGAGTCGCTCCAGAGCCGCATCCCCTTCGTCGCGACTCAGCCGACCCTCATTCATCCCGGCCTTGATTTCATCCTTCCTCTGCCTGATCTTGTTCTCCCTCGCCCGAAGCGCGACCACCTCCCTGTCCCAGAACTCCTCGGTGAGCACGGCGACGACATTGTCCTCGAACTCGGGCAGGGCGGCCGGCGCGGCCATGGCCGTGCGGAAGTTGTGGTGAATCCGCCTGTAGCGCTGCTGCTCCGGCGGGTACTCGTCGACGGGTCCTCCGACCCCCATGACGCCGATCACGAAGGGCATCCGTGGTGCGGAGAGATCCGCGCGCGCATCGCGAATGAACTGCGCCAACAGTTCGCTGTACTTGTCATATCCGCCGGGCTTGTCTCGATCGGGATAGACGCCGCGATCGACCATGTCATTCCAGCCCTGGAACCAGACAAAGCCCGCCAGCTCGTGGCCCTGTTCAGGGTCGTATTCGGGGTACACCCGCCCGATGTCCGCGAGGACCTTCTTCACGTGATCGATCATCAGGCGGTAGTACCGGCCCGTCGCGTTCGCCTTGTCGGCTTTGATCGCTTCGATGTCCTTTCCCTGCTTCTCGAATCTCGCGAGCTGTGCATCGTCGAATTCGCAGGGGCCGGCGCCCGGCGGGCGGAAATCGGTGTGCAGGCTCCTGCCGCCCCAGGCGGTTTTGATGATCAGGATCGGCTCATCCAGCCGCTTCTGCAGGTAGATTCCGAACGTGAATTCAGGTCCGATGTTGGGGCCGCGCGCTTTGGCGCCGAAGCCGGCGGTCAACGGGCCGACCTGCTCCTCGTCGGCGCAGCCGATCGATGAGATCCATACTTCCTCGCAGACGCGCGGCGTGCCGTCGGCGTTGCACATCTCCTCGAGAATCGGCGCCGTCTTCGGATCGAGGGCCATGGCGTCGAATGTGCCGATGTGCGCATGCCCCTGCATGTTGGATTGTCCGGCGAGAACGAACACCTTCAGCGGCCTCGTCGCGTCGCCCGGGGCGCCGGCTGGATCGGACAGTTGATCGGAGACTCCCGCCGCACTCGCAGACAGGGCCAGCAGCGCGATCACGAGGGCAGGAGGCGAAAACACGCTCTCGCGCGGGCCATGCTTCATCATCGTGGCGTGCCTTTCTTCTTCGTCGGGATGGGGCGTTTGTCCGATGAGTCCGGCACGTGAGAGTCCCGTCGTGGCCGGGGACTCGGTCATCAGTTCATTTCAGGAACTCCGATTCCTCCGTGCCCGGCCCGTCGAATCTCACTCCATCATCCTCACATCACTGTTCGGTAGTCGAGGTCTTGCGGGGCACGGCGTGTTTGACATACCTGTCGAACCACGTGATCTGCTCCCAGAGCACGTGCTCGATGCTCTCAACCGCCCGGTACCCGTGGTCCTCGAAGGGCAGCAGGACGAGACGGGCCGTGCCCCCGGAGCCGCGCACAGCCTCGAAGAAGACCTCAGACTGGATGGTCAGGGTGCCGGGGTTGGAGTCCTTCTTGCCGTGGATCACGAGCACGGGCTCGTCGACCTGGTCGGCGAAAAAGGTCGGTGAAAGCCGGATGTACACGTCACGGGCCTCGAACAGCGAGCGTCGCTCGGAC
>JAXHTH010000176.1:0-4103 GCA_034211115.1 Planctomycetota bacterium | reverse complement strand
TTCGACGGCATCGATGTCGCCGGTGATGAGCTTGATCGCCTCCGCCGCCTGCCGGGCGGCGACGAGCATCACCAGCGGTCCGAGCACGCCCGCCGTGTCGCAGGTCGGCCCGGTTCCGGGGGCCGGGGGCTCGGGGAAGACGCAGCGCAGGCACGGCGTGGCCTGCCCGGCCGTCCAGAGGATCGCCGAGCGGCTCTCGACGGCCCGGCGGGCCGGGTGCGGCAGAATCGTGAGGACGGTGCCCCTCGTGCCGACCGCCCCGCCGTGGACGAGCGGCAGGCCGTGTTTCACCGCCAGATCGTTGAGCAGGTATCGCGTGGCGAAGTTGTCCAGCCCGTCGAGGATGAGATCCGGCGCGGCGCGGCGAAGATACGCCTCGGCGTTGTGGTGATGGAAGTCATCAACGTGAGCGGAGACCGTTACGTCGCCATTGAGGCGCGCAATCCGCGCCCGGGCCGCCTCGGCCTTGGGGATGGCCTCTTCGGCATCGCGCTCCTCGAAGAGGATCTGCCGGTGCAGGTTGGTGAGATCGACGACGTCGCGGTCGATGATGGTCAGCGCGCCGATTCCCGCGCGGGCGAGGGTGTCGGCCATCACGCATCCCAGCGCGCCGCAGCCGATGACGAGCGCGTGCGCGGCGCGCAGCCGCCGCTGTCCTTCCTCGCCAATCTGCGGCAGCAGCGTCTGGCGGTGATAGCGCGCCGGGCTTTGGCGATTCGTGTCATTCATGGGGAGTTCAGTTCAACCACCGAGAACGCAGAGAGCACAGAGGGATGATAGATCAGCAGGCAGAGGAATCGCGGATCAGTCGTTGATCTTGGATCCTGTGCGCCGCCGTGCGATTCCTCTTCGATCTCTGTGTCCTTTGTGCCCTCTGTGATTCAATCCGGTTTGAGCGCGACAACGGCCGCCGGTTTGGGCGGCGGCCGCTGGGAAGTGATCTGCGGATGGGTCGATGCACTTACCAGGCGAAGTGCGCGAAGGCCTTGTTGGCCTCGGCCATGCGGTGCGTCTGCTCGCGGACCTGCATGGCCTTGCCCTCGCCGCGGGCGGCGTCGTAGAGTTCCTTGGCCAGACGCTGGGCCATCGGCTTGCCCTTTTCGCCGCGGGCGGCGGTGATGATCCACCGGAAGCAGAGGCTCTGGCGCCGGCGCTGGTTCACCTGCATGGGCACCTGGTAGTTGGCCCCGCCCACGCGCTTGGAGCGGACTTCCACGTCCGGCTTGACGTTGTCAATGGCCTGGTGGAAGACCTCCAGCGGCGTGTCGGGCGCGCCCTCGGGCTTCTCGCGGTTCAGGCGGGCTTCGATCTGATCCAGCGCGTCGTAGACGAGCTGCCGGGCGACGGACTTCTTCCCGTCGTACATGATGCAGTTGATGAACTTCGCCAGCGTCTTGTCGTGATAGCGGGGATCGGGACGAAGCTGCTCTTCGGATTTGGTGATGCGTCCGGCCACGGGGGCGCCTCCTTCGGCTCATCGGCCCGGCGGGTCGAACCGTCGAGCTTGCTGTTCACCGCAGCAGCGGCAGTTCGGAAGGCGGGTGCTGCGATTACTTGCCTGGGTGAGTGGTTGTTGGTTGCTGGCTGTTGATTATTGGTGGAGCCGGGCTCTGTGAGCCCGGGGTTGTCTGGTTGACGACTGGTGAACACGCGGGTGAACCGCGTCGCGGAACGGAGTGATGGCCGATCGCTGATCACTCATCGCTCATCGCTCATCGCTCATCGCTCATCACTTCCCCTGCTTCGTGCCATACTTGGAGCGGCCCTGCTTGCGGCCGTCCACGCCGAGCGTGTCCAGCGAGCCGCGGACGACGTGGTAGCGCACGCCGGGCAGGTCGCGGACGCGACCGCCGCGGACGAGCACGATCGAGTGCTCCTGGAGGTTGTGCCCCTCGCCGCCGATGTAGGCGGTGATCTCCTTCCCGTTGGACAGGCGCACGCGGGCCACCTTCCGCAGCGCGGAGTTGGGTTTCTTGGGCGTCACCGTACGGACCTGAAGGCACACGCCGCGCTTCTGCGGGCAGGCGTCCAGGTCGCGGACCTTGGACTTTTCCTGCGGCGTGCGACGCGGCTTGCGGACGAGCTGGTTGACCGTGGGCATAGGAACAGCACCTCGCTGGAAAGACGAACCGGCCAGTTTATCAGCAATTCCGCCGCCGGGCAACCCGGCGAAGGGCACTCCGGGCACCTCCGAGCGGACTTCACCGCCACCGGGGGCCGAAGCCGGGGCCGCCGCGATTACTCCTCCACGCCCGGCCAGGGTTCGTCGGCCACGACGAGGCCGCTCACGCGCCAGTATCCGTAGGGGCCCTCTTCCTCGGTCTGCGGCCGGATGCCCTCGATCTCGAGGCGGATCATGTGCTTGCCCGGCGTCAGCTCCGGGGTCGGGATGAGCAGCGGCTTCACGATCAGGCCCGGGTGCCAGCCGGCCCGGTCGAGGTCGCTGGACCACAGCTCCCGGCCGTCGATGGTCATTCGCCCGCTCGTGGGGTTGAGCTCGCGCAGCGGCCCGCCGCGCTCGGCCCAGGGCCGCCAGCGGGCGATCTCCTTCCCGTCGATGGTCAGAACGTGCGTGCGGGGGACGAACTCGTCGCCGTCCGCCCCGTCGGTGGCGTGGCCGGTGGAGAGGATCCGCAGTCGCGGCTGGGCCAGATCGGGCGGGATCTCGATCTCCGCCCGCAGCACGTTCTCCTCGGCGGTGACCTCCGGATCGTTGAACAGCGCCTGGGCAAACGTCGGCCGGCGGAAGCCGACCCCCTTATCGGAGTACGTCAGCGTCATCGTCACCTGCCAGCCGGGGTCCAGGTAGGTGCTGATGAACAGCCGGAAGGTCGTGGGCCCGGTGAGCAGGGGGGCGAGGGGGGTGACATCCTGCTCGAAGACGCCCGGCCCGCCGAAGCCGGTGATGAACCGCATCAACTCAATCTCGGTCGCTTCCCCTTCTCCCTCGCCGGATTGGACGATGCTCGCCGAGCCGATGCGCGTCCAGGGATCACCTGGCCGGACGCGGCCGCCGACGCGGGTGAGGATCGGCTCGACCCGCACGGTGGCGACGATCCGCCGGGCCTCGCGCTGATCGGCCGGCGGGGGGGGGAGCAGCACCGTCGCCTGGATCTTCTGCCCGAACTCCATCACCGTCAGGCCGTCCCGCTCGACCGGCTCTTCCAGGTCCGGATCGTGAGAGACGGCCTCGGCGTCGAAAATGCTGAATCGCTCGACCGCGCCGGCGGCGGGGAAACCCGGCGCCGCCACGCCGAGCACGACGATCAGAAGATGAAGACATCGCATGGCGCCCATCAGCATACGGACACAGCCGCCTGCGGTCAGCATCCCGCATCCGCCGACTCCGCGATGAGATCGATCAGGTTTGCTTGAAGCGCTCGGCGGCGGCGACGGCGAGGCGGTCGCAGCGGTCGTTCTCCGGATGATCGCCGTGCCCCTGCACCCAGGCGGCGTTGATCTGGTGCACCGCCCGCAGCTCGTCCAGTGCCTGCCAGAGGGGAAGGTTCTTGACCGGCGATTTCTGACTCCGCCGCCACCCCCGCGCCTTCCACTGATCCAGCCACGTCTTCAGGCCGTTGACGACGTAGATGCTGTCGGCGTAGAGGTCGACGCGGCAGGGCTCCTTCAGCCGCTTGAGGCCGTTGATGACGGCCAGCAGCTCCATGCGGTTGTTGGTCGTCTGCCGCTCGCCCCCGGAGGCCTCGATCTCTTCGCCACTCCTGAGTGAGCGCAGGATATAGGCCCAGCCGCCCGGGCCGGGGTTTCCCGAGCAGGCGCCGTCAGTGAACAGCTCGAAGTGGGGTCGCGGTTTGTCTGCGTCCGGCATCGCCGCCCATTCTAGAGCAGGAAGCGCCCGGCCGGAGCGAGGGCGGGGGTTGCGGCGTCGGCGTGGTCGCCGGCGGGAGAAGACGGTAGGATCGCACGCCGCCTCATCGGCCTCACTTCCCGGCCGCTGCGAGTTCTTTTCATGCCCGCCGCTTCCGTTCATCGCATCGAGGTTCGTCCGCGAACCGGGTCGTCGGATCCGAAGGGCGAGGCCGCCCGGCGCGAGGCGGCGTCGGCCGGCGCGCCGGCCGCCCTGCGACGCGTCGACTTCTCCG
>JAXHTH010000175.1:0-4506 GCA_034211115.1 Planctomycetota bacterium | reverse complement strand
TCCACTCCCACGGCGAGTACATCCTGTACCCGTGGGCCTATCAGGGCGGCGGATGCGGCGATGACGGCATGCACCAGGAGGTCGGCGAGGTCATGCAGAGCCTCATCGCGTCCGTGCACGGCCACAGCTACACCCTCGGCTCCTGCTACGACGTTCTCTACGTGGCCGCCGGGGGCAGCGTGGACTGGACATGGGGCGACCAGGGCGTGCTCTCCTACACCATCGAGCTGCGCGGGCCCGACTTCGTCGTGCCCCCCAGCACGATCATCCCGAACAGCGAGGAGGTCTATCCCGCCGCCCTGTATCTCACCGAATGGTGCTCCAGCCCCATGAAGTTCACCTTCCCCGAGGGCCTGCCGCAGATCGTCCAGGCCAACGAGGAAACCCCCGTGCGCGTCGACATCTCCATCTGGGGCGGCGCGCCGATCAACCCCGGAACCGAAATGCTCTATGCCCGCATCGGGTCCGACGATCCGTTCACGGGCTACGAGCTCACCGACCTCGGCAACGGCGATTACGAAGGCATGCTCCCCGCCGCCCCGTGCGGACGCGAGATCCACTATTACTTCCAGGCCGAGACGACCGACGGCATGACCTTCACCTCCCCGGAGGAAGCGCCCGATTCGTTTTACGCCGTCGACGCCTGGGAGATCGATGTCGCCTTCGCCGACGACATGGAAAGCGACCAGGGCTGGACGGTCGGCGATGTCGATGATGACGCCGACACCGGCATCTGGGAGCGCGTCAATCCCGAGGGGACCGCGGCGCAGCCGGAGGATGATCACACCGCCCCGCCCGGCGTGAACTGCTGGGTCACGGACGGCGATGCGGGCAACAGCATCGGCGATTACGACATCGACGGCGGCAAGACCACCCTCTTCACACCCTCTCTCGACCTCACCGACACCGGCGATCCCGTCATCAGTTACTGGCGCTGGTACTCCAACGATGAAGGCGCCGATCCCAACAACGACATCTTCGTCGTCGACATCTCCGCCGACGGCGGGGACAACTGGACCAACGTCGAGACCGTCGGGCCCGCCGGGCCCGAATCCTCCGGCGGCTGGTTCTATCACGAGTTCCACGTCGGCGACTTCATCGAGCCGACCGCGGACGTGAAGATGCGGTTCATCGCCTCCGATGAGCAGAGCGGTTCGATCGTCGAGGCCGCGCTCGATGATTTCACGATCATGGAGATCGGCTGCCCGTGCGAGGGCGATTTCGACGGCGACGGCGACGTGGACACCGCCGACCTGCTGTTCCTCCTCTCCGCCTGGGGTACGGGCGACGGGGATGTGGACGGCGACGGCGACACCGACACCGCCGACCTCCTCGCCCTCCTCGCCAACTGGGGCGAATGCCCGTAAGATCATTCACCACAGAAGATCAGTTCTTAACACCCCCGCGAGCGCCGTCCCCCGAACGGCGCTCGCTTTCATTCACGCACCGCGCCTCCCCTCACCACACCCATCACCCCCCAGGCCGGGGCGCAGCGCAGCGAAGCCCCGGGTCACCCCCGGAACTGGTCCGCCCCCGCCACCAGGGACATAATGCGAACTTCTTCGGCACAGAACGCCGTATCCTCACCTGGAGACCTCCCGCCCTGCCCGTCCGCGCGCGCATCCTGCTGGCCCTGGCGATCGTGACCCCGCTGGGGTTCGCGGCGAAGGCGTACGCCGGTCCCGCGCGGTGGTGGCTGAACAACGTCGCCGCGTCGATCATCTACGAGCTGTTCTTCATGCTGCTCGTGTTTCTTATCATTCCCCGGAAGAAGGCGATCACGCCGATCGCGGTCGGCGTGTGCGCGGCGACGATCGCCCTGGAGTTCCTTCAGCTCTGGCAGCCGCCGTGGCTGACGGCCATCCGCGGCACGTTCCCCGGCCGTGCGCTGCTGGGCACGACGTTCGTGTGGTCGGACCTGCCCATCTACCCCCTCGGCTGCCTGCTGGGGTGGCTTCTCCTGCACGCCCTCGTGCGGCGGCGAGCGACGGCGTGAGGCGCGTGATCGACGATCGCCCCGCCATGCGGTCCGGTGCCGCCGCTCATCCACAACGTGTCGCCCGGCCCTCTGCCGAGGCCCCGGCCCCTTCCGGGGGCGGCCGGTTTGGTCCTCTCCGGGTCATTGTGCTACCCTCTGGGATTCGCACTCGCCGCGTGCCGGCGAGCCGTCCCCTTGTCCTTCACGGATTCGTGCCATGGCAGAGACCACCCCGACCACGGAAGAGAGCATCTACGACGTCAAGGTCGAGGACGTCGGCCCGGCGAAGAAGCGGCTCACCATCACCGTCCCCGCCGAGGTGATCGGGGACAAGATCGAGGAGTCGATCGGCACGCTGGCCACCCAGGCCGCCGTCCCCGGCTTCCGCAAGGGCAAGGTTCCCCGCAAGCTGCTGGAGCGGCGCTTCGGCTCGACGGTGCGCAACGAGACGAAGAACCAGGTCGTCGCCGACGCCTACGCCGGCGTGATCGAGGAGAAGGAGATCCGGCCCGTGGGCGAGCCGGAGCCGGTGGACAAGATCGAGGAGCTGGAGCTGGAGGAGGGCAAGCCGCTCACCTTCGCCGTCGACGTCGAGGTCGTGCCCGAGTTCGACCTGCCGGAACTCGAGAACATCGAGATCAGGAAGCCCATGCTCGAAATCACCGACGAGCAGATCGAGGAGGAGCTGAACCGCAACTGCCTCCAGATGGGCGAGGCGGAGGAGATCAGGAGCGACTTCCAGCCCGGCGACCGGCTCGTGGGCCCGGGCTCGGCCACCAAGGAGGGGGAGGACGAGCCGTTCTTCCGGCACGACAACATCGACATCATCGTGCCCGGCGATGACGAGGGCGGGCGCGGGCAGGTCCTCGGCCTGCTCATCGACGATCTCGCCTCGAAGCTCAGGGGCCTGTCCGTCGGCGAGACGTTCACCGTCGAGACGGTCGGGCCGGAGGGGCACGAACTCGAACACATCCGCGGCGAGAAGCTGACCATCGAGGTGACGATCCGCGAGGCGCAGCGCATCACGCCCGCCAGCGTCGAGCAGGTCGTCGAGCACTACGGCATGGCGTCCGAGCAGCTTCTCCGCGAGCAGATCCGCATCGCGCTGGAGCAGCGGCGCGATGAGCAGCAGCGCGGCGCGATGCGCGAGCAGGTGCACGACTATCTTCTCGATGCCGTCGACTTCGATCTGCCCGAGAAGCTGTCGGCGGCGCAGGCCACGCGCATGGTCGAGCGCCAGCGGCTGGAGCTGCTCTATCAGGGCATGCCGGTCGAGGAGGTCGAGGAGCGCCTCGCCGAGCTTCGCGCGGAGGCGGAGGCGGCCAGCCAACGACGACTGAAGCTCTCCTTCATCCTCAACCGGCTGGCCCGGCACTTCGAGGTGGAGGTGTCCGACCAGGAGGTGAACGGCCGGATCGCGGCCATCGCGATGCAGCGCGGCGTGCGACCCGATCAGCTTCGCACCGAGCTCGTGCAGTCCAACCGGCTGGGAGAGCTGGCGTCGCAGATCCGCGAGAACAAGGCCGCCGACCGGGTGATCGATCGCGCCAACGTCACCGAGATCCCCGCCGAGGAATGGAACAAGGCGGCGCGCGACAAGCGCGACGACTCGGACGGGAAGGAGACAAAGAAGAAGAAGAAGAAGAAGACCACGACCGGGAAGAAGACTTCAAAGAAGAGCGGGAAGAAGACCTCGAAGAAGAAGACCTCCGGGAAGGCCGACGAGGAGTAAGGCCCGCCCCGGCGCCTTCGGGCGCCGCGCTCCCGGCCGCGGGCGCGATGTTCATGACGCCGCCTCTTGCACCGTTGATCGCGACCGTCGACCAGGGCTCGGCCCTGTTCCGGGAGGTGCTTCCCTGGCTGGTGGCGCTTCTCGTGCTGGCCGTGGTCGGCGGGATCGTGATCATGATCGTCCGCCGGTGGGTCCGATCATCGGACGCCCCGCCGGAGGAGGGGTTCACGCTTCACGATCTGCGTCAACTGCACGCGGCGGGCCGGCTCGGCGACGAGGAGTTCGAGCGGGCGAAGGCGAAGCTGATCGAGCGCGTGAAGGCCGCTGCGTCCGAGAACGCCGACGCGGAGGGCCCCCACGATTCCCCGGACCGGCGCAGGCCGACGGATGATGAGAGAGAATGACCGGCAGCGGCTGACGAACCGGCCGTCAAGGGCCTCCCGCGGGCCATAATCGCCCGTCGCGTCTTTAGACGATGGGCCCGCAACCCGATACACTAGGGTCAGATGCGACAGGTCTCCCCGGTCGGGGCGGCGGCAGGTGCACCCTTTCCTCGAGGACAACATGACCAGCTCCCAGCACTTCGAACCGGTCCCCGTCCCGACTCCCGTCAATGCCGCCGGCGGACCGCCCGGCGATCGCCGCGGCGCCGGCCGCGGTGAGGGCGGCGGCTTCGGAGGCGGAGGCGGAGGCGGCTTCGGGGGCGGCGGAGGCGGAGGCGCCGGGGGCGGAGGCGGCGACGGAGGCGACGGAGGCTTCCGCGGCCGACGCGTCACCACCTGCTCCTTCTGCGGAA
>JAXHTH010000174.1:0-3737 GCA_034211115.1 Planctomycetota bacterium | reverse complement strand
AACACGGAGGGCCACGGAGGGCCACCGAGGACAAAGTTGAAACGCGGAAAGCGGAAAGCTGAAAGCCAGAGGCAACAAGGCATCCCGGCATCATGGGATCGAGGGGCGGAGGGGGATCACGGATCAGGGGAGGAGGAGCGATAAGGGCTTTGACGTTTTGACGTTTCGACGTTTGGACGTTTTGACTTTTCTCAGTGGCCCTCAGTGGCCCTCCGTGGCCCTCCGTGTTTCAATCCCGCTCATCGCTTCGCTGCCGATACAGGCCTGCATCGACGGCGTTGCGCATCGCCTGCTCATCGAGCTCGCCGCCGAGGAAGGCGTTGAGGGCGGCGATCGCCGGCGCGGGGTCGGCGATCAGGTCGTTGTAGCTGATGGAGAGCAGATCGAAGTTGTCCTGCTGCGCCAGCCACGTTTCGATCTTGCGGTACTGCGACTGAAAGGCCGCGATGAGCTTTTCGGGCGGCAACTGCGCGCCGGTCTGGCCCGTGCGGGCGAGCATCGCCTGCTGGGAGCGGACGACCTCCTCGAGGTCGCGCTTCATGAACACGATGCGGTACGAGCGATCGGCCGGCAGGTCGTAGAGCAGGAGATGGACCATCTTGACGACGCGGCCGGGCGCATCATCGAGCCAGGATGGATCGTGCTTCGTGCGCTTGACCGCTTCCAGCTCGTAGTAGCCCTTCGGGTTGTCCGGGTCGGCGGCGCGCTGACCGTCGGTCAGCGGGGGGAGGCCGCCGGCCGCGAGCATCTGCATCATGAGCGAGGTGCCCGAGCGGGGCAGGCCGGAGACGATGGTGATGCAGTCCTCGGGGCCGGGCATGCGGGGGCTGGTCCTTTCTGTCCGCGCAGGCGAGTTCGGGGCGTCACGGAGGGGTCATCTTACGCCCCCCCGGCTCGCCCCCGGCCTGCCCCCGGCTGCCCCCGACCTGCCCCGGGCCCGCGGGCACGTCCGAGAAGGGTTTCTTCCCGACACAGATGCAACCGGGAGGCCGAATCGGGCATAAAAAAGGATGAACGCACCCGGATATCCGCTGATAATGGGCACGGGTGCGAACGCTTCAGGGGAGTGAGGAGGCTCTGAACGCGTCGCGCGGCGGCGATACATCGACAGCACAGCACATGTTCGTGGGGAGGGATGCCGGCTGCTCGTCGGCTCGGCTCGTCCGGCGAGCGTGCGATGACGGCATTCGACCACACACCCAGGAAACGAGGAGGACATCTTCCATGCGATTGACATCCACACGGCGCGGGGGCTTGCGGCTTGCCCTGACGGCGTTGCCGGTTCTGATCGGCGGCGTGCTCGGGGCGGCCTCGCCGGCCGTCGCCGCTCACGAGCAGGTCACGGTCGAGTACTTCTTTCCCGCCCCGCAGACCGTGCCCGTGGTCATCGAGGGTCAGGTCTACGATCGGCTCATCATGACCGGCTGCCCCAACAGCGGGGCGATCGGCCATCCCGCGCTGCCCGCGCGGGGCGCGCACATCCTCCTGCCGTACGGAACGCGCGTGCAGGACATCGAGATCGAGACCGGTGAGGCGGTCCCGCTGCCGGGACGGTACCTCGTCGAGCCGGTCGGCCGGCCCTATCGGCTCTCGGAGGGCCCGGGTTCGGTGGCGCCGCCGACGCCCGATCCGGCGGTGTACGGCCTGGAGACGGCCGTGCCGTCGTCGGCATTCGAACCGGCGGGGACGCACGGCTTCCGCGGCTACGACATCGCGATTCTCAAGCTTCAGCCGGTGCAGTACGTGCCCGCCACGGGCGAGCTTGCCTACTTCCCGAAGCTGACGGTAACGGTGAACACCGTTCCCGATGGCCGGGCCGGCGCGCTCTGTCGCGGCCTCGAAGCGGATCAGCGCGAGGCGATGCGGAAGGTCGACAACCCGCGCGTGGTTGGGACGTACTTCACCAACGGCCGCACGGGCGGGAAGGGCTTCGATCTGCTCGTCATCACGACCTCGTCGCTGAAGCCGTCCTTCCAGCCGCTGAAGGACTACCACGATGCGCACGGCATCGCCACGGAGATCCACACCACCGCCGACGTCGGCAGCAATGACCCCGTCGAGGTGCGCGACTACATCCGCGAGCATTACCTGAACGACGGCATCGAGTACGTCATCATCGGCGGCGATGACGATGTCATCCCGGCCAAGGACCTCTATGTCGACGGCGAGTACAACATGCCGGGCGACATCTTCTTCGCCTGCCTCGACGGAACCTGGAACGGCGATGGCGACGGGTACTGGGGCGAGCCCAACGACGGCGACGGGGGCGGCGATGTCGATCTCGTCGCCGACGTCTACGTCGGACGAGCCTCCGTCGGAAACGCCACCGAGGCCGACCGCTTCGTCAACAAGACCATCTGGTATCTCGAGAACAACCACACGACGACGGAGAACGTCCAGCTCGTGGGCGAGTACCTCGGGTTCGGCGGCGTCGCCGAGTACGCCGGCAACTACCTCGATCAGCTCATCGACGGCTCCAGCGCCGACGGGTACACCACCGTCGGCATCCCCTCCGATCGGTACAGCATCGACACGCTCTACGAGCGCGATGAATCCTGGTCGAAGTGGGATCTCATCGATCGTCTCGATGCGGGCATTCACATGCTCAACCACCTCGGTCATGGCAGTCCCGATTACGCCATGCACCTCTACAACTCCGACATCCTCAACTACGTCGAGAACAGCGACCTCTGCTTCGTGTACTCGCAGACGTGCTCCGCCGGCCACTTCGACGGGACCGACTGCTGGGCCGAGCACATGAACATCAAGATCGACGAGGGCGCCTACGCGGTCATCATGAACGCCCGGTACGGCTACGGCGCGTCGAATTCCACCGACGGCCCGTCGCATCGCTACAACCGCGAGCTGTGGGATGCCGTCTTCAACCAGGATGAGGCGTACACCCGCATCGGGCCGGCGAATCACGACTCCAAGGAGGACAACATCTACCGCATCAACGACAGTTGCATGCGCTGGTGCTGCTATGAGTTGAACCTGTTCGGCGATCCGACGGTCGAGTTCATCGGCGCGGCCCCGGCCCTCACGATCAGGCTGCCCGAGGAGCTGCCGGAGTTCGTCGATCCCGGCGCGCCGGTGGTGATTCCCGTCGAAATCGAGAGCCGGGCCGAGCAGTACGTCGAAGGTTCGGGCGCGCTCCATTACCGCTTCGACGGCGGGTCGTATCAATCGGCCGCACTCGTGCACGTGGAGGGCGATCTCTACGAGGCGACCCTGCCCGGCGCGGGCTGCGACGATGTGCCCGAGTATTACTTCAGCGCCGAGGGCGACGGCGGGACGACCGTCTGCAGCCCGTTCGATGCGCCGCAGAACGTCTATACCGCCCGGGTCGGGCATCTTGTCACGGTCATGGAAGACGACTTCGAGACCGACCAGGGCTGGACCGTCTATGCCGGCGCCGATACCGGCAACTGGGAGCGGGCGGATCCGCAGCAGGTCTCCAGCAGCGGGACCATCACCCAGCCCGGCGACGATCACACGCCCGACGGCACGCTCTGTTTCGTCACCGGTCCCCTCGCGGGCGGCGGGGCAGGCGACTACGACGTCGACGGAGGGCCGACCCATCTCACCTCCCCTCGCCTCGAACTGGCCGGAGTTGACGCGGAAATCAGCTACTGGCGCTGGTATCACATCAGTACCCAGTGGAATGACGAACTGCTCGTGCAGGTGTCCAATGACGACGGCGCGACCTGGACCACCGTCGAGTCGATCACCGATCG
>JAXHTH010000173.1:0-32078 GCA_034211115.1 Planctomycetota bacterium | reverse complement strand
GTCATCGCAGACGGTCACGCGGTTCATCGATACGCAGGCCTCTTTCCCCGCCGATTTGGCCGGGCAGGGGTTTACGCATGTCATCCATTCCGGCTCGGCCCTTTCGATCACCGAGCCAGCCCCCTTTACCGACCATGCGAACGAAGCGGTCCGGCGCCGGCTCACCGGCGCGATGTCCGGGAGAGAAGTATGCGCGGCAAGCAACTGGTTCTGCGTGCGCTGGCGGTCGCGGTCGCCCTGACGGCGGCGTTGGTCTCATAAGGTCTGCCGAGGGGTCGCCTCGCGCGGGGTGACCCCGCCCACTCCGCAGCAGCGGCACGATCGCCACAGCCCCACCCGGCCGGGGGGATTGTGCGGCGACGGTTTGCTTCCACCGCCGGCGCATTGGACCCTTGCAGTGAACGCGGGGTTTCCGCGATGGGGAGGAGGCGATCGATGTGTCATTCCGAACGGGAACCCGGACGCGGCAAGCCCGCCGAGCCGCCCGTGCGACTGGTGCTGGCCATGACCGTCCTGGGCATGCTCATCGGTGCGCTGATCGCGCCGGCCGACGCGGACGCCGCCGCCCTCGGGGCGTGGCTGAAGGACCTGACCACGGCACGGGCGCCGGCGGACGAGCCGTAGGAAAGCAGCGATACGCGATACGCGATGAGCGATACGCGATGAGCTGGGTGGCATGCTTCAGTCGCGGAGGGGGGCATGCGACGTGTGCGTTCTGTAGAAGCATGCTTCGCCCTGACGGGACGAAGCATGGCACCGGCCCCGGCGGGACGAAGCATGGCGCCGATTGTCAGCGAGCGAGCCGCCGCGTCCTCGCGAGCGGGTCGCGAACGCCGATCCCGTGCGCGGATCGCGCGCGACCCGGGTCTTCCTCGCTCGCGGCGCTCACTCGTCAGCCCCGGCGTCCTTGAGCGCTTTGAGTTCGCGTTCGAGGTGGCGGACGCGTTTGACGAGGCCGTAGAGATCCTGGGCGGCCAGGGCGTTGCGCTTGGCCTGCTCGAGGTCGATGGCGGGGACGCCGGCGATCTTCTTCCCGGGCGCCACGTCGCCGGTGATGGCGGTCTTTCCCGCCGCCTGCACGCCGTCGCCGATCCTGAGATGCCCGGTGACGCCCACCTGCCCGCCGAGCGCGACGTAATCGCCCACCTCCACCGACCCGGAGATGCCCACGAGGGAGACGAAAAGGCAGTGCGCGCCGATGCGGCTGCCGTGGCCGATGGAGATGAGATCGGCGAACTTGGTGCCCTTTCCGATGCGGGTCTCGCCCATCGCCGCGCGTTCGATGGCGCAGCCGGCGCCGAGCTCGACATCGTCCTCGATGATGACGATGCCGGTCTGGGGAATTTTCAGATGTTCTCCGCCGTGCGTGGCATAGCCGAACCCGTCCTGGCCGACCACGGTGCTCGCGTGGAGCGTGACGCGGTTCCCGAGCACGCAGCGATCGTAGATGGTCACGTTGGCGTGCAGGATGCATCCGTCGCCGATGACGCTGTCGTGTCCGACGTAGACGCCGGGGTAGAGCACGCAGTCGCGACCGACGGTGACGTCATGCTCGACCACCGCGCAGGGGTGGACGACCGTTCCCGCGCCGATGCGGGCGGTGGGGTGGATGACGGCGCGGGGGCTGATATGCGTCGCCTCGCCGCCGGCCTCGCCGCCCTCGGCCGGCGCCTCGTCCATCGGGCGCGGATGGGTGCGGAAACCGTACAGATCGATGAGCGCGTTGCGGAAGGCGAAATAGGGATCGTCGCAGACGAGGCGGGTGATGCGATCGGGGCAGGGGGTGTCGGCGTCGACGAGGACGCCGGCGGCCTGCGTGGTCTGGAGGAAGCGGAGGTACTTCTTGTTGGCGAGAAAGGTGATTTCGGTGGGTGAGGCCTTGTCGATGGGGGCGCAGCCGGTGACGGGAGCGTCGCCGTTGCCGATGACGGTGGCGCCGAGGCGGTGGGCGAGTTGGCCGACGGTGAGGGCCATGGGCGGCTCACGAAGCTAGCCCGGCGCGGCGGGGCGGTCAACGGCACCGGACGCGGATGCCTTGTTGGCGCGCCGTGAGCGGGGTATCCTCCCCGCCTTATGCCCCCCGTCCCGTTCGCCCTCGTCTGCCGGTTCACGCTGCTCATGCTCCTGCTGGCAACGCCGATCGCGGGCGGGCAGGAGTTCATCGAGCGGGAGGCGGATCTCCTCGATCGCCCCATCTCCGCCATCGAGATCCTCGGCCTCGATCGCGTCCGGGAGCAGTTGATCCGGAACAACATCCGCTCGGCGGTGGGCGATCCCTACGAGGCGCAAACGGTGCGCGGCGACGTGACGCGGCTCTACAGCCTGGGCAAGTTCAAGCACGTCACCGCCGAGGCCGAACTCCTCGCCGACGGCTCCGTCAAGCTCGTCTACGCCCTGACCGAGCAGCCGCTGATCCGGGAGATCCAGGTCATCGGGAACAAGGCGATCTCCGACCAGGACCTGCTGGAGATCGTCCGGCTCATGCGCGGGCTGGCCCGGGACGATTATCTCATCGAAAAGGCCAAGCGCGACATCAAGACGCTCTACCGTGAGCGGGGGTTCTATCTCACCGACGTGTCGATCGACGAATCGGATCTGCAGCGACGGGGGCTGCTCATCTTCCGCGTCATCGAGGGCCCGCGGGTGCGGATCAAGGCGATCGTTTTCGAGGGGGCGGAGGCGTTTTCGCGCAGCCGGCTCATGCCGGAGATCAAGACCCGCACGCACATCTTTCTTCTCCGCGGCGGCGTGCTCGACGAGGAGGTGCTCGCCAACGACGTGTCCGAACTCGTCAGCTTCTACAAGGACCGCGGCTACCGCGACGTGCGCGTCGACCGGATGATCGAGCTGAGCCCCGACAACAAGGAAGCGAAGGTCACCTTCCTCATCGACGAAGGACCCCTCTACACGCTCGCCTCGGTGGGCGTGGAGAGCGCCGAGCGCCCGGGCGAGGCGCCGGCGGTGTTCTCCGGCGCGCAGATCGCCGCCCTGCTGGAAATCAAGACCGGCGACGTCTACAGCCAGGACAGGATCCGCAAGTCCGTGACCGCGCTCGAGGATGCGTACGGCGTGATGGGCTACGTCGACGCGAGGGTGTATCCCTACGAGCTGCGCAGCGGGCCCGAGCCGCGGATCGATCTCATGCTCCGCATCCAGGAAGGCAGGCTCTACAAGGTCGGGCTCATCCGGATCAACGGCAACTTCCTGACGAAGGAGAAGGTCATCCGCCGCCTCATGCGGATCAGGTCCGGCCGGCCGTTCGACACCACCGCCATGGAGGAATCGGAGCGTCGCATTCGCCGCACGCGGCTGTTCAACGAAGTCCGCCTCACCCTCCAGGAGCCGGATCCGGTGGACGAGGAGTACCGCGACGTGCTCGTGGAGGTCAAGGAGCGGAACACCGGCTCGCTCAACTTCGGCATCGCCGTAGGGTCCGATGCGGGCCTGTTCGGCGAGATCTCGCTGCGCCAGGAGAACTTCGACGTCGCCGACTTCCCCGCCACGTTCTCGGAGTTCATCACCGGCCGGGCGTTCCGCGGGGCCGGGCAGCGGTTCGCGATGACCTTCCGACCGGGCAACGAGATCTTCCAGTATTCCGCGAGCCTGACCGAGCCGCACCTGTTCGAGACCGATTATTCCCTGGGCGGGTCCGGCAGCTATCGGCAGCGGATCTACCGGCAGTACGACGAGTCGCGCATCACGGGCAGCCTGTCCCTGGGGCGGAAGTTCGGCGACATCTGGGAAGCCGGCCTGCGGGTCCGGGCCGAGCAGGTCGAGCTGGACGACATCGATTCCGACGCGCCCGTCGACGTCTTCCAGGACGCCGGGCCCGACAACCTCACCGCCCTGGGCCTCTCCCTCACCCGAACCACGATCGGAACCATCACCCGGCCCGGGAAGGGCAGCCGGCTGGAGCTGTCGCTGGACTCGATCGGCGCGCTGGGCGGGGATTACGACTTCTACAACGTCCAGGCCGACTACACCGTCTTTCTCACGCTCCAGGAGGACTTCCTCGGCCGAAAGTCGATCCTCAAGCTCAACTCCCGCGTCGGCTACATCTTCGGCGGGGGACGGGCGCCGACCTACGAGCGGTTCTATCTCGGCGGGCGCTCGTTCCGCGGCTTCGAGTTCCGCGAGGTCAGCCCCAAGGGCATCCGGGCCGACACGGGCGAGCTCGGCGACGATCCCGTGGGCGGCGAGTGGCTCATCTTCCTCGGCGCCCAGTACGAGTTTCCCCTCTTCCAGGAGACGATCACCGGCGTGACGTTCCTTGACACCGGCACCGTCACCACAGACGTCGGCTTCGACGACTACCGCGTGTCGATCGGGGCGGGGGTGCGCCTCTACATCCCCCAACTGGGCCCGGTCCCCATCGCCTTCGATTTCGGCTTCCCCATCGCCCAGGAAGAGAACGACGACACGCGGATGTTCAGCTTCAGCGCCGAGCTGCCGTTCTGAGGCGGGCGCGAAGCGCCGGCCGTGCGGGAGCGGCCGGTGTCCGCACTTCCCGGGGCCGGGGGAATCGGCATCGGGTATCCTGTGTCCGGGTCGGGCACGGGCGCCCTCGCGCCGACGCCGCCCGGCCGACATTCACGTCTGACCATCTGATGAGACAGGAATCTTTCGATGCACTCGATCAAGCGAACCGTGCGACTTCCCGGTTTTCTGCTTCTGCTGGCCCTGGCGGTGCTCCTCGCCTCGCAGGCGATCGGCCAGCGGGGCGGCGCCGCCTCGCCCAGCGTGGTGGTGACCGTGAATCTCCGGCAGGTCCTGGACGGCCTGGAGCAGCGCTCGCTGGCCAAGGCCGAGGTCGAGGAGATGAAGAACCGCATCCTCGCCGAGGACGAGCGGCGACAGGAAGCGCTGCAGGAGCTCAGGACGCGGTACGACAACATCCCCGAGAGCGATGAGGAGGCCCGCGACGCGATGCGGGAGCAGATCGCCCGTCAGGCCCTGGACGATGAGGCCTGGCGACGCTTCGCGCTGGAGCAGGTGGACATCGAGTGGTCGCTGCGATTGCGCGACCTCGACCGCGCGATCAAGACCGCCATCGCCGAGCTGTGCGAGATCGAGGGCTATGACGTCGTCCTCCTCGATGATTCCCAGCAGGAGCTGACGGTGAACCGCGAGTCGCGGGTCTCGCGCGAGGTGCAGGTGCTCCAGCAGATGACGTCCCGGCGCCTGATGTACGTCACGCCGGAGGCGGACATCACCGCCGAGCTCATCGAGCGGATGAACAACGCCTACCAGGCGGGCGGGTGATCTGATTCCGGCCCTGCCGGTCGTGCGCGGGGGATGATGTCAGGCCGGGTCGGCCGAGCCCGGCGGGGGAGGAGCCGGCCGGTGATGGAGTGACCGAGCCGGCCGCTCTCGGCGCATCGGCGGCCGGTACAATCCCCGCGGCGCGGAGCATCGCCCCCGGCCGCGTGCCGCGTGGCGAAGGGCGCCGCCGCGTCTTTTCCCTCAATCTCTGGCATGGGTGAACACCATGAAGGCAATGCACAGACGGATCAACTGGCCCGCCGCTCTTCTCCTGGCCCTGCTCGCCGGCTTCGTGGCCTATCAGACCCAGGCGCATCGCGCCTCGGCATCGGCGCCGCCGGCGGTCGTCGCCACCGTCAATATCGAGCGCCTCTTCCAGAACCTGGACGAGCGCAGCGCCGCCGACACCCGGCTCACCGCCCTCGCCGAGGAGCTTGACGCGGAAACGCAGCGCCGCCAGGAAGAGATCGAGCGGCTCAACGAGGAGCTGGAGATCTACGCCCCCGGCTCCCAGCAGCACCGGGAACTCAACGAGCAGATCGCCCTCAAGGGCTATCAGCTCCAGGCGTTCCTCGATTTCGCCATGCGGAAGCTGGACAACGAGAAATCCAAATTCTTCCGGGGGCTGTATGACCGGATCAAGCAGGCGGTGGCCGCGACGGCGTCGGAGAACGGCTACGACGTGGTCTTCGTGGACGACTCGATCGTCGATCTGCCCCGCAGTGCGACCGAGGAGGAGATGAAGCGCCAGATCTCCGCCCGACGGATGCTCTTCGCCACCAATCAGATCGATATCACCGACCAGCTCGTGGAGCGGATGAACCGCGAGTTCAACCAGCCCTGATCGGCGTGGGAGCGCCTTCGCCATGAGCCAGGAGCAGCGCAGGTACAGCGCGGCCGAGCTTTGCCGGCGTCTGGGCGGCCGCCTTGTCGGGTGCGGCGAGGCCGTCATCACCGGCGTCAACGCCCTGGACGAGGCCGGCGAGGACGAGGTCAGCTTCCTCGCCGACCCGCCCCACGCGCGGCGCTGGGGCCGGTCCGAGGCGATCGCCGCCGTCGTGAGCGAGGGACTTCAGCCGGCCGGCCACGATCCGGCGCGGCGGGCGCTGATCTACGTCCCCAACGCCGAGCTGGCGATGGTGCGCCTGCTCGAGCTGTTTCAACCGCCACAGATCGGCCCCGACCTCGGCGTCCATCCCACCGCCTGGATCGACGAGCGAGCCCGGCTCGGCGAGGGCGTCCGGGTCGGTCCGCACGCGAGCATCGACCGGGACTGCGAGATCGGCGACGGCGTCGTGCTCCACGCCGGGGTCCGTCTCTACGCCGGGGTCGCGATCGGCGCCGGATCGGTCCTCCACGCAAACTGCGTGGTCCGGCAGGGCTGCCGCATCGGCCGGGCGGTCATCCTGCACCAGAACGTCTCGATCGGGGCCGACGGGTTCGGCTACGTCCCCGCCCCGGACGGGAAGGGGGTGGTGAAGGTCCCGCAGATCGGGGCGGTGATCCTCGAAGACGGCGTCGAGATCGGGGCGGGCAGTTGCGTCGATCGGGCGAAGTTCGGGTCCACGATCGTCGGGGCGGGCACGAAAATCGATAACCTCGTCCAGATCGGGCACAACTGCCGAATCGGCCGGGGCTGCGTCATCGTCGGCCTCACCGGCATCGGCGGCTCGACCACCGTCGGCGACGGCGTGGTCATCGGCGGCGCGGTGGGGATCGGCGACCACCGTCGCATCGGCGACCGGGCCACGATCGGGGCCAGGTCCGGCGTGACGAAGGACGTCCCCCCCGGCGAGACGTGGCTGGGATATCCGGCGGACCCGGCCACGGAGAAATTGCGTCAATGGGCTACAATCCGTAAGCTCCCGGACCTGGTGCGGCGGATGTCCCGCGATGCGGATGGTACGCAGCGGTCGTCGCAATCCCCCCGGGCTTCTGACTGACTGACGCGATGGTATCCAGCGTGGATGACAGGGACAGCGCGGCGTCGACGTGCGCCAGGCAGCACACCCTCGCCCGCCCGGCACAGATCGCGGGGAAGGGACTGCTGCTGGGCGAGGACGCGGAAGTGACGATCAACCCCGCCCCGCCGGGTCATGGTGTCGTATTCGAGCGGGTCGATATCCATCCGCCGGTGCAGATCCCCGCCCTCGCGACGAACATCGCCCTTCGCGCCCGGCGGACCACCCTCAAGCTGGGCAGCGTCTCCATCGAGACCGTCGAACACTGCATGTCCGCCCTCGCGGGCCTGGAGATCGACAACGCCCTCGTCCGGATCGACGGCCCGGAGCTGCCTTGCGGGGACGGGTCGGCGATGCCCTTCGTCGAGCCGATGCTCGAGGCCGGGCTCGTCGAGCAGGACGTGCCCCGCCGGGTCTATCGCATCACGCAGCCGCTGATGGTGCAGGAGGGCGACGCCACCCTCGCCGCCTTCCCTTCCCCTCACCCGGAGTTCCAGCTCATCTTCGATCTCGACTACGGGTCGAGTTGCGATCGCATCAAGCGGCAGACGCAGACGTTCGCCAGCCGCAACGGCGACTATCGCCGGGAGATCGCCCCCTCGCGGACCTACAGCCTCAAGGAGGAGGCGCAGGCGTTGTGGGACCGGGGGATGTGCCGTCATCTCACGCCGCGCGACGTGCTCGTGATCGGCGATGAGGGCCCGATCGAGAACGAGTACCGCTTCGAGAACGAGCCGGTGCGGCACAAGGTGCTGGACCTGCTGGGCGATCTTTACCTCGTGGGCTGCGAACTGCACGGTCGGGTGGTGGCCTACAAGTCGGGCCACGAGCTGAATCGCCGGCTCGCCCTGAAGATCCTCGAACAGATCGAGGTGGAACGCCGCGGCTCGGCGCTCGTCCAGGGCCGGGAGTTCGACATCCGGGCCATCCAGCGCATCATGCCCCACCGCTACCCGATGCTGCTCGTGGATCGGGTGGTGGAGATCGACGGCGATCGCCGGGCGATCGGGGTGAAGAACGTGACGATCAACGAGCCGTTTTTCCAGGGGCACTACCCCGGCACGCCGATCATGCCCGGGGTGCTGATCGTGGAGGCGATGGCCCAGTTGGGCGGCCTGCTCATGAGCCAGAAGCTCGAGCACGCCGGCAAGCTCGCCGTCCTCCTTTCTCTGGATAAGGTCAAGCTGCGCCGCCCCGTCACCCCGGGCGACCAGCTCGTCATCGAGGCCGAGGCCGTGCGGGCCAAGGCGCGAACCGGGACCATGCGGTGCCGGGCTTTTGTCGGCCCCCACCTCGCGGCCCAGGCCCAGATCAGGTTCATGATGGTCGATGCCGAATCGGAGTAGCCACCGGCCTGACCCCGATCGGCGGAGCCGTTTCGCCGGTCCACCCGACTCGAAAGAGAGCTCACGCGGATGACGAAGACACATGACACGGCAATCGTCGATCCGACCGCGCGCATCGGTGAGGATGTGGTGATCGGCCCCTACTGCGTGATCGGGCCGGAGGTGGTGATCGGCGATCGCACGGTGCTGCACAATCACGTCGTCATCGAGTCGTTGACCACGATCGGCGCCGACAACGAGATCTTCCCCTTCTCCGTCATCGGGGCCGATCCGCAGGACCGGAAGTTCCGCGGCGAGCGCGCCACCTGCCGCATCGGCGATCGCAACAAGATCCGCGAGCACGTGACCATCCACCGCGGCACCGGCAACGGCGGGGGCGTGACGCGGCTGGGCGACGACAACCTCGTCATGGTCGCCGCCCACATCGCCCACGACTGCATCATCGGCTCCGAGATCTGCATCGCCAACCAGGTGATGCTCGCCGGCCACGTGCACGTGGAGGACGGGGCCAACATCGGAGGCGGGGCGGGTCTGCATCACTTCGCCACCGTCGGAACCTGCGCCTTCGTCGGCGGGCTCGCCCGCATCACCAAGGATGTCCCCCCCTTCATGATCGTCGAGGGCAATCCCGCCGAGGTGCGCGCCATCAACTCCATCGCCATGACCCGACGCGGGTATGAACCGCATCACATCGACGCGATCAAGGACGCCTTCAAGCGGCTCTACCGCGACAACGGGGCCCCGATGTCCGAGACGCTTCTGCGACTGCGGCACGATTACCCGGGTATCCCCGCCGTGCAGCGGCTCTGCGACGCCCTCGAGGCGTCCGCCGACGGTGTGCACGGCCGGGCCCTGGAAGTGGCCCGGCATGACGACAAGCGAACGGTGACCGCCGGATGAACGGTGCGGGCGTCGCTCCGCCCGCCCGAGCCGCGCTCAGGGATCTTCTCTCGCCCGCGTCGGCGCCGGTGGCGGCGATGACGCCCGCGGGTCGGGTCGATCAGAGATCCTCCTCGTCCTCCTCGAAGAACGGCTCCTCGCCGTCTTCGTCTTCCTCGTCATCCTCCTCGTCATCCTCCTCGTCGTAGAGGTCCTCGTCGAGGTCGTCGAAGTCTTCGTCCTCGTCCTCGTCCTCGTCGTAGTCCTCGTCGTCGAAGTCCTCCTCGTCCTCCTCCTCATCATCCTCCTCGTCGAAGTCGAACGGATCATCTTCGTCCTCGTCTCCGTCTTCGTCCTCCTCCCAGCCCACGGGCCGGGCGGGGAAGAGAGCGCCGCCGGGAGAAGGCGGATCCTCGATCCCGGACAACGCGACGATCGGGTCAAGGACCGTCACATGCGCCTCGTCGTCGGCCGCCGGCCGTATCGCGTCGGAGGTTGTCGGATCAATGGGAACGTACATGGATGCCTCTCCGCTGAGATCGGTATCGCGCTGTGTGATCGGCGCGTCGTATTGGATCGTTTTGCCCGGCGAAGTCAAGCCGCCTCGGGGAACGATCCGGAATCGAGCCGCCTCGAGGCGGCGTGGCCTCCGTCGCACTGGCCGCACGCCCTGCCGGGCGACCGTCGGGCGGTGGCGAAAAAAAAGAGACGGCGTGCCGATGCACGCCGTCCTCGTCATCGCTGCCGAGCCGTCACGTCGCGGTTCAGCCCGCGGCGCGGCGGGCGAGGACGCGGCGACGCCAGATCACCGCCGCCAGACCCACCGCGCCCATCGCCAGCGGCAGGGGCAGCGGGATCATCACCAACTGATCCTGATACTGGCTGTTGGTGACCGCGAAGAGCTCGGGCAGCTCCGCCCCGGTTCCCACCCCGCCGAAGAAGCTGTCCAGGTAGCCGCTGACGCCGCCGGAGAGCGGGTTGCCGTCTGTCTTCGTGACGCGCAGGTTGCCGGCCGCGGCATCCAGGCTCGATGCCGTCCCGTCGTAGTCGTAGACGATTTCCCACACCGCGATCTGGAACGCGGCGGCGAGATCGCGGTTGTCGCTCGTGCCCGAGGTGGCGAACTGCGCGCCGTCCGCGTAGGCGTAGAGATCGCGCATCGCCTGGGCCCGCACCGCGCCCATCGCGTGCGAGGGCGGCGCCGCCTCCAGCGGCAGGCATTCATAGGGCGATTCCTGCGACGTCACGTACTGCGTCAGTTCCGTGCAGAACGTGAGATACCCTCCGTCAAGTTCGCTGCACTGCTCCGTGCCGTTGGAGAAGGCGTGACGCAACTGCCCGGCGAACACGTTTTGCGCGCGCCCGTCAAGGTGGGTGCGCACGGAACGGCCGAGCCCGGTCCCGGTGAACTCGACGTCCACGGTGCCGGCGTGAGCCGAAGTCATCACCGCGGTCGCCGCGGCCGCGGTCAGCGCGATACATCTGACGTTCATGAATGCTCCCTCCCTCCGTTGACGCGTCTGGGGCATTCCTTGGACCCTGGTTCCAGGCCATCGCCGCCACGCCGGGCGTGGCCTGCGCGCGTCTTCCCGCGCCCGCCAACAGTCCAATCGGATGGACCGGGGAGCCAGTTGAAGCCCGCCCGCGCGTTTGATCACGGTGCATTTGTGCGCTCTGGCGGGCGCTGATCGCCGCGGCGGGGGCGGGGGCGGGCTCTTATCGGCCCGCACGCCCGGGCGCGGCGCGCTCCCCCGCGCCTCCGGCCGGCAGGGGAAGCGCCAGCGTCTGCCCGCCCGCGGTAAGCAGCAGCCGGCCGTCGAGGAGCGCCGCCTCGTCCAGCCGCTCGGTGAACGCGGGCAACTCCGCCGGTTCGGCCTCGAGCCGGCCGTCTTCGGAGAGCACGTAGATGCGATAGGTTCGATGGGTCTCCCGGCCGAGCCCGTCCCCCCGCAACACCTGCCGGCTGTTGGATTGGCTGATAACGATCAGGCGATCCTCGGCGAGGAGGAGCATGCGATAGTCGCGGCGGCCGACGATCGCATCGGCCCCGAGGATTCGCCCCTCCGCGTCGTATCGGATGAGGCGTTGTCGGTACCGGGCGATCACCGCATCGCCGTCGAGATGGAGGGCGTCGAGCCGCATCGGGTCCCAGTCGCCGGCGGCGGAGACGTCGAAGCGTCCGTCGAGGGCGCCGTCGGCGAGGCGCAGGGCGAGCAGTCCGCCGCCCGTCTCGCGCTCGATGATCACGCGTCCTCCCGCCCGCCAGCCGCGCGGGGCGTTCATCACGTCCAGGGCGATGTTGGTCCACCGCCGCCGGCCGCGGAGCAGGTCGATGCACTCGATCCCGTCCGCCGTGGCGCAGAGCAGCCCGCCGCCCGGCTCGGTCATCATCCACCTCACCCCCGATCGGCCCTGCGGACGCAGCCGGTGCAGGACGGCGCCGCGCCGCGGATCGAGCACGATGAGGCGCGGGATCAATCCGTCGCCGGGCGCGTCGATGCTTCGAGCGCGTCCGGCGAGGACGAGGCCGAACTCGTGCGCTGCGGCCAGATGCACTTCCTCCAGCGTGCGATCGCGCGTCCAGAGGGGAAAGGCGCCGTCGGCGCGCGAGAACGCCGCCACGCCGCCGGTGCGCTGCACCAGGTACATCTGCTCCCGGCCGATGACGGGAATCGTCTCGCGCGAGTCGAACGGCAGGCCGTCGGGCATGCGATCGGCGAGACCGCGCTCGCGGGCCAGAGGCGCATCGAGATGATCCGCCAGGCGCGGGGTGCTCCAGCGGATCCGGCCGGTGGCGGCGTCCCGCGCGATGAGGCGCGGATCGCTGGTCGATTCGCCGGCCCACAGGAGAATCTCGTTTCTGTCGAAGGCGATCAGTTGCGCGGTCGGATCGTCGACTTCCGCCCTCCACAGCGGCTCCAGTTCATCGGCGGTGATGAGGCGGAGCTCGTCGCCGGCCCGCAGCAGGGCGCGATCGGGCGGCATCGGCCCCGTCGATTCCGCGTGCCGGGGCAGCAGGCGTCCGTCGAGCACCGTCGCCGGGCCGGGCCGCGCGCCGATACGCGGTCGGCGGATCGGAGGATCGCCCTTCGCCAGTTGCGCCTGCCAGGCGCCGGCGCGGCGCGGGCCGCGCGTCGTGTCGAGTGCGAAATCACCGAACGCGGCGAGAAGATCGTCGAGGATCAGCCGGGCCTGCCGCGTGTTGCCCTCCCTCAGGCACAGTTCGATGATGCGCCCCAGCAGGCGGCGGGCGCGGGCCCGGCTCGGGTGCAGGTGATAGATCGCGGAGAGATCCGCCAGCGCCGCGCGCTCGTCTCCGCGCTGAAGCCGGCGCTCGTCGGCCGTCGCGGCCGCCTCGAATGAAGCCTCGGCGAACGGATACCGCAGCGCCAGCTCGACGAGCGCATCCGGGTCGACCGGCTCGGTGCCGACGATGTCTTCCAGGGCGATCCGCGCTTCGGCCGACTGCCGCGCGACGATGGTCCCACCGTGACGATCGATCGCATTGCCGATACGGTTCGCCGCCCAGAACGATGCGGGTCGCAGAAGCCCGCCCTCGGCGCGGACGCTGGCGGCGAGGAGGGGATCGGCGAGGATCTTCTGCCAGGCCGCGACCGCCTCGATCGGCGCCCGGTCAACCAGCCAGTCGCCGCGCGCGATGAGATGCTCGGCCCGCTGATGGGTCGTGTTCGCCGCGGCGCGCAGCGCGTCGTAGAGCGCTTCGGCTTCCCGGGCCGTTGCGGAGAGCCGCCGACGATGCGTTTCCAGCAGCAGTTCAAACAGCTCGCGCTGCGCGGACTGCATCGCCGGGTCGTCGGCGCCGGCCGCCAGTGCCCGGCGGGTCAGTTCGGCCGCCTCCAGAACCAGGCCGGGATCCTCCACCCGCAGCGCGAGTTGCAGGAGCGAGATCGCCGGCCCGGGATCCTGCGGCGCTTCGGTGATGCGCTGCCGAAGCATCTGCGTCGCCTGCGCCAGCGACATGTACATGTTCACCCGGTCTGCCGACGCGAGCGCGAGCTGGGCGCCGATCGCGACGGGATTGCCCGGGGCGTCGACCGGGATGCGGCGGATGAGTTCGCCCGACCCGTCGGCGACGATGAGCAACGCGTCACGCGCGGGGACGATCAGCGCCCCGTCGACGAGCTGCACGCGACCGGCGAGGGTGATGTCGTCCTCGGAAGAACCGATCCTGTCCGCCCCACGCACCCGGCGCGGAAGCGACCAGGCGGGGCGGTCGAGCGATCCTCGGCTGAATGCGCGAACCTCGCTTCCCACCGCGTAGATGAATCGGTCATTGCCCAGCAGGTACCTGGGCGCATTGAACGTCTCGCGCGACGCCGCACCGTGGCTGGCCAGCACCGCGCCCGATCCGCGATCGAGGACGACCATCCGCCGCTCGTCGGGGGTGATGACATACACGCGATCGTTGATCATGAGCGGGCCGGACAGCTCCCACGGACGGCGCGGTCGATCGCGCGGGCTCGGCGGGGCGGGGAAGCGCACCAGCCAGCGGATGAGGCCGGTCGCGCCGTCGAGCCGGGCGGCCGCGCCCACCGGGGTGGCGACGAACAGATCGCCGCCGTCCTCCATCATCGTCGAGAACGGTCGACCGGAGCGATCCCGGACGCCGCTGGAGGCGATGTGCCGGATCCACCGCAGCGCGCCGTCCTCGATATCCAGCGCGACGGCGTAGCAGTCGGTGAGGCGAGGCCGGCTCACACGCCGCGCCAGCAGGCATACCGAGCCCTCGCTGAGAATCGGTCGCCCGTACGGGAACAGGCCCGCGAGGGTGTCATCGTCGCCGAGCCGGTCGAACGATCTCGCCCATCGCGTCCGGCCGGTGGCGGCGTCGAGACAGATCACGCGCCCGTTTCCGGTCCGTTCGGCCGCCGAGGCATGACCGGTGATGGTGACCAGCGCATCGCCCTCGACGGTGATGAGGTTGAGATCGCCCGCGGTGGCGTAGCCGCGATCCGCGGCGGGAAGATGCGGCCGATCCGTGAACGGGCGCGGCCAGAGGCTTCGGCCCGAGTATCGATCCAGCGCGCGAACGACATGTCCTTCGTTGATGAAGACGGCGTCGTCGGTGACGGCGGGGACGGCGGTGGTCAACGCGCCCTCGCGCTGCAGGCGCTGATAGATCTCCGAGCGCGGTGAGCGCGCCTCGGCCTCGGACCCGTGACGGCGCACGAGCAGCGCATCCTCGAGCGGGGCGAACCAGATCGGATGCGCGACGAGTTGATCGAGGTTCGCCGCGCCCGTTGCATCGAGCGGTGTGGCGCCGCGCCGTACGTCCGGCCCGCGGCCGGCCTCGATCAGCTCGACGAGTCGGGCCAGGCAGGCGTTGCCGTCTTCGCCCAGCTCGCGCAGGCGCGCGGCCGCGGTCGATGCCTCTTCATCGAGCCCGAGATGATGACGGGCCAGCCCCAGCATGAACCATGCGTGCGCCGCCTCCCGGCCGGCCAGATCCGGATGGGCCGCGGCGGACTCCAGCCAGGTCACGGCGGCGTGGAAGGCGGCGCGTTCCAGCGCGTCCTGCCCCAGGCGCAGTTGCGCCTCGAGCCCCGGCGCGGTGAGCGGGCGGGTGAGGGCCAGTCGCTCCAGCTCGCCCGCCTCGAGCAGGCGCTGCGCTTCGGCGGTCTCCATGAGTCGATAGCGGGCGAGCAGCGGCTCGCCGTCCCGCAGCTCGTCCAGCACGCGTCGGCGCACGTTGACGAAATGATCCGGCGTCGCCTCATCGAGCGGGATCAGCTTCGCGCCGTAGTCGTCGAGCAGTTCCTGGTACAGGCGAACCGCCTCGCTCTCGTTGCCCGCAAGCTGATCGCGGGCGCGGCGAAGCAGTTCCCACGCGCGGGGGGAGTCATCGACGTAGACCGGATTGTCCGGCTGGGCGATCGCCGGCGGCGCGCCGAGGAACAGGGCGATGAGGACGGAGAGCATCCGACGGCACGCGGGAAAGGAGGTCATGACGAACCTGCATGCGTGGGAAGACCAGGCGCGTCGCCACGCCCGGCCGGGCGGGGACGGGTCGTTCTCGGACGCATGGTAGCACGCGAAGGCTCAAGCCCCGCGCGAAACTTGCCGACCTGATCGGCGGCGCCGTGCGGCGCCGCGAGGGAGAGGACGTGACCGAAGATGTCTGCGGCCAGTTCGATTCGGTGAGCTCGCGCCGGCGTGCCCGCCGGGTCATCGTGCTTCTCGCGGCGATCGTCGTCCTCAGCCTCGCCGATCTGCTCGTCACGCTCGGCCACCTGAAGTCGACGGGGATGATCGAGGCGAACCCGATCGCGGCGTACCTGATCCGGGTGACCCGCTCGCCGTGGGTGCTGGCGCAGTACAAGTGCCTCACGGTGGGGATCTGCGTCGGCCTGCTCTTTCGACTTCGCCGGCGGGTCTGGGGCGAGGTGGGGGCCTGGTGCGCGGTGGGCATCCTCACCGTCATGGCCCTGCTCTGGCATACCTACAGCCGGGAGCTGGAATCGCCGGCGAAGGTGGGCGTGGTGCAGGCCGAGGACGGCGGGCAGTGGCTGCAACTCGACTGACCGGGCGAGGCCGGTTAGATTGCAGGCATGATCCGCCGCCGATGCCTGCCTTGTCTGCTCCTCACGCTGCCGATGTGGACCGCCCTGACCGGCTGCCTGGGCTCCCGCCCGCCGTCGATCGAGGTGGGCGAGGCGGTGCTGGTGGAGGAGACAACCGAGGCGCTGCGGCTGGACGTCGCTCTCGATCTGGCGAACCCCAACGACGAGCCGCTGGAGCTGCTCCAGTTCGAGTACGCCTTCTCGATCGACGGGGCGTCGGTGTTCCGGGCCAAGCAGTCGGCGGAGGCGACGCTCAGCGCCTCGGGCCGCAAGCGGCTCGTGCTGCCGGCGGTGGTGCCCCTGGATGGCGCGCCGTGGCCGGCGGGGGCGCGCCCGGCGGACGCGGCCTGGTCGATACGAGGCAGCCTGCTCTACGTCGCCCCCGGCGCGCTGGCCGAGGCCCTGCTCGACACCGGCGTCCGAAAACCGCGGGCGGGCTTCGGCGGCTCCGGCCGCGTGCCGCTGCAGGGCCCTGAACCGGCGCGATGAGCGATCTTTTATTATGCGGCGGTGCCGGGCGTTGCCCAGGCCGCACAGGCGGTGCAGTCAAGCCGGGCGGCGGGGTCGCCCTCCACCCGCGGGCTGGTTCCTGACAAGAAGTTATTCGACGGTAAGGGCGTGACGATATGCGCCCGGCCGCCGCGCCGTTTCTGTCACCGCATTCGCAGGGGATCGAGATGCAGCTTGCCGACATTCTCCGCACCGCCCATGAACGGGACGCCTCGGACATCCACCTCATCAGCGGGCATCCGCCGATGATCCGGGTGAACACCGTGATGACCCCGCTGGATTATCCGGTCCTCACGCCCGAGACGGTCGAGAAGACGTTCCGCGCAATGATCAATGAGCTGCAATGGCAGCGGTTCAAGGAAAACCTGGACCTGGACTTCTCCCACGAAGTGAAGGACCTCAACCGCTACCGCGTGAACGCGCACATGCAGCACGGCGGGATCGGCCTGGCCATGCGTGTGATCAAGAGCCAGGCCCCGCCCATGGAGGAGCTGAACCTTCCGGAGGTGATCAGCCGGCTGACCTACCTCCCCCGCGGGCTGGTGCTCGTGACCGGGGACACCGGCTCGGGCAAGTCGACCACGCTGGCCTCGATGATCGACGCGATGAACGAGCGGTACCGCAAGCACATCATCACGCTGGAAGATCCCATCGAGTACGCCCTGGCGTCGAAGAAGTGCCTCATCGAGCAGCGCGAGCTGGGCCACGACATGCCATCCTTCGCCTCGGGCCTCAAGCACGCCCTGCGTCAGGACCCGGATATCATTCTCGTGGGCGAGATGCGTGATCTGGAGACGACCGCGCTGGCCATCAGCGCCGCCGAGACCGGCCACCTGGTCCTCTCCACCCTGCACACCGTCAACGCCTCGCAGACGGTGGAGCGCATCATCGACATGTACCCGGCCACGCAGCAGAACCAGATCCGCTCCATGCTGGGCAACACCCTGCAGGCGGTGATCAGCCAGTCGCTGTTCAGCCGCATCGACCAGCCGGGGATGGTGCCCGCGGTGGAGGTGATGCTGTGCACGCCGGCGGTGCGGAACATCATCCGCGAGGCGCGCACGTTCGAGATTCCCAACGTGATCGACACGAACCGGCAGATGGGGATGATCAGCATCGACAACGCCATCGCCGAGCTGTATTTCAACGGGCTGATCAGCCGCGAGGATGCGATCGCGCAGGCGGCGTATCCGGACAAACTCGAGCGGCAGTTGGCCGCGTGACGGAGGAGGCCTGAGCCGGTATGCCGCAGTATCGCTTTCAAGCGCGACTCGCATCGGGGCAGGTGCAGGCGGGGGTCCTCGCCGCCGACAGCGCCGCCACCGCCGCGGCGACCCTGCGCAATCAGGGACATCACGTCCTGTCGCTGGTGCCGGTGCAGTCCGCCTCGGCCCAGCTTGGCAGCAAGCTCAAGGCGCTGAACTACTCCTCCGGGCCCTCCCAGAAGGACATTCTCGATTTCACCACGCAGCTTGCGGTGATGATCCGCGCGGGCATCAGCCTCCGGGCCGCCCTGGAGGGCATCGCCGAGCAGTCCTCCAACGCCAAGTTCCGCAAGATCCTCATCTCGATCAAGACCGACGTGGAGTCGGGCAAGCAGTTCTCGGAAGCGATTCAGCGCTATCCCAAGCTGTTCGGCCCGCTGTACGTGAACATGGTCCGCGCCTCGGAGATGAGCGGTTCGTTCGCGAAGATGCTGGACCGCATCGCGGCCTACATCGCCCAGCAGCTCGAGACGCGGAAGATGGTCATCGGGGCGAGCATCTACCCCGGGATCATCGCGGTGATGGCGATCAGCGTCACCGTGTTCCTGCTCACCTTCGTGCTCCCCCGCTTCGCCGGCGTGTTCAAGGGCAAGGAAGAGGTCATGCCCTGGCCGACCAAGTTCCTCATGGGCGCCTCGGAGTGGATGGTCAGTTACTGGTGGATGCTGCTGCTGGCCGCGGTCGGCCTCATCGTGGCGTTCCTGCTGTTCATCCGCACCGAGCTGGGACGGCTGTGGTTCGACAAGACGAAACTCACCGCGCCGCTGTTCAAGCGGATGTTCCGCGCGCTGTACGTGAGCCGGTCGCTGCACACGATGGGCGAGCTGCTCAACGCGGGTGTGCCCATGCTGGACACGCTGGCCATCACCGGCGACATCTCGGGCAACCTGCTCTACAAGAAGATGTGGCGCAACGTGTACGCCGCGGTCAAGCAGGGCAAGAAGGTGCAGTCGCAGCTTGCCCGATCGAGCCTGCTGCCCAAGTCGGTGGTGCAGATGATCGGGGCGGGCGAGGAGTCCGGGCGCCTGGGCGAGGTGCTCCAGGAGATCTCCGCCTATTACCAGAAGGCGCTGCGGGAGGCGATCAAGGCGGTCACGAGCATGATCGAGCCGCTCATGATCGTCCTCATGGGCACGGTCGTCGGCTTCATCGCCATGGCGATCATCCTGCCCATCTTCAAGATGAGCAACGTGGTCGGAGGCTGATCGAATCGTCGGTGGAGGCGTTGAAGGAGTTGACAACATGGCGCTGCGTGCCGACCAACGACGAGCCAGCCCGAGGCGGCGGGGAAGCCGCGCCCCGGCCGGCTTCACCCTCATCGAGACCGCTCTCGCCACCATCATCGTGGGCACCGGCGTGCTCGCGATGGTCGCCGCCCAGCAGGCGTTCCACAAGCAGAACCGCTGGTCCACCCACGCCTCGATCGCCGAGCGGCTGGGCAACGAAATCCGGGAGATGACCCTCAACCTTCCCCGGCACGATCCCGTCACCGACGACGCGTTCTGGGGCACGGAAGCCAACGAAACCTGGGTCGGCGACTTCGACGATCTGGACGATTTCGACGGCGACGGATCCGGCCTCATCTTCTCCGCGGAACTGGACAACGGGCCCCTCAACGCCCATCGCGAGATCATCGCCAACATGGAAGGCTGGGCCCAGGTCATCACCGTCTACAACGTCGATCCGTTCAACATCACCTCGGTGCAGACGGACGGCAGCACGAACATGATCGTGGTGGACGTGCTGGTGACCTACCAGGGCCCGGCCGATGACCAGCCCCAGGAGATGACGCGCGTGTCCTGGATCGCACCGAACTGATGAAGGGGACCGGCCCCGGCCGGACGATCCCACGGAGGCGTGGAGAAAGCCCCATGCAACGACAACCCACTTCCCCCCGAGCCCGGATCATGCGTTCGGCGGTCATCGCCCCGCGCCGCGGCGTGGCGTCCGTGCTGGCCATGATGTTCCTCGTCATCTTCGGCTCGCTCGCGGTGGCCATGGCGGTGGTGGCCCAGGGCAATCTGCGCACCGCCGATTCGTCCCTGAAGGTCTCGCGGGCCATGAGCGCGGCGGAGACGGGGCTGGTCTTCGCCACCCGGCGGCTGGCCGACGAATCCGACCGGTTCGTGGTCGAGAAGGGCGTGATCGACGCCGACTTCGCCGAAGATCTCTGGATGGGAACCTATGACGAAGGGGCGGACGGGGAGGTGGAGGTCCTTCCCCCCAACGGCTACGAGACGGACACACCCCCCGCGGGGATCGTCCACGCCGTCCGTGACGGCCACCTCGCCGACGAGCACGACATCATCGTCGACGCCGGCGACAGCGCCCTGCCCGAGATCGATGCGGAGTACGGCACCCTTCGCGTGCGGCCCATCGCCCTCACCGCCGATGCGGACGGCCCCGATCCCGACGGGCCGTACTTCCGCCTTCGCTACGAGCTCGTGGCCGCCGAGCCGATGATCCGCGTCACCAGCATCGGGGTGGACGGCGACGTGCAGCGCGTCCTCCAGATGGACTTCTGCCTCGAGAAGAAGATCGAATACGCGATCCTCAGCCCCAACCGCATCATGATCGGCAAGAACGTGATGGTCGAGGGCCCGCTGGGGTCGCGCTACGGCGTGGTCGCGGGCGAGCTGGACGGCGACAACGGCGACCCGCTCGTCATGCGCAGCGACTTCTACTACCTCCACGACACGCTCGATCAGCGCCTGGACACGTTCTACGCCCAGGTGGTCGCCTACGACACGGACGGCGACGCGCGGCTGCGGCCCGAGCATCCCACCGAGAGTCAGGGCCTGCAGGGGCACGCGGATCTCGTGGACTACGACGGCGATGAATATGTCGATGACGCCGATCTCTTCCTCGCCTTCTTCGATGACAACAGCGACGGCATGGTCGTCTACGACGCGGTGCTCGCCTCCGAGACGGGACACGGCTCGATGACCGAGGAGTTCGCGGACGTCGACGACCAGTTGGCCCGGCTGATGGATCTCGCCCGGCCCGACCGCGACGGCGACGGGGAGGTGACCAACAGCGATCGCCTGCTGGGGTACAAGGACGGCATCCTCGACGGGCTGGATCTGTACGCCAAGCTCACCGGCCGGCTTCGCTTCGCCGTCGCCCGCAACGCCTGGGAAGCGGCCCACGGGGAGAGCTACCAGACCGTGGTCGAAGGTCCCATCCGGCCCGGGCTCGACCATGCCCCCGTCGACTTCGAGGTGAGCGATGAGGAGCTGCGGGAGATCACCACCGAGATGTTCGGCGACACCCACACCTGGTTCGAGGGGCAGGTGCCCAACGATCCGCCGGAGAACCCGGTCGACTTCCTCGCCCAGGTGCAGGACGGCATCGACAGCGGCGGCACCTACACGCCTCCGGGGGAGGATACGTGGGAGCCCGTGCCCTACGGCTCGCTCGGCGCCTACGACTACTACCAGCGCCCCGTCTACGAGAACATGACGTTCGAGAACGTGCGCATCCCGATGGGCAACAACGGCCTGTACATCAACTGCACCTTCGTGGGCGTCACCTTCATCGAGTCCGAGATGGACTGCGCGCACGAGAACTGGAACTACGCCGGCGCGCGGGAGCGGATCGAGGATCCGGACACCGGTGATGTCAGCTATGTGCTGCGCTTTCCCGACATGACCGCGATGCTCGGCGAAACCGAGGTGGCCGACACGCGCGTCTATTCCAACAACATCCGCTTCCACAACTGCACCTTCCTCGGCTCCATCGCGGGCAACAAGCTCGGGGAGTACACCCACTGGCGCAACAAGACCCAGATGACGGGCTTCAGCCGCTTCTACCTGGACCCGGATGATGATGATCTCGCCGAGCAGCCCGATTCCGAGGAGCTCATCAACCTGCTCAACACGATCGACGAAGCCGACCGGGCCGAGCTCGCCAAGAGCTCGCTCCTCATGCCCGGCTGGTCGATGGACGTGGGCAACTTCACCAACGAGCAGGAGGAGGATCCGGAGAACACGCCGAAGGTGAAGCTCCGGGGCACCATCGTGGCGGGCATCCTCGACGTGCGCGGCACCGCCGACGTGCACGGCACGCTGCTCATGACCTTCCGGCCGATCGAGGGCGCGGGACCCCTCTATTACGGCGGTCTCACCGACGCCTTCAACACCACGATCGGCTACTTCGGCCCCACCGACGGCGATGCGGAAGGTGTCGACCCGGGGGACGCCGCGTTCGAGGGCTTCGGCGAGATCCGCCTCCGCTACGATCCGGAGGCCCTTCTGCCCGACGGCATCCCCTGGCCGGTTCGGATGCAGCCGGCGCCGGAAACCTATATCGAGGGAGGGACCTCGTAATGACACGCCAAGCTCATCGATCCGGTTCGCGGCGCCTTCGCCGGGCCAGACGCGGCTTCAATCTCGTCGAGATGCTGATCGCGCTGGCGATCACCGCCGCCCTGCTCAGCGCGACCATGGTCGCCCTCGATGCGTCCTTCATGGCCTACCAGTCCACCACGGAGGTCGCCTCCACCCACACCATCGGGCGGCTGACGATGCATCGCGTCCTCGCCCTCATCCGCACCGGCGTCGAGTTCACCCCGGTGCCGGCTGATCCCCGCGATACGATCCGCGAGAGCGATTACCTGGACATCCTCACCCCGGACGGCGAGGTGGTCAGCATCGAGTGGCGCGAGGCCGACGAGGCGCTCTACGTCGTCGTGAACGGCCAGGAAGCGCTGCTCATGGAAGGCGTGGTCGCCCAGTACGACCCCGACACGGGCGACCGGATTCCGCCCTTCACGCTCGAGTACGAGCTGGGCAACGTGCTCCACCGCGCGACGGTGGATCTCGCGATCGTGCCCGATGACAACATGAGCGTGGAGATGGACGGGGACAACCAGGACGTGATCCGCCTCGTCGCCTCCGCCATGCCCCGCCTGTCGGCCTACGAGTGACGCCCGTGTCCGGTCCGGGGCGGAGTCCGGCCGTCAGTGGCGCGGCGTCGTCGCCTGGCGCGCCGTCTCGCGCGCCAGGTTCATCAGCGCCTGGTGCGTTCCGATCGCCGCGGGCGAATCGTCCTCCCCGCCCGCGTGGCGGCGGAGGACGTAGGATCCGTCCGGCTGCATGTCCCAGCACTGGCGCTGATCCTCGCGGCCGATGTCGAGGATCCGCCAGAGCCGGGCGCGATGCTCGCGGTTCTCGATGGGGCAGACCGCCTCCACGCGGTTGTGCAGGTTCCGGTGCATCCAGTCCGCGGAGCCGATGAAGAACTCCCCCTCCAGCGGGTCCTCCCGGCCGTTGCGGAAGTAGTAGATGCGGCTGTGCTCGAGGAACCGGCCGATGATGGACATCACGCGGATGTTCTCGCTCAGCCCCTTCACCCCGGGGCGGAGGGTGCAGAAGCCGCGGACGATGAGTTCGATGCTCACCCCGGCCTGGCTGGCCCGGTACAGCGCCTTGATCACCCCGCGGTCCTGGAGCTGGTTCATCTTGGCGACGATGCGCCCGGGATTGTCCGGCGTGTGGAGCTCGATCTCCCGGTCGATGAGCTCGATGAAGCGTTTCTTCATCGTCTGGGGGGCGACGAGCAGCTTGTTGAAGTGATCGTGCGTCGACCGGCCGGTGATGTAGTTGAACAGGTTGACGCAATCCTCGGTGATGAGCGGATCGCGGGTGAGGAGGCCGATGTCCTCGTAGATCCGCGCGGTGCGCGAGTGATAGTTGCCCGTTCCCACGTGGGCGTAGCAACGCAGGCCGTCGGCGTCGCGGCGCACGACGAGGGTGATCTTGGTGTGGGTCTTGAACCCGACCACGCCGTAGGCGACGTGCACGCCCGCGTCCTCGAGCTTGCGCGCCCAGTGGATGTTCCGCGCCTCGTCGAACCGCGCCCGCAGCTCGACGAGCACCGCCACCTGCTTGCCGGACTCGGCGGCCCGGATCAGCTCGGGAATGAACGGGCTGTCGCCGGACGTGCGGTAGAGTGCCTGCTTGATGGCGACGACGTTGTCATCCGACGCCGCCTCCTCGATGAACCGCTCCACGCTGTTGTCGAACGACTCGTAGGGATGATGCACGAGCACGTCGCCCTCGCGGATGACGGAGAAGATGTCGCGCTCGCGCTCGCGCAGCCGGGGGGGGGTGACCGGCGTCCAGGGCGTGAAATGATGCTCCGGCAGGGGCAGAGAGGCGATCTCGTCCAGCGTGCGGTAGTTGATCAGCCCCGCCGTCTCGTAGATGTCCCGCGCCTCGATCCCCGTCTCCTCGCAGAGCAGGTTCAGCAGCCGCCGGCTGGGGTTCTTCCCCACCTGCATCCGCACCACGGAGGCGAACCGCCGATCGTGCAACTGCTGCTGAATCTGCGCCAGCAGATCCTCGGCGTCCTCGTGATCGCCCTCCACGTCCGCGTTGCGGGTCACCCGGAACGGCATCACCTCCACGATCTCCATCCCCGGGAAGAGATCCTGGAGATTGTGTCGGATGATCTGCAGCAGGGGGACGAAGCGCATCGCGCCTTCGATCCGGTACCACTGCGGCACGATCTCCGGAACCTTCACCCGCGCGAACAGCGCTTCCGGCTCGTTGGGGCGGCGCAGCATCAACCCCAGGGACACGCTCAGGTTCGAGATGAACGGGAAACGATGACCCGGATCGACCGCGAGCGGCGTGAGGATCGGGAACACGTCGTGCCGATACCACCGCCGAACCTCGCGCTGCTCCTCCTCGCTCAGATCGGCGTACTCGAGCAGCTCGATCCCGATCTCCCGCAGGGCGGGAAGGAGATCGTCGCGGTAGCAGGACGCCTTCTTCTCCGTCATCGGGATGACGCGCTCGCGGATGGCCATGAGCACGCTTTCCGGGGAGACCTTCTCGTAGCCCACGACCTCGACGCCCATCGCGATCTGCCGGCGCAGGCCGCCCACCCGCTTCATGAAGAACTCGTCGAGGTTGCTCGAGAAGATCGACAGAAACCCCAGGCGCTCCAGCAGGGGCGTCCGCTCGTCCAGCGCCTGGTGAAGCACGCGGTCGTTGAACTCAAGCCACTGCAGCTCGCGGTTGAGCAGCAGTGATTCATCCGCTTCCTCGTCCCGCGTCGGCTCGGTGAGGGGGGCGCTGATCGTCGGTCCGTCGTGGGTCATCGCTGGGGGGGGCTCGTTCGGTAGGTCGCGGTGCAGCCGGGGGCCTCGCTCACGCTCACGCTGGTCACGACCGCCCCGTCGGGCAGCGTGCCGGCGAGGTGGTCGGCGATGTGACGGGCGAGGTGCTCGGCCGTGGGATTCACCGTGTCAAACGGCGGGGTGCGATTCAGATCGACGCCCTCCAGCGGCCGGACGATCTCCTCCAGCCGGCGCTGCACGGCCTCGAAATCGCAGAGGATCCCGTCCTCATCGAGCCCCGCGCCGGTCACCACGGCGGTCACCCGCCAGTCGTGGGAATGGGGCGACTCGCGCCGGCCGGCCATGGTGACGGCATGGGCGGCGGTGAACTCCCGCTGAACGCTCAGTTCGTACATCGGCTCCACTATATCACCTTCGATCCGTGCGTCGCCTCCGCCGGGCGGGCGATCTGTCGCCGAGAACGGAAGCCGACCCGCCTCCCGGCGTCCGGGTGCCGGCGGGCCGGCCTGCCTCGACGCGGCCGATCGCGTATCCTTCTCTCCATCCATGAACGAGCAGCACCAGGCCCCTGAAGCCCCGTTGATCCTGTCGGTGTCCGGCGCGCGGGGGATCGTGGGCGAGTCGATGACGCCCGCGGTGGCGGCGGAATTCGCCGCCGGCTTCGGATCGTTCGTCAAGGCCGCCGCGGGCCGGAGCGATCCCGTCTTCTGCCTGGGCCGCGACAGCCGGCCGTCGGGCGAGATGTTCGCCGCCGCCGCCCTCGCCGGGCTGACCGCCGTCGGCGGGCGGGTCATCGACCTGGGCGTCGTCGCCACCCCGACCGCGGCCGTCATGATCCGCCACCACCGCGCCGATGGCGGGATGGTCGTCACCGCCTCCCACAATCCCATCATCTGGAACGGGCTGAAGTGTCTCGGTGCCGACGGCGGGGCGCCGCCGAAAGCCGATGTCGATGAGATCATCCGCCGATTCCGGCAGCGCGAGTTCGACTACGCCGCGGTCGAGGATCTTCAGCCGGCCAAGCGCGACAAGTCCTCGCACGAAACGCATGTGGCGAAAGTGCTCGCCCACATCGACAGCGCGCCCATCCGCGCCGGGCAGTTCAAGGTCGTTCTCGATTCGGTCAACGGCGCGGGCTGCGCCGCCGGCCGCATGCTGCTCGATGAACTCGGGTGCGAGGTCATCCATCTCAACGGCGAGCCGACCGGGCTCTTCGCGCATACGCCCGAGCCCGTCGAGGAGAACCTCACCGAGCTGGCGAAACTGACGAAGTCGGCCGGGGCGGTGTGCGGCTTCGCGCAGGATCCCGATGCCGATCGGCTCGCCATCGTCGACGAGAAGGGGCGCTACATCGGCGAGGAGTACACGCTCGTTCTCGCGGCGCGCCGGCTGCTGGATCTCCGCGCGGCGGCGGAGGAGAAGGGCGACGTCGTGCTCGCGGCGAATCTGTCAACGAGCCGAATGATCGATGACCTGGCCGGGCGGTATGAGAACGTGAAGGTCCTGCGCACGCCGGTGGGGGAGGCAAATGTCGCCGAGGCGATGAGATCTCGCGATGCAGTGATGGGCGGTGAAGGCAACGGCGGCGTGATCTTCCCGCCCGTGTGCCGGGTCCGCGACTCCCTCTCCGGCATGGCCCTCATCCTCGGATTGCTCGCCGACGACCCCCGGAAGCGGCCGCTCAGCGCGATCGTCGATGAGATGCCGCGGTACTGCATGATCAAGCGCAAGCAGCCGCTCGCCAGCCCCGAAGCCGCGGCGAACATCCTGAAAAAGGTACCGAGTACCTTTTCCGAAAACGGACCAGGTTCGTTTTCCGGTGCAAGGGTGGATACCTCAGACGGCGTGCGGCTCGATTTCGACGATGGCTGGGTGCACCTGCGTCCGAGCAACACCGAGCCGATCATCCGCCTCATCGCCGAGGCGGAGACGACGGAGCGCGCCGAGGCGCTGATCGCTCAGGTCTCCTCCGCCGCGGGCCTGTCCTGATTTGAAACGCGGAGGGCCGCGGGGGGCCGCGGAGGGGGAGAAGGGATGAGTGATAAGTGATGAGCAGGCCGGCTCGTCCTCGAGCCCGGGTGCGCGGGATTGACAGTTGCTCTCATCGCGCGGGAGGGAGGTTTTTGATTATCGAGGGTACCCGGGGCCGAGGACGGCCCGGCTGGCACAGGACGGCCCGGCTCGCTGCTAAGCACCACCCTCGATGCCTTGATGCCTCGATGCCATGATGCCTTCCCCCTTCAGCGACTCCTGGAGTGTCCACCGCATCGGCTGCGCCGAGCAGTCGAAATGCACCATGAAAAACCCGCGCCGATGCTCCTGCACGAGCGGCCAGATCACCTCGCGATCCGTGTCGGGAATGTTCAGATCCGCCAGGTCATCGGGCGCGATCCACTCCAGCATGCCTTCATCGAAGTCCATCTTCCCGATCTCATCGTGCGCGATGGGGCGCATCACCTCGAAAAGGAAGATGAGCCAGTGGTTCTCGCTCTGGTAGGCGGTCTCGGAGACGATGCCGGTGAGGCGGACCATCGCATCGGGCAGCGTGATGCCCGTTTCTTCGCTGATTTCGCGAATGGCGCAGGAGTGCGGCCCCTCGCCGCGCTCGACCTCGAGCTTGCCCCCGATGGGCGAGTACATGCCGATGTTGGGCTTCTGCCGGCGATGCAGCAGCAGGACGCGGCCGTCCTCATCGTAGAGATAACAGAGAACGGCGATGCGATAGGGGAGCGTGTCCTGATCGACCGGCGGGGGCGTCGTCATGCATTGACCTCGAGCGTTTCGAGATCATAGGCTCCCAGCAGTTCACGCAGCGCTTCGATGACGTTCTCATCCGGCGGCTGGAGGGGCGGGCGCAGCGCGCCGGTGTCCCGGCCCGCGAGCTTCAGCGCCGTCTTGATCGGCACGGGATTCGTGTCCAGAGTGAGCAGCGCGCGGGCGAGCGGCATCAGCGCATCACTGATCTCGCACGCCCGATCCCACTCGCCTTCAAGAAACGCATCGCACATCGACGCCACGCGATCGGGCAGAAGATTGGAAAGCACGGAGATCACGCCGCTTGCGCCGTTGATCGCCAGCGGGAGCGTGAGCGGATCGTCGCCGCTCAGCACGACGAGATCGGTCGAGTGCGTGATCTGCCAGGTCAGGTCGAGCGAGCCGGTGGCTTCCTTGACCGCGATGACGTTCGGATGCGCCGCCAGTCGCCGGATCGTGTCGATGCTCAGCGTCACGTTCGTCCGGCCCGGGATGTTGTAGAGGACGACGGGCAGGTCGCACGCATCGGCGATGGTCATGAAATGCCAGTACAGGCCCTTCTGTGACGGCTTGTTGTAATACGGCGTCACGTGGAGGGCGGCATCGGCGCCGGCATCGTGGACGAACCGGTGCCGCTCGACGGCGCGGGCGGTATTGTTGCAGCCGGCGCCGGCGATGACGGCCAGCCCCAGCGGCCGGGCGGCGTCGATCGTCGTCTCGATCACGCGGCGGTATTCCTCATCGCTGAGCGTGGGCGTTTCGCCCGTCGTGCCGCACGGGACGACGCCCCGGACGCCCGCGAGGGACTGGGCGTTGACGTTCCGCGACAGGCGTTTGAGGTCGACGGCGTCGTCGTCCTCGATAAAGGGCGTGATGAGCGCGGTGAACGCACCGTCCAGATCGATCATGGCGGCCCCTCCTGTCCTGTCCTGTGCCCTCTCCCTCGGGGAGAGGGACGGGGTGAAGGTCGAAGACCTTCACCCATATCGGCGTTTACCGCTCGCGTTCGCCAGTGTGGGTGCGGGCGTGGGCGGCCTCGCGCATGAGCCGCTTCATCTCCCGCACGGCCTCCCTCAGCCCGATGTACACCGCGCGGGCGACGATGCTGTGGCCGATGTGCAGCTCGCGCACGCCGGGGAGGGCGGCGATGGGCTGGACGTTGTAGTAGTTGAGGGCGTGCCCGGCGTTGAAGCGCATCCCCGCCTCGCTGACCAGCGCCCCGGCCCGGCGGACCTTCTCGATCTCGGCGAGGACGGGCGGGCTCTCCTCGTCGCGGCCGTGCTCGAAGAACGCATGGGCGTAGGGGCCGGTATGGATCTCGCAGATCGAGAAGCCGCACGCGCGGCACGCCTCGACCTGCTGCTCCTCGGCGTCGATGAAGGCGCTGACGAGCATGCCCGCGTCCGCGAGGGAGGCGACGACGTCCTTGAGCCGGTCCTTCTGTCCGGCCACGTCCAGCCCGCCCTCGGTGGTGACCTCCATCCGGCCCTCGGGCACGAGCATCGAAGTGTGCGGCCCGACCTCCCGGGCGATGGCGATCATCTCCTCGGTCGCCGCCATCTCGAGGTTGAGCTTGATGTGGCTGAGGCGCTCCAGGCGGCGCACGTCGTGATCCTGGGCATGCCGGCGATCCTCGCGGAGGTGGACGGTGATGCCGTCGGCGCCGCCGAGCTGCGCCTCGACGGCGGCCCACACCGGATCCGGCTCGTAGGTCATCCGGGCCTGGCGGATGGTCGCCACGTGGTCGATATTGACGCCGAGTTGAATCATGCCCCAGACGGTACGACGAGCGGGGGCGGTTCACAAGGGCCCCGCCCGCCGCGGTGGATTGGTGGGGGAGTGCCGGCAGGGTATACTGACCCGATCCCGTACCGCCCGGCGAGAGGCCATCATGGAGAACCTGTTCGATAAGAAACTGGAGCAGCTTCGAAGCGATCTCGTCACGCAGGGCGATCGTGTCTTCGAGCTGCTGCTGCGTGCCACCGAGTGCTGCTTCGATCGCGATGCGGAGAAGGCCGCGGAGGTGATCAAGGGCGATGAGGTCATCGATCGCGTGGACGTGGAGATCGAACGGGCCTCGATCCCGCTCCTCGCGATGGGCGAGACGGAGGAGCACAAGATCCGGTCCGTGCTCACCGTCGTGAAGATCAACAACGAGCTGGAGCGGATCGCCGACTGCGCGGTCAACGTGGCGGAGGTGGTCGAGGCGGCCCGGCCGCCCACCGAGGAGGAGCTGCCCGCGACGTTCCGGGTGATGGCCAACAGCGTGGTGGGGATGGTGCGCGACGCCAATCGCGCCCTGGCGGAACTCAACGTGGACCTCGCCCGCCAGGTGCTCCGCTTCGACGACACGGTGGACAAGTTCAACGAAGAGATCAGCCTCGATGCAGAGGGCAAGGTCGCCTCGGGCGAGATCTCCGTCGCCTTCGGCTTCCGCATCCGGTCCGTGGCCAAGGCCCTGGAGCGCATCGCCGATCACGCCACCAACATCTGCGAGCAGATCATCTACCTGGAAACGGGCCGCATCGTCCGTCACCTGCGCGGCGGATGGTCGGAGCCGGAACTGCCCGGCACCTGACGCCGGTGCCGGAAGCCCCCGCATCCGCACGGAAGTCGTTTCCCGGAAGGCGGGCGCACCCCGCGGGTGACTTTCTCCTCACACACGAGGGGCGATGAGGTGTATGATCTGCCCCCCGAACCGGGGCCCGGCGGGTTTCCCATCGCCGGGAACATGCGGATCAAGACCCATGTCAGATCGCCTCTCCACCGTCCGGCAGACCCTCGAGCACTACGACCAGGCGCACGTGCTGCGTTTCTACGATGAACTGGAGCCCGCGCAGCAGGCGTCCCTTCTCGACGAGCTGGAAGACGTCGACTTCGTGGCTTTGGCCGAGCTCATCGAGCAGCATCGTCGCGGCGCGTCCGCGGGGGGCGGGACCGACGACCTCGAACCGGCCTCCTACTACCCGAACGAGCCGGCCGATCCGGCCCGGCCGTACGACGCGGCGCGCTTCCGGGGTCTGGGTGAAGAGGCGATTCGCGCCGGCCGCGTCGCCGCGTTCACCGTCGCCGGCGGGCAGGGCACCCGACTGGGCTGGAAGGGGCCCAAGGGCGCTTACCCGGCCACCGTGGTCACGGGCAAGCCGCTGTTCCGCTGCTTCGCCGAGCAGATCCGCGCCGCCGAGAAGCGCTACGGCGTCACCATCCCCTGGTACATCATGACCAGCCCCATCAACGACGCCGACACCCGCGCGTTCTTCAGCGACAACAACTGCTTCGGCCTCAGACCGAAGAACGTGTTCATGTTCCCCCAGGGGATGATGCCGGCCGTCGACGCGGAGACGGGCCGGCTCCTGCTCGCCGAGAAGCACGGCCTCGCCCTCAGCCCCGACGGGCACGGCGGTTCGATCAAGGCCCTTCGCGACAGCGGGGCGATCGAGGACATGCGCGCCCGCGGCATCGAGCACATCAGCTACTTCCAGGTGGACAATCCCCTCGTCAAGACCGTCGATCCGCTCTTCATCGGACTGCACTGCCACGCGCCCGACAGCTCCGCGGAGATGTCCAGCAAGATGATCGCCAAGGCGTATCCGGAAGAGAAGGTCGGCGTCTTCTGCTCGGTGAACGGCAAGACGACGGTCATCGAGTATTCCGACCTGCCCGAACACCTCGCGCAGGAACGGGACGCGAGCGGTCGCCTGCGGTTCATCGCCGGCTCGATCGCGATCCACATCATCAGCGTGGGATTCGTGGAGCGCCTGACCCGCGATGCGCATCATTTCGGCCTGCCGTATCACCGTGCCCTGAAGAAGGTGCCGCATGTTGATCTCGAGACGGGCCGGATCGTGGAGCCCCGGTCGCCCAACGGCGTGAAGTTCGAGACGTTCGTCTTCGACGCCCTCCCGCTGGCCGAATCGTCCATCGTCTACGAGACGGACCGCATCGAGGAGTTCGCGCCGATCAAGAATGCGACCGGCGTGGACAGCGTCGAGAGCTCCCACCGGCTCCAGTCCGAGCGGGCCGGGCGGTGGCTGGAGGCGCACGGGGTGACGGTGGCGCGCGACGGGGAGAAGAAGGTGGCGGCGCGGATCGAGATCAGTCCGCTCACCGCCCTCGAGCCGGCCGATCTCGTCGCGGCCGATCTGCCGCGGGAGATCGCCGCCGACGAGGAGATCCTCCTGTAGGAAAACGACGGGCTCGCCCGCCGCTCGCGCCGACCCGCTCATTCCCCGCGCGCGCTCGGCCACGCGCGGACTGCATCCTCCGAGGCCTCTTCGATGAGCGCGGCGGTGTTGCCGAGCGCGCGATCGAGCCCGTAGCGCTCTTCGAGGCTGATGTATCGCGTGAGCCGGCCGCCCGAGGCGGGTTCGAGGCACTGATCGGCCCCCGGGCCGGTGGAGCCGACGATGGCGATGGCGGGCACGCCGAGGCGA
>JAXHTH010000172.1:0-7142 GCA_034211115.1 Planctomycetota bacterium | reverse complement strand
GGAAGACCGGCCGCGATGACGAGGCGATCGCGTTTCTCGACAAACACCTCGCGGATAAGACACTTCCCGCGCCCGGACGCCGCGAGCTGTTCTTTCTCCGCGGGAAGATCCACGAGAAGCGAGGCGAGTACGACGAGGCCTTCGCCGCGTATCGATCCGCCAACGAGACGGCGGGCGGAACCTGCGACGCCGACGCCTATCGCCGACGAATCGACGAACTCCTCGAGGTCTACCGCCGGGAGAACCTCCCGCGCTACGCCCGCGCCACGCTGTCGCTGGAAGATCCCGTCTTCATCGTGGGCATGCCGCGTACCGGCTCGACGCTCGTGGAGCGGATCATCGATGCGCATCCGGCCGCCAGGGGGCTGGGCGAGTTGGCGGAGATGAACCGCATCACCCGCGGCCTGCCGCTCTCGATCGGCTCGCCGCTCCCGTATCCGCAATGCGTGCGCGACCTGACGCCGCCCGTGGCCGACCGGATCGGCACGGAGTACGTGGAATCGGTGCGGAAGACGGCCCGACGGGCGCGGCGGGTGGTGGACAAGTACCTGCCCAACTTCGAGAACCTCGGCCTGCTCTCGCTGATCCTGCCGCAGGCCCGCGTGATCGAATGCCGACGGAACCCGATGGACGCGTGCCTGTCCTGTTTCGCCGAGCCGCTGCACCCCTCGGGACACCCCTGGGCGTCGCGCCTCGAGGATCTGGGCGCGCATCATCGCCAGTACGAACGGATCATGGATCACTGGAAGAACGTGCTGGACATGCCCATCCTGGAGGTGAGCTACGAGGAACTCACCGCCGACCAGGAGGCCGTCAGTCGGCGGATCATCGAGTTCCTCGGCCTGCCCTGGGACGAGCAGTGCCTGCGCTACTACGAATTGAAGCGTCCGATCATGACGCTGAGCCGCGAGCAGGTCGACAAGCCGGTGTATCGCAGCTCGGTGAATCGCGCCGATCGATTCGGCGACCATCTCGAGCCACTGCGCCGGGCGCTGGCGATCGAGAGCTGATTCGCGGCGGAATGGTCCGGCGCTCCGCGTGGTGGCCTGGCGCTCCGCGTGGTGGCCCGGCGCTCCGCGCCGGGCGTCTCCGCCTCTTCCGCGTGCCGCCGGCGTGTATCATCATTCCCGACCCCGCCGTGGCGGGCATTCCCGTGATTCCTCTCAGCAGCGAGGCGTTCCGTGACGCAATCGGATGAGCAGATCCTGCTCCGGGCCGCCCAGGCGTTCGAAGCGGGTCAACTCCAGCAGACCCGGGTGCTGTGTGAACAGGTGCTCGCCCGCCGGCGACGCAATCCGGCGGCCCTGTACCTCCTCGGCTGCACCGCGTACGCCGAGAACCGATTCGAAGAGGCCCGCCGCACTCTCCAGCAGAGCACCCGGCTGGCGCCGAAGAACCCCGAGGGATTCCTGCGGCTGGGCGATGTTCATCTCGCCGAGGGCAACCATCGCGCGGCATTGAGCGCCTACGAACGGGCCCAGAAGCTCGATCCGAAATCGCTGGTCGCGGTGTGGGGGAAGGCGGAGGTGTTCGATCGGCAGGGCCAGGCCGAGCGGGTGGCGAAGCTGCTGCAGCCGTTCGTCGCTTCCGGTCGCGAGGACGCGGCGATGGCTCGCCTCTTCGCCCGCGCCCTCTGGAAGTCAGGCCGCGACGACGAGGCGATCCGCCTCCTGCACAAGCACCTCGAGGCGCCGGCCACGCCCGCGCGGCGCCGCCGCGAACTCTACTTCCTTCTCGGGAAAATCCACGAGAAACGCACCGAGTACGATCGCGCCTTCGAGGCCTACCGCAACGGCAACGAGGCGTTCGGGGAACCCTACGATCCGGCCGCCTTCCGCCGCCGGATCGACGGGCTCATCGAGGTCTTCAGCCCCGAGAACCTTCGGCGCTTCGCGCGGGCGACGCTGAAGGCGAAGGACCCGGTGTTCGTCGTCGGCATGCCGCGCACGGGCTCGACGCTCGTCGAACGCATCATCGATGCCCACCCGCAGGCGTGCGGCATCGGCGAGTTCTTCGAGATCAACCACGTCCTTCGCGGTCTGTCGCTGACCGTCGGCTCAACGCAGGCCTACCCGCACTGCGTGGGCGACATGACGCCCGCCACGGCCGATCAGGCCGCGGGCGACTATCTCGAGGCGGCGCGGAAGCAGGGCGGAGGCGCGGAGCGCTTCGTCGACAAATACCTCTCGAACTTCGAGAACCTCGGCGTGCTCTCGCTGCTCCTGCCCGAAGCCCGATTCATCGAGTGCCGGCGGAACCCGATGGATGCGTGCTTCTCGTGCTTCGGGGAAGCGCTGCACCCGTCCGGACACCGCTACGCCTCGAATCTGAAACATCTGGGGATGCACTACCGCCAGTACGAGCGGCTGATGGATCACTGGAAGCGCGTGCTCGACGCGCCGATTCTCGAGGTGCGCTACGAGGAGCTGACCGCCGACCAGGAGGCGGTGAGCCGGCGGATCATCGACTTCGTCGGCCTGCCCTGGGACGAGCAGTGCCTGCGCTACTACGAGTTGAAGCGCGAGATCCTGACGCTCAGCCGCGAGCAGGTGGATCAGCCTGTCTACCGGCACGCGGTGAACCGCGCCGAGCGTTTCGCGCCACACCTGGAGCCGCTGAAGCAGGCCCTGGCCGAAGGGATCTGATCCGGCCCGTCCGCGTCGGCGGGCGGCGCTGCGGCCCGCAAGGCTCGCCGCGAAGAACCGAGCGGACGCCCCACATCCGCACCCGACATCCGAACATAATCCGATCAGACAGCTCGAATCGGCTGATCCAGATGAATGACGTGTGCAATTGCGGGGATTCCCCTTGGCCCAATCGGGATATCCCAATACTCTAATACTGGTTTCAGCCCCCCAAACGGCGGCCGAAGAGGACGGCCGCGGGGAGGGAGAGGCCGGGCGCGGGCCTGTCGGCCCCGCGGGGAAGCCGCCCGGTCGCGCCACCATCGGGGCGGGGGGCTCAGCCGGGAAGAGAGAGACACGAAATGCCGTGTGCGCGCCGTCCTCGAATCGACGGTGCGTGAAGGTTGCGCCAAGTAGTACTACTGACAATCGCAAGGAGGAAACGAAAATGAGAAGCGCACTTGTCGCGTTGGCTGCGGGCAGCGTTACGCTCACCGTCAGCGCCGGTATGGTCTACGAGGACGAGGCGACGTTCCTGGACAACATCCAGCCCGCCTTCCTCCTCGAGGACTTCGACGGCTATGTCTACGGCGGGTACACCGAGTACACGCTCGACATCGGCCCCATGAACGGGTTCGCGGGAACGATCTCCGCCGAGGGCGAGGCCAACTCGTTCCTCTGGTCCGGCGACGGAAACATGTCCACCAACAGCGCGCTGGACTACCTGCGCGTGGACTTCACCGGTGATCCCGTCACCGCGGTCGGCGGCTGGTTCTTCGCCAGCGACATCAGCGGGTTCTTCGTGCCCGGTCGCCCGGTGGTGATCGAGCTGAGCGACGGGACAAACTACGAGTTCGTTCCGGACAACGACACCGACTTCAGAGGGTTCACGACCGACGCCCCGATCGACTGGATCAAGATCGACTGCCCGGACGACGCCAGCTACTACTGGTCCACCATGGACCACTTCTACGTGGGCGCCGTGCCCGCTCCGGGCGTGCTCGCCCTGCTCGGTCTTGCCGGTCTGGCGCGCTCCCGCCGCCGGTAAACAGCCACTGAACGAGGCAAGCTTGCTGTTGCAGCCAACCGGACCGGCCCGCCCCGCGCGGGCCGGCCTTCTTCTGCGCCCCCGCCTCTCCTCCTTCTCCCGTGCCGCAGAGGGGGATAGACTCAGGACGATGCGGCGAGATCGAGCAACGCGGCGCGGGCGCGGGCGGCAGGTGCCGGTCGAGGAGGAGCTCCGCGCGGCCGTCGCCGCCTTCCGCAGGAACAACATGTACGCGGCGGAAGACGCCTGCCATCGCGTGCTTCAGCGCGATCGCGCCAACGTCGACGCCCTCCGCCTGCTGGCGCAGATCATGGAGGTGCACGAGCGGTTCGACGCCGCGGCCTCCTATTACCGCAAGTGTCTCGCCGCCAGGCCGCGGGAGGCGAGCCTGCTCGTGGCCCTGGCGCGGCTCAGCCTCCGGGCGGGACGGACCGAGGACGCCCTCGACGAGCTGGACCGGGCGCTGGCGCTGAAGCCCGACGATGCGGTGGCCAGGGTCGACAAGGCATTCGTCTACGATCGGATGGGCCGCTACGCCGACGCTCGCGCGCTGCTGGAGGGGCTGACCGCCCCGCCCGATCTCCAACCGTATATCGCACTCTGCCGATGCACTGTCGCCCACAACGACGGCCAATACGAGCTGGCGCTGGCGCTGGCCGACGCGTACGTGCACGACGAAGCCGTCCCGGCCAACACCCGCGTGGGCCTGGCCTTTCTTCGCGGGCAGGCCTTCGACAAGCTCGGCGACCCGGAGCGGGCGATGGAATCGTGGAGGCTGGGCAACCGGCTCATGCAGCGCCCGTTCGATCCGCCCTCCTACCGTCGTCACATCGATGAGCTCATCGCCTTCTTCTCCGAGAACATGATGGAGGCGCTGCCGCGTTCATCGATCGAATCGGAGACGCCGGTGTTCATCGCGGGTCTGCCGCGCTCCGGCACCACGCTCACGGAACAGATCATCGACGCCCATCCGCGGGGATTCGGCGCCGGTGAGCTGAAGGACCTGGAGCACGTGCGCAACGAGCTGCCGGAGCGGCTGGCGGGCGCCGAGCCGTATCCGCGCGGGTTGTGCCGGCTCACCCCGGCCCGGGCCGACGAGCTGGCCGAAGCGCACCTGGCCCGGCTCGCCGAGCTGAGCGGGGGCGCGGCGCGGGTGGTCGACAAGGCGCTGGAGAATCCCCGCCTGCTGGGGATGATCGCCCTGCTCTTTCCCCGCGCCCGTGTCATCCACTGCCGGCGCGATCCCGTCGACAACGGCCTGTCGATCTACATGAATCGCTTCAATCCCGCCAAGCATCCCTACGCGACCGATCTGCGCCACATCGGCTTCGTCTGCCGACAGGCCGATCGCCTCATGGAGCACTGGCGCCGCGTGCTGGATCTGCCCATCCTCCAGGTGCAATACGAGGAGCTGATCGGCGACCCGGAACCGATGACCCGCCGAATCATCGAGTTCTGCAGGCTGGAGTGGGACGAAGCCTGTCTTCGCTTCCACGAATCCAGGCGCGCCGTAATGACACCAAGCTATCACCAGGTATCCAGGCCGATATACCAGTCCGCGGTCGAGCGCTGGCGCACGTACGAAGCGCATCTCGCGCCGCTCCTGGAGGCGCTGGCGGAGGATGCATAAGAGCAACTGAAGGCGTGCCCGGGGTGAAGGCGCCGCGCGCCGCGCGATCTCCTGCCGTATTCGACACAGATCCTACAACCGGAATACTCGCCGCCTGTTCAACGGGGCAGGCCGCATCGAGAACGCCGGATGCCTGTTTTCGCCGCAGGGGAACGTGCGCCGGGCCGCACGAAAAGAACCGCCTCTCCGACATCGGCATATCCGGATTGTCGGACCGGCATATCGTCCGACGCATTCCTGCGCCGCTCGATTGTGCCGCATCTCCCATCGCGACGCATCAATCGCGGAATCAAAATCGAATTCGCACGCGGATAAAAGTTGTCGCCTGGCGAATGTCGGCTTATGGTGAACACAGGTTGGCGTCCTGCGAACAGGGCGCAAGAGGGGATCGGATCGTCCGCAACAGATACGCTTCGTCGCCGTGGGAGCGGATGCCCCTCCCGCGGCGCGGGTGGCCGAACGCGGGCGACATCGATCTCTTTCGAATCCCGCCCCGGAGCGCGGTCGCTGACAGGCAAGGACCAGACTTCGGACCGGTCGGACGTTCCGGCCGGCCGTCTTTCGAAAGAGACACAAGCAGAGCTTTGGCGAGGCGCGCCTGTTCGGCGCGGCTCCCGAACTCGTGTCCACCAGTTTGGAGGAAATGAAACGATGAGAACAGCACTATTGGCGCTTGCGGCCGGCACGGTGACCCTCACCGCCGCCACCGCCGGCGCCGGCGTCGTGTACGAGGACGAGGCGACCTTCCTGGACAACATCCAGCCCGCCTTCCTCCTCGAGGATTTCGACGGCTATGTCTACGGCGGGTACACCGAGTACACGCTCGATATCGGCCCCATGAACGGGTTCGCGGGAACGATCTCCGCCGAGGGCGGGGCCAACTCGTTCCTCTGGTCCGGCGACGGGAACATGTCCACCAACAGCGCGCTGGACTACCTGCGCGTGGACTTCACCGGTGATCCCGTCACCGCGGTCGGCGGGTTGTTCTTCCCCAGCGACATCAACGGGTTCTTCCAGGCCGGCCCGATCGACATCGAGCTGAGCGACGGGACGATGTACTCCTTCGACCCGGCCAACGACGCCGACTTCAGAGGGTTCACGACCGACGCTCCGATCGACTGGATCAAGATCGACGCCCCTGACGGTGCGGCCAACGCCTGGTCGACGATGGACCACTTCTACGTCGGCGCCGTGCCCGCTCCGGGCGCGCTGGCCCTGCTCGCTCTCGCCGGTCTCGGCCGTTCGCGCCGCCGGTAAAACCCCCACGATTCTCTGCCACCACTTGAAACAAAAAGCTCCACCCGGCCCGCACCATGCGGGCCGGGCTCTTTTTCCGACCAGCGTCGCGGCGCTGCTCCAGGGGTTGGCCGGGGACTTCCGGGGACGGGCCGGCGGCGGTCAGCCGCTCCGGCGCCCGCGCCGGCCTTTCTTGTATCCCTTGCGCTTGCCTTTCGCCTTCGACCCCGCGCCGCCGCGCTTGCGCGGCACCGGCGCTTCGGCGACGCTCCGCGGCGGCAGGTCGGTGAGCAGCAGATCGAGGTGGCGCGAGGCGAGATCGACGTTGATGATCTGCACCGTCACGATGTCGCCGATCCCCAGCGAAGCGCCGCTGCGATGACCCTGCAACCGCCCGGTCGCCTCGTCGACCTTCCATCGATCAGGCCGTCCGTCCGGGGCGGAGACGTCTGACATCTTCACCATCCCCTCGACGAGGAAGCGCTCGATGGAGACGAAGACGCCCGCGGAGACGACGCCGGTCACCACGCCCGGGAACTCGTCGCCGAGATGGTTCTCCTTGAGGAACTGCATGACGAGGAAGTCGCGCAGCGTGCGTTCGGCG
>JAXHTH010000171.1:0-9914 GCA_034211115.1 Planctomycetota bacterium | reverse complement strand
GAACTGCACGTTTGTTGGCAACACCTCTCCAAGGGGCGCTGGCATGTACAACCACAATAGTAGCCCGGCGCTTGTCAACTGCAACTTCACCAGCAACCCAGCCACCTCTTGGGGGGGGGGCATGTACAACTATAGCAGCGACCCGACGTTGGTGGACTGTTCGTTAAGCGATAACACGGCCGAGACTGATGGCGGCGGCATGTACAACTCTAGCAGCCGTCCGGTCCTGACGCGATGCGTCTTTGACAGTAATACTGCCGGCGACCGTGGCGGTGGCCTCCATAACAACGACGGTTATTGTGACGCTTCCTTTATGGACTGCACCTTCAACCTGAACTTCGCGGTATACGGCAGCGGCATGTATAATTACTTGGCCGGCCCGACGCTGACGAACTGCACCTTCACGGGCAACGTCACTGGCGTTAGCGGCGGAGTCTACAACGACAACGCTGACACAGTGCTTTTGAACTGTGTTTTCAGTGGGAACAAGGCATCGTCATTCGGGGGTGCGCTCTTCAACATCACCAACTCAGAACCGGCTGTCGTCAACTGCACTTTCGGCGGCAACGAAGCGTTCGACGGCAGCGGCATCTACAGCTACGATGTGGAGTGCACGCCCACGGTGACGAACTGTGTGTTCTGGGGCAATGCTGACGACGCCATCGCCGGGGATGGTGAGGCCGTCGTCACCTACAGCAACGTCGAGGAGTACGACCCCTTGTTCGTCCGCAACCCGGATGCCGGCCCCGATGGCGTCTGGGGGACGGAGGATGACGACTACGGCGACCTGCGCCTGATGCCAGGCTCCCTGTGCATCGACGCGGCGGACAACACGGCCGTGCCGCCTGACGAGTTCGACCTTGACGAAGATGGCGACACCGACGAGCCGTGCCCGTTCGACCTTGACGGCAACCCTCGCTTCGTCGATGACCCGGACACCGAGGACAGCGGGAACGGCGAACCGCCCATCGTGGACATGGGCGCATACGAGTTCCAGACGGAATCCTGCCCGGCCGACTTCGACGGCAACGGCGAGGTGAACACCGCTGACCTGCTCATTCTGCTGGGGCAGTGGGGCACGGACGGCGCGGACGGTGGCGATGTGGACGGGAACGGCATCGTTGATACCGAAGACCTGCTGGCCCTGCTGGGTGCGTGGGGCGACTGTCCCGGCGGACCGCCGCCCTGCCCGTGGGACTTCAACGGCGATGGTGTGGTCGATGACCTTGACGCCGACATCCTCGTGGAGCACTGGGGAGATTGCCCTGACCCGCCGGATGAGTGTCCTTGGGACCTGACCGGCGACGGCATCGTGGACATCTACGACATGCTCGAACTGTTCGACCACTACGGCCCGTGCCCATGAGAACCGAGACGGACAAGCTGAACGAGGCGATACTGCGGGGACCGGCGCTGTTCCTGCTCCTGCTCATCGCGCTGATGCTCGGCTTCGGCGGGGGCTACTTCGCCGGCCGCGCGCACGTCAGCCATGAGGTCAGGGTAGTGGCGGACGAGGGCAGACAGGCGCTGGCGGCGTGGCTCACGGACACTCTCGGTGTTCGGGTCGAGCCACTGACGGCCGAGGGTGACGACTTTCGGCTCGATGAGGGTGAGCCCATTGGGGACGCGGGAGCCGACGAGCTTGACGAGTTCTTCGGCGCTGAAGGGGAGGAGGGGCCGATAGAGCCGCCAGAGCGCATCGGTGAATAAGCCGGGCGCGGTACAATGTCAATGAGGGCAGGCGGGTCGCTCCCGCCGTGCGGTCCGGGTGCTCGCCATCTGTTCACTCGCTTTCGATGGCGAGGCCCGGACCGGCCCGGAAAGCGAGTGGCCGATGCACTGGGATGTCAAGCGGTTGCCGAGCGAGGAAGAGTTGCTGACGACAAGGAACACACTGCTCGAATCGCTGAATTGGGCGAGAGAGTTCTACCGGGTCTTTGACGGAGCGAGTGACAGCCCACAAGGCGCTGATTTCAGCGGACGCGCGGCGAAGATGCGCCGGCCTAGGCCTGGCGGAGTGCAGTTGCCGCATCACGTCTGGGTCTTTCTGATGATGGCCGTCGCTGACCAATGGGAGCTGATACGCGCGGGCCATTGGCAAGACCGGACAGCCCACTATGTGGCAGGAGCCGTTGCTCTCGAAGCGGGCGGCGCACTCAAAGGCTCAGAATACGGCCTGGAGCAACAATGGTTCGATGAACGGGGAGCATACGAGAAGTGCCACTCGGCGGCAAGGGAGCTTGGTCCTGATGTCATTGAACCTTTGGGTGGGATGGTTATCGAAGAGCACAAGGCCGCCGTGAAGCTGTTGCGTCAGTTGAAACCATTGACGGCGGTGCGGGAGTGGTTTTCGGTCCAGTACTACACGAAGCACACGAAGAACACGGTGACCGCCGACATGCTGAGGAAGGCGGCCCAGCGGAAGAAGCTCCACCCGCGAAAGGCGAAGGGCAGCACGCACAACGAGTACCGCTTCGATGAGGTCGAGGCGGAGTGGCCGCATCTCGTCCGGCCGGTCGAATGGCCGCATCTGACCGCTTCCAAGACTGACGAAGACGGACAAAACACGGACAGCGCGTGACCGAGCCGGACAAGTCGTTGTCACGCACGCGCAGTCCGTGTTTTCGGGTCGATACTGGGGGCATGAAGATTCAAACCACTTCACCCGAGCGCTTGGCCATTCCGGCATCGGAGGTCGCCAAGCTCCTCTCCGTCTCTGAGCGGCACGTCTGGACGCTGCACGCGACCGGGCGGTTGCCGCGCCCGATCCGGCTCGGCCGGTCCGTGCGGTGGGACTACGCCGAACTCCTCGCGTGGATGAAGGCCGGCGCGCCGCCGCGTGCACGCTGGGAGCAGATGCGGAGGAGGAACGGCCAATGATTCGTCCCGACTCCCCCGAATGGGTCGCGGCGAAGGCCGAAGGCGACCGGGCGGAGATAGCCGTCGCGCGCTGGTTCAAGTCGCGCGGGTTCGACCCGTACCAGAGCGTCGATGACGCCGCGATAGATCTGCTGCTTCAGTGCTTCGTCGAAGTCAAGCACGACCGGAAGGCGCTCCAGACGGGGAACGTCGCCATCGAGACGCACTATCGCCGGCAGCCGAGCGGGCTCCTGACTTCGCCGGCGCAGTGGTGGGCCATCGTCATCGGGTCCGAGGCGGTCATCTGCGAAACGCCGCGCCTGCGCGAGTTTGTCCTGTCGGGCGACTTCCGCGAATGTCCGGCCGGCGACGGAAAGCTGGCGACCGTGCGACTGGTCCCGCTGGAGAATCTGAAGGGGTGGGCCGGCCCGAACCGTGTCATAGCGCTGGAGCTTGGGGAATGACCGACCTGCTGGCCGACGCGCTGGGCTACGCAGCGCGCGGCATGAGCATCATCCCGACGAAGGGCAAGCGACCGGCGATTCGGTCTTGGAAGCCGTACCAGAGCCGCAGAGCCGGCGCTGAGGAAGTGACGGAGTGGTACGCCAACGGCGACGCGGACGGCGTGGCGGTCATCTGTGGCCCCGTGAGCGGGAATCTGACCTGCCGCGACTTCGATGACATGGGCGCGTACAACCGCTGGGCGCTCTCGCACATGGACTTGGCGGGAACCCTGCCGACGGTCAGGACGGCGCGCGGCCGGCACGTCTACTTCGTCTCTGAGATTCACGCTATTCGGAAGCTGGGCGATGGGGAACTGCGCGGGGCCGGCTTCTCTCTGCTTCCGCATTCCCGACATCCCGACGGGACGGTGTACGAATGGGTGAACCCGTTGCCGGACGGGACAATGCCCAGCATCGACCCGATTGCCGCCGGCCTGGCCGAGGGTGTTACAGAGAGACAGAGTAGATACAGAGATACCGAAGCAATAGGAAACGTGATTGAAGGCGATTCCTCTGTCTCTCCGTCTCTCTGTATCAATTCTGATTCCCTGCAGGAGAGAATCGAAAACGCGATTCTGACGACGCTGCCGCTTCGGGAAGGCGAGCGGAATCGGCGGATATTCGACCTGGCCCGCGCGTTGAAGGCGATTCCCGAACTGGCGGAGAGCGAGCCGAAGGCACTTCGCGCCACCGTCCGGAAGTGGTACGAACTGGCCCGGCCGGCGCTGAGCGGCGAGCACGGCTGGGACGATGTGTGGGCCGATTTCATCTACGCTTGGCCGAGGGTCAAGTGGCCGAAAGGACATGGACCGATGAGTCAGATACTCGCACTTGTGGACGAAGCCGAGTTGCCGGCGGCGGCGATGCAGTACGACGCCCCCGAGACGCGCCGGCTTGTGGCGGTCTGCCGGGAGCTTCAGCGGGCGGCCGGTGACGGGCCGTTCTACCTGTCGGTGCGGAAGGCGGCGGAAATCCTGGGCCGCGACCTGATGACGGCACATCGCCGGCTGAACCTGCTTGAGAATGACGGCATCCTCGATGCGGCAGAGAAGGGCAGCCCCAAGACCGGGAAGGCGACGCGCTGGCGATACACGGCCCCGGATTGAATCTGAAAATGGTACTTGACTTCATCCGAAGTATCTGTAGAATGACGGCGATGGGCAAGAGACGCGCCAGCCTGAGCGACCAGATTCGGCAGGCCGTGGACGAAAGCGGCATGAGCCGGTATCGCATCTGCAAAGAGCTTGGGTTGGCGGAAGCGACGATGAGCCGCTTCATGTCCGGGCAGGGCGGGTTGTCGATGGCGACTCTCGATGCCCTAGCGGACCTTCTGGGATTGGAAATCACGGCACGGCCGAAGCGCCGGAAGCCGAAAGGCAGGTGAATCATGGCAAGTCTCATCAGCCAATCGAATGGCCGGAAGGCCATCCAATTCAGTCTCGGACCCGACGGCAAGCGCCAGACGGTTCGGCTGGGCAAGATGAGCCGGAAGGGCGCAGCCGCGTTCAAGCTGCGGCTGGAGCATCTGATTTCATCCGTCATCAGGGGACACCCGCTGGATGACCAGACATCGCTCTGGCTGGCCGGCCTGGACGATGCGATGGTGAATCGGCTGGCCGAGGTCGGATTGACGGCGGCGCGGCCGAGCACGCGGCTGGGTGATTTCCTGGAGAAGTTCATCAGCACGCGGCGCGGCCTGAAGGCCGAGAGCCTGAAGAAGCTGAAGCAGACGCAGGCGAAGCTGCTCGCCCACTTCGACTCGGACATCCTCATCCGGTCCATCTCGCCCGATGATGCCGCCGACTGGGAGGACTGGCTGGCCGAGCAGGGCATCAGCGAGGCGACGGTCAGGCAGCACTGCGGGAACGCGAAGGGCATCTTCAACGCGGCGGTGCGACGTGGGCTGCTGCGGGAGTCGCCCTTCCGTCACCTGCGGTCCGGCTCCACGGCATCGAAGAACGTCCGCTACGTCACGCCGGCGGAAGCGGACAAGGTTCTGGAGACGTGCCCGAGCCTCCAGTGGAAGCTGCTCTTCGGGCTGGCCCGGTTCGCCGGCCTGCGCGTGCCATCCGAGTCGCATCTGCTGACATGGGCGGACATCGATTGGGAGAACAACCGGCTGACCGTACGAAGCCCCAAGACGGAGCATCACGCCGGCCACGAGCAGCGCATCGTCCCGATGGTGCCCCAGTTGGCCGTCATCGTGCAGGACGCCTTCGATGCGGCCGAGGAAGGACAGGAAGGGGTCATCACGCTGGGCCGGGGCGGACAGCTCCACCGGCGTCTGACGGCGATTGTGAAGCAAGCCGGCGTCAAGCCGTGGAAGGATGCCTTCCAGACGTTGCGGCGCTCGTGCGAGAAGCAGTGGGCGATGACGTTCCCGCAGTACGCGGTGAGCAAGTGGATCGGCCACAGCATCACCATCTCGGGCAAGCACTACGCCAACGATGTGCCCGATGAGTTGTTCGTGCAGGCGGTGAAAGACGGCGAGCAGGGCGCGCTGCAAAATGCGCTGCAGAACGGGTCTGAGAGCAAGCGCACGGAGGCGAAGTCGGAGAAGAGCGCATCGAGCCCGCGCGCACAAAACCCTGCTGAACGCAGGGTCTTGCGCGATGCTTCGCCTGAATGCAGTGAAGCGGAAAAGTGGAGCCGGGGGGATTCGAACCCCCGTGCCGATACAGTCAGCGCGCCGCGTCTACGCGTGTAGTCGCCGCGTTGATCTCGGCTTGATGAGCGGCCGGCGACCGCCTCTCATCGCGCCATGACAGACTGTTTTCTCGTTCCGCCGCCGCCTGTCAGAGCCTTGGAACCAGCCCGATGTCGTCGATCGACGCCCCATCGGGCGTCAGGCGCCGATCGTGCCGGCCTGTTTAGGCGGCAAGTGCAAACTGCGGTTCGGCAGTTATGGTTGTGCATCCTTTTTACGTGGCAAGGATGCTCCACGACGCGCAGCGACACGCCTTCCCTGTCCGGTCGATACCATTCGGCCCCATTGTCAAAGAGCGAAGTCGGGGCGGGCGAGGCGCCACGCCCCTCTCTGAACCAACCATCAGTGTACCGCCGGTTGTTCCATCGGTCGAGCGGAATCCGTCCTGGACCGGACCCGGCGCCGGGCCGCCACGGGGCCGGCTGACGACCGCATGGGTGCTACAATCCGCCCTTTTCGGGGCCGTGGGGGCGGGAGGAGTGTCGCCATGAACGAGATCGAGACGCTGCTGGAGAACAATCGTCGCTGGTCCGCCCGCCTGCGGGAGTCGGATCCGAAGTTCTTCGCCCGTCTGGCCGAGGGTCAGGCGCCGCGGTTCCTGTGGATCGGCTGCGCCGACAGCCGCGTGCCGGGCGAGAATCTCGTCGACCTGCCCCCGGGCGGGCTGTTCGTGCATCGCAACATCGCCAACGTGGTCATCCCCACGGACATGAGTTGCATGTCGGTTCTCCAGTACGCGGTGGACGTGCTGAAGGTGCCGCACATCATTCTGTGCGGCCATTACGGCTGCGGGGGGATTCAGGCCGCCCTCCAGCGCGAGTCCTTCGGCCTCATCGACACCTGGCTGACGGCGATCAAGGATCTCTATCACAAGCACAGCGACGAACTCGACGCGATCGCCGATCCGGGGGGCCGGCTCGATCGGATGTGCGAGCTGAACGTGCATCAGCAGGTCGCCAACCTCTGCGCGACGACGATCGTGCAGGAGGCTTGGGGGCGCGGGCAGGCGCTGGCCGTGCACGGCTGGATCTACAACCTCAAGGACGGCCTGCTGCGTGATCTGAACCTGACCGTCACGGGACCGGAAGCGATCGGGCCGGCGTTCCGCGTCGAGTGAGAGAATAAGCCAGGAGGCGACGCCCGCGCCGCAAGTTCCGAACGCCTGACGGCCGGGACGGGGGTCCCACCGGGGGTGGGCGCTACGCGGTTTCCCAGCGGCGGGCGAGGAGGCGGGCGACGAAGAGAAACACGATCGTCATGCCGATGAGCACGGTGAGCTGGGGCGCCAGCCCCCGCAGCGTGCCGGCCAGGCCGGCCGCCGGGTCGTCGAACCAGAACACCTTCAGGTAGCCGTCCAGCGCCCAGCCGTTGAAGGTGAAGAGGCTGGTGAGGTTGAACACGTCCGGGGCGACGAACTTGGGGACCATGCTCCCCCCCAGCGCAGACATGATGAGGATGACGATGGTGGACAGGCCGCCGAGCTGGGCGCGGCTGCGACAGGCGGTGGCGAAGATGATCCCGAACGCCGCCGCCGCCGCGCACGTCACCAGCGTCATCACCACCGCGCCGACGAGGCGCTTGACCGGCAGCAGGTCCAGGTCGAAGACCAGCGCGGCCCAGATGAACATGACCGCGACCTGCGCGAAGCCGAGGGCGACGAAGAAGAGCCAGTTGCTCGTCAGGAGCGAGGTCATCGAGACGTTGGAGCTGAGCAGGCGTTCGAGCGTGCCGGTTTCCTCCTCTTCGAGGATGGAGCTGCCGGCGCCGGCCATGGAGAAGAGAAGGAACATGACGCTGATGCCGGCGGCGTAGTAGGCGACCATGTCGTACTCTTCGCCGCGCACGTCGATGGCCTCGACCCTGACGAGGCCGGCGAAACCGGCATCGCCGGCGTCGGATGCGTCCTCACCATTGACTTCACGCTCCGTCGCGCTCTGGTCGTCTGCGGTCTCCTCGTCGGCCAACTCCTCCCAGTCGCGTTCGCCGCGGAGGTAGGGGGTGATGGTGTCGACGGCGTTCTGCTGCTCGTCGGTGAGCCCGCCGCCGTATTGTTCGAGATAGCCGAGCCCCTGCTGCATGAGGATGTCGGGCGCGGTGGTCATCGCCGCGGCCTGGAGGAGGCCGGCGGTGCTGAAGCGGGCGTAGGGATTGGACGCGTCGTAGATGAGCTGGACGGGTTGGCTGTCGCCCACGAACGTGCCGAACTCATCGCCGAAGCCTTCGGGGATGATGAGGGCGACGGAATAGTCGCCGGCGCGGACGGCGGCGGTGGCGGTCTCGCGCGTGTACGGTGCCGGATCCGGGTTCTCTTCCGTCGCGCGCGGCGTGGTGACGACCTTCAGCGACTTCTGCTCGTCGATGGCCTGGACGAACCGGCCGCTGATCTTGGTCTGGTCCTCGTCGACGACGATGACGGAGCGTTCCTCGCCGCCGCCTCCCGTTCCCATGTTGCCGAAGATCCACGCGAAGATGGTGAAGAACACGATGGGCATGATGAACGTCAGCGCCAGGGCGATCCGGTCGCGCTTGAGGTTCAGCCAGCTTATGCGCATCAGGGTGCCGATCATTCGCGCAGCTCCCGCCCGGTGAGGTGGATGAAGACGGCCTGGAGGGAGGGGGCCTGGACGTGAACATCGCGCACCGCGCCACCGGCGGCCTTGATCTCGTTGAGTCGGGCGGGCAGCTCCTCGGCGACATCGTCGATCGTGCAGAGGACGGTGTTGTCATCGCCGGCCTGATAGCCGCGCTGGAGCAGCGCTTGCGGCGGCGCGCTCTCCAGCTCGATGGTCACCCGGCGCTGGGTGCCGATCGTGTCGCGCAGCAGTTCGTGGAAGGTGCCCGCGGCGATGTCTTTGCCATGATCGATGATGACGATGCGGTCGCAGACCTGCTGCGCCTCGTCGAGCTGGTGGGTGGTGAGAAGGACGGAAGCGCCGCGGCGGCAGAGTTCATCGACCATCTCCCAGATGCGCTGCCGGCTCTGGGGATCGACGCCCACCGTCGGCTCGTCGAGCAGGATCACTTCCGGCTCGTGGAGGATGCCGCAGGCGATGTTGAGGCGGCGCTTCATCCCGCCGGAGAAACCCCGGATCGGTTCGCGGGCGCGATCGGCGAGTCCCGTCCATTGCAAGGCCCACTTCGCGCGTTCCTTGAGGGCGGATCCGCCCAGGCCGTGCATGGCGCCGAAGGCCTCGAGGTTCTCGCGCGCGGTGAGCAGGGGATAGAGGGCGATCTCCTGGGGGACGATGCCCAGCCGTCGGCGGACGCGCTGGGCGGCGGGCGAGCCGTTCAGCGCCTCGCCCAGCAGGGCGATGTCGCCCTGGTGCAGCTTCACGCGGCCGGCGATGGTGCGCACGAGGGTCGTCTTCCCCGCCCCGTTGGGGCCGAGCAGGGCGAGCCGCTCGCCGTTCTCCAGCGCGAGGTTCGCGCCGGCCAGCGCCCGGGTGCGGCCGAATCTCTTTTGCGCGTTGTTGACGGTGAGAACGGAAGGCACGGGGGGGAGTATAACGAGGGGTCGCCATGTGTGGCGCGTGCTGCGTCGCAGGCGGCGGGGGGCGTCAGGCGCGGTCGAAGGCCTGTTCGTAGATCGGCGTCACGGCGGCCTTGACGCGCTCGTGCACCTCCTCGATCGTGCCGATCGCGTCCACCTCGATCACCAGGCCCGGATCGAAATGGCCGAGCACGGGCTCGGTCTCCTTGCGGTAGACGTCGAAACGGTTGCGGATGACGTTCTCGTCGGCATCGTCGTGCCGGCCTTCCTTCTCCGCGCGTCGTTTCATGCGCTGGACCATCTCGTCGATGTCGCCCACGGTGAAGTGGATGATGGCGAGGGGATTGATGAGGCC
>JAXHTH010000170.1:0-9318 GCA_034211115.1 Planctomycetota bacterium | reverse complement strand
CGGCGACCAGATCCTCGGTCACTGCCGCCTCAACCAGATCGCGGGTCACCCGACGGCCGTGCTCGCCGCTGGTGACCACCAGCAGCCCGGCGGCGATCACGCCGGCCGCGAGGAGCACGCTCGCCACCGCGATGATCATCCGATCGCTTCGACCGTCGCGCAGCCCCAGCCAGCCGACGACGAGGGCGATGACGAGCAGCCCCGCCCCCAGCGGGTAGGGGTTCTCCAGCACGTAGCGGGTCAACAGGCCGACATTCGGGGGCTGGGGCATTGTTGCAGCGGCGTCCTTGAGTGTTCCGATACCCGATACGCAGCGGAGCGCCCTTCGGCTGCGAGACCCCTCAGCCGGCGACTGTCCCATGCCCTCGGCGACGATGCAAACCCATCTGGCGGCCAATCTGGCCGGGCTTGGCGAGCGCAACGCCGACATCGCCCGGCAGATCGAGGCCGCCGCACCGGACCCGGCGATCCGCTTCACCGACGCCGCGGACGGATCGGTCACCGCCTCGCTCGACGGCCTCCAGCTTGCCAGCCGGCACCGGCCGCTCGAGGAAGCCCGGCGCCTGGCCGACACCGTCGACGTCGTCGATCACGCCGTGGTCATCGTCCTCGGCTTCGGGCTCGGCTATCACGTCCAGGCCCTCGCCCGTCGCCTCGGCAAGACGGGCATCATCGTCGTCTTCGAGCCGAACGTCCCGCTCCTGCGGGCCGCCCTGGAGCGCATCGATCACTCGGCGTGGCTGGGCGAGGCCCTGCTCGTGTTCGTCACGGATCCCGCCGACCGCGCCGCCTTGGGCGGCAAGCTCAACGGCGCCGAGTCCATCCTCGCCCAGGGCGTGACGTTCCTCGAGCATCCGCCCAGCCGCAGGCGCCTCGCCGGGCCGGTGCAGCAGTTCCGGTCGATGTTCCTGGAGTACGTCACGACGGCGAGGACGACGCTGATGACGACGCTCGTCCGGTCGGTGGACACCGTGCGCAACCTGATGCACAACGTCGATCATTACGTGGGCGGTCGCGGGGTGGCGGAGTTGGAGGACGCCGCGGCCGGCTTCCCCGCCGTCGTCGTTTCCGCCGGGCCGAGCCTGAAGAAGAACGTCCACCTCCTCGCCGAGCCGGACGTGCGCGATCGCTGCGTCATCATCGCCGTGCAGACGACGCTCAAGCCGCTGCTGGAGGCGGGCGTGCGGCCGCATTTCGTCACCGCCCTCGATTACCACGAGATTTCGCGCCGCTTCTACGAGGGACTGACCGCCGACGACGTCGAGGGCGTCACCCTGCTCGCCGATCCCAAGGCGCATCCGTCGATCCTCGATGCCTTCCCCGGGCCGGTGCGGTGCTGCGCCGCGCCGTTCCTCGATCGCGTGCTGGGCGACCTGAAGCGCGAGATGGGCGAACTGCCCGCCGGGGCGACCGTCGCCCATCTCGCCGTCTACTTCGCCCGTTATCTGGGATGCAATCCCATCGCCATGATCGGGCAGGACCTCGGCTTCCCCGACGGTCTGTATTACGCGCCCGGGACGGCGATTCACGACATCTGGGCGCCCGAGCTCAACCCGTTCAACACGATCGCGATGATGGAATGGCAGCGCATCGTCCGCCATCGCCGGCACCTGCACAGGACGGCCGACGTGCACGGCCGGTCGATCTACACCGATGCGCAGATGCTCACGTATCTCCAGCAGTTCGAGCGCGACTTCGCCGCGTATGCCGAAGAGGGCGTGCAGATCATCGACGCCACCGAAGGCGGGGTGGCCAAGCAGCACACGACGGCCCGGCCGCTGCGCGAGGTGCTCCGGCAGCACGCGACGCGCCCGCTGCCGGCGCTTCCCGCGCCCGCTTCGGTGTCCGATGAAGCGCGGATGAAGGCGGCCGAGGCGCGCCTGAGCGAGGTGCAGCGCGATGTCGCGCGGCTCCGCGAGACGTCGCGCAAGACCGCCGCCGTGCTCCGCCGCATGCTCGAGCACCAGGCCGACGCGAAGCGTATGGCCGGGTATTTCGAGAAGATCGAGCGTCACCGTCGGCAGGTCGAGGAGATGTTTCAGACGTTCGAGCTGCTCAATCACCTCAATCAGCTCGGCGTGTTCAAGCGCATGAAGGCCGATCGCCGCCTGCACATGCAGCAGGACCTGGATGCGGTGAGCCGACAAAGGGCGCAGCTCGAGCGCGATCTGGTGAACGTGGTCTGGATCGCCGACGCCGCGGAAGAGTTCATCGCGCAGCTCGACGATGCCCGGCGCATTCTCCGCCGCGAGCGCATCGGTCTCCGTCCGCGACCGACGGCGGCGATCGAGGAAGAGGTGAAGGAAGGCGAAGTCGCGGTCCGGGCCAATCCCCGCGTGGCCGTCCTCGTGCCCGTCGATCCGGACCGCAACGCGCTGGGCCTCGAGCGCTCGCTCGCCGAGCCGTTCGACGGCCGACCGGTCATGCAGGCGACGCTCGAGCGCCTTGGCTCGTGCAGGAAGATCGAATCGATCATACTCATCGCCCCGCACGGATTCGACGCGGAGTCGCTGATCGATCGTGCGCGGATCGGGCTTCCCGTGCACATCGAGCGCTGCCACGGCTCGCCGTTCGGGCCCGAGCGCCAGGCCATCGCGACCGCGCGCCTGTGGGCCGACACGTCATGGCGAGGCGGGATCGCCGGCGCGAGCGTCTATGACGAAGCGCTCTGCCCGCCGGTCATGTATCCGGTCATGCAAAGGCGCGGCCTGACCGCCGCGCTGATCGCCGCGCCCGACTGGCCGCTGATCGATGCGACCGACGAAACGGGCTGCGACGGGCTCGTCGCGCGCTACCTGGAGTATCCCGGGCAGCACAACATCGTCTTCACCCAGGCTCCGCCCGGCCTGTCCGGCTGCGTTGTCAGCACCTCGTTGATGGGGGAACTGTCACAGCGCACCCGCCTGTCGACGATCGGTGGGCTGCTGACGTATCAGCCGCACGCGCCGCAGGCGGACCCGATCGCGCGCGATGCGAACGTGCAGATCGATCACGTTGTTCGCCGCTCGCTCATTCGCGCGACGTTCGACTCGCCGAGGCAGCACCGGCTGCTCCGCCGCGCGCTGGACCGGCACGGGAGCGATACCGCGTCTCCCGCCGCGCTCGTCTCCGCGATCGAAGAGGCCGGCGCCGACCCGGCCGGTGAGCTGCCGCGCCACGTCATTCTCGAGCTGACCACGCAGCGGGCGGATGACGGTCTCATCGCGCGGCATCCGTGTGGTCTGGTGGAGCGCGAGCCGCTGCCGCGCGCGCTGGCCGGACGCGTCTTCGAGGAACTCGGCGCGGCCGGCGATTGCGTGCTCACCTTCGCCGGCGTCGGCGATCCGCTCCTGCACGACGAGTTCGATGTGCTCATTGGCCTCGCCCGCGAGGCCGGGATACGCGCCATTCATGTTCGCACGACGCTGCTCGCCGATCGGGCGACACTCGATCGACTGCTGGCCTGCGGCGTGGACGTGATCAGCGTCGATCTGCACGCCGACCGAGCCGTGACGTACGAGATGATGCTCGGTGTTGATCGCTTCAAGGACGTGCTGCTGAACATGCAGTACATACTCGATCATCGCCGGCACCTGGCGGGCCCCGCGGGCACGGGCGGGCTCGCCCTGCCCTGGCTCGTGCCCCGACTGAGACGCTGCGCGCAAACATACGAGGACCTGGAGAGTTTCTACGAACGCTGGCAACACATGCTGGGGACCGCGGTCATCGAGGCCCCGCCGCCGTTTCCGCGCAACGCCGGCTGGCCCGGCGACGAGCTGTCCGAGGCCGTCACCCCGTCGCGCGTCATGCACCGCGAAACGCTGCGGCGCATGACCATCTTCAGCGACGGCTCCGTGCCCGTGAGCGAGCTGGACCTGCATTGCGAGCGCTCGGCGGGCAACGTCGCCGTCGCGCCCGTGCATGATGTGTGGAGGAGCTTGGTCGAGCGGCGACTGGAATTGCAGAACACGCTCGAGGGCGATGCGCCGGAGCTGCGGACGTATCAGCCATGAGCATCGAAGGCGGCGTCATCGCGGTGATCATCGGCCGGGCGGGCAGCAAGGGCCTGCCGGGGAAGAACACGCGCCGCCTGCTCGGCAAGCCCATGGTGTGGTACACGATTCAGGATGCAAAAGGGGCAGGCCTCGTTGATCGCATCGTCGTCTCCACCGATTGCGAGGAGATGAAGTCGATCGCGCGGGGGGAGAATCTCGCGGTCGTCGATCGGCCCGCGGGACTGGCCGGCGATACCGCGACCGTCGACGCCGCCGTGCGACATGCCATCGAGACAGACGGCGGCGAGGAGCGAATCGTCGTCATCCTCTACGCGAACGTTCCCGTGCGGCCGGATGGCCTCATCGATCGCGCCGTGCGGAAGCTCATCGAAACCGGTGCGGACAGCGTGCAGTCGTATTGCGATGTCGGCAAGCATCATCCGTTGTGGACGAGCACGATCGACCTGAGCACAAGCACCGTGACCCCCTACCAGGCAAATGTGCCATACCGCCGACAGGACCTGCCCGAGCGATTCCTACCCGACGGCGGTGTGATCGCCGTTCGGCGAGAATCGCTGTTTACGAGCGTCGAGGGGGAGCCGCACGCGTTTCTTGGGAGAGATCGCCGCGGCATCATCACGCCGTCGGGCTCGGTCATCGACGTGGACTCAGAAATCGATTCTGATCTAGCGCACGTCGTTTTGACTCGCCGCCTTTCGCACGCCTCAGCGCAGAACCTGCGCGACGCCGACAGCACCCAAACACAATCCGTACAAGCCACACGGCCTACAAGCGATGCGACCTGAGCGTCTCTGAAGCTGCTTTTGCTGCCCGCGCGCGCGAATTCAGGTTGGCACGGCGGTTGCCGAAGATACCCTGTGTGCCGAGAAGCCAAGGGTGTCGTGATGCGTATCGCAGGACGTGAGATCGCCCCGGACCGCCCGCCGTACATTATCGCCGAGCTGGGCGTGAATCACGACGGGTCGGCGGAGACGGCGATGACGCTGGTCGACGCCGCGCAGCGCGCCGGGGCCGATGCCGTCAAGCTGCAGTTGTTCGATGCGGACCTGCTGCTCAGCCGGGCCGCGAAGCTCGCCGCCTACCAGAAGCGGTCAGGGGCTGATGATCCGCTCGAGATGCTGCGCCGGCTGCAACTGACCACGGATCAGATGGCGCCGATCATCGAGCGCGCCCACCGCGGCGGGCTGCACGTGATCGTCAGCATTTTCAGCCTCCCCCTCGTCGAGGAGGCGCAGCGCCTGCCCTTCGATGCCTACAAGACCGCCTCGACGGACATCATCAACCGTCCGTTGATTCAAGCGATGATGAACGCGGGGATGCCGCTCATCCTCAGCACCGGTGCGGCGACGCTGCAGGAGGTCGCCGAGGCGGCCTCGTGGCTGGGAACGCACGAGCACGTCTTCATGCATTGCGTCTCCGCCTATCCGACGCCTGATGAGGAAGCCGCCCTCGGGGGTCGGCTGGCGATGCTGCACGCTACGCCCCACGCGCTGGGGTACTCCGATCACACGACGGCCCTCGACACCGGCGCCCTCGCGGTGGCGAGCGGGGCGTGCCTGCTGGAGAAGCACTTTACGCACGATCGCAGCGCGCCCGGGCCCGATCACACCGCCTCGCTCGATGAGCAAGGTCTGAAGGAATACGTGCGCCTTGCACACCGCGCCTGGACGATGCGCGGACCGATCGAGAAAAGGGTCTCCGATGCCGAGCGCGATGTGCGGGAGGCCTCCCGTCAATCGCTGACCGCCACGCGCGATCTTCCCGCCGGACACACGCTGACCCGTGAAGATCTGGCGATCAAGCGCCCCGGCACGGGCATCTCTCCGGCACGACTCGGGGAAATCGTCGGCCGTACCTTGGCGTGCGCAGTGAAGGCAAACATGCCTCTCAATGATCAGCAAATCGCCGAGCCGGACCAAGCGGACGCCTCCAAAGCCAGCGTGCACGTGGCGTGAATCTACCTCGTACCATCGCGGCGGTGACTGCGACTCGCGCGGATTTCGGTTTACTGCGGCCCGCGATGCACGCCATTGATGACCATCCGCGCCTGATTCTGAGAGCGATCGCGACCGGAACCCATCTGCTCCCTCCTGCCTTCACGGTCCGCGAAGTGGAGGGAGAGTTCGAGGACGTCGTACGCATCGAGATGCGCACGCCCGGAGATACTGGTCGATTCGAAGACGCTCGCGCGCTGGGTCGAGGCGTGAGCGCGTTGGCCGGGTACCTTGCGAGCAACCCGACGGAAGTAGTCTTCGTCCTCGGCGACCACCTGGAAGGAGTTGCCGCCGCCGCCGCCGCTTCGGTGGCCGGCATACGCGTGGCGCACATGCACGGCGGGGATCGCGCCGAGGGCGTCGCTGACGAGGCGATGCGGCACGCGATCACCAAGCTCGCCCATGTCCATCTGCCCGCGACCGAGGAATCGGCGCAGCGCATCATCCGGATGGGCGAGGATCCGCAGCGCGTGCACGTCGTCGGCTCGCCCGCGATCGATGGTCTCGATGAGATGCCCGCCCTTGATGATGGTGCATACGAAGCGCTGGGCCGGCCCGAGATTGTCTTTCTGCATCACCCCGTCGGCGGGGATGATGACGAGGAATGCGCCGCCGCGCGCCGGCTGCTGGATCTCTGCCGAGAGTCGGGTCGCGTGCTCGCCCTGCACCCGAACCATGATCCGGGACGGGACGGCGTGCTGCGGGCCATCGAGCAGACGCTGGACCTGGTGCATGTGCCGCACCTGCCGCGCGCGCGGTTCATCGGCCTGCTTCGACGCGTGAAGGCGATGGCGGGCAACAGCAGCGCGGGGCTCATCGAGTGCGCCGCATTGCCCCTCTGGTGCATCAATGTCGGCCCGCGCCAGGCGGGTCGCGAGAAGCCCGACAACGTACTCGATTGCGCCGACGGAGATGGGCCGGCGATCGAGGAGGCCCTGCGCCGCGTGTTTATCGAACCTCCGCCGGCCTACGACGGCCGCTACGGAGACGGCCGGACGGGCCCGCGCACCGCCGAGCTGCTGGCGACCTTCCCGCCCGATAACCATCCGGTTCGTAAGCAGAACTCCTACTGAAAGCGCTCCGGGCGGTTCTTCCCGGTCGCCGTCAAGTCGCGCCCGAAGCCGGTCGATCTTCGAGTCTGGTTCTCTCCACACAAGGGGATATCTATGGGCGCCACGAGCAACGCGGAGCAGGCGGCGATCGTCGATTCGGCGATCAAGGGCATCAGCCACATCGCCACCCTGCCGGAGATCACTCTCAAGATCATCGAGCTGGTGGAGGATCCGACCAGCACGGCCCAGGATCTGCACAACATTATCTCCAACGATCCGGCCCTGTGCAGCCGGATCCTGAAGGTCGTCAACTCCGCGTTCTACGGCCTGCCGCGGCAGATCGGCTCGATCAACCGGGCCATCGTCCTGCTGGGGCTGAACGCGGTGAAGAACATCGCCATCGCGGCGAGCCTGACGAAGCTGTTCCGCGGGGGAGAGCTGTGTCCGAAGTTCTCGGCCCGCGACCTGTGGATTCACTCGGTGGCCACCGCGACCGCGGGCAAGCTGGTCTGCGACGAGCTGCGCCTGGGGCTGCCCGACGAGGCCTTCCTCGCCGGTCTCATCCACGACATCGGCATCATGGTCGAGATGCAGGCGAAACGCGGCGAGCTGGTTCAGGTGTTCGACGAGCTGTCCTTCAACGAGGACGGCGCGCCCACCGCGGACATGCGCGAGATCGAGCAGCGCGTCTTCGGCGTCGATCACCAGGCCTTCGGCGCCGGCCTGTGTGATGCGTGGAAATTCCCCAAGTCCTTCGCCTACGTCACCGGTTTCCATCACAACCCGATGGATCTGCCGGAGAGCAGCCGCATGCTGGCGTGCATCGTGTACGTCGCCGATCGGCTGGCGGCCCAGGCGGGCTTCGGGTTCCGGGGCGATCTGCCTCATCTGGAACTGGATGGCGAGGTGGTCGATCATCTGGGCATGACCGGCGAGCAGATCGACCGCGTCCGCGATCATCTGCCGGTGGTCTACGACGAGGTGGAGGCGACCTTCGGCTGAATCAGCCGCGGAGCGAGCGTGCATCCGACGGACCGGTACGGCGCGGGCTCACGGCGGCGCGGCGACGCGCCTATCATGTGAGCAATGTCGGAAACCATCCGCGTCAACTTCGGCAACCCGATCCCGCTCTTCCCGCTGCCGGACACGGTGCTTCTGCCGCACGCGGTGTTGCCCCTGCACATCTTCGAGCCGCGTTACCGCGCGATGGTGAGCGAAAGCCTGGACGGATCGGGGCAGATCGCCATCGGGACCTTCGAGTCAGCGCAGCGCCGCGACGCGGGCGGCGCCGGCGCGATCCCCGTCCGACTTGCGGTCTGCATCGGCCAGATCATTCATCACGATCCGCTTCCCGACGGGTGCTACAACATTCTCCTGCACGGCGTGTGCCGGGCGAAGATCCGCAGGATCCTCGAGCCGGAGAGCGATCGGCCCTACCGCCTGGCCCGGCTGGTGCCCCTGGAGCGGGTGGACGAGCCGCCCGAGCCGATGAGCGAGGTCCGCGATCATCTGCGCGAGATGCTGACCGGTCCGCGCCTCAAGCGACTGCGCGGCGTCGAGTCGCTCATGAAGTGGATCGACAACGACGAGGTTTCCACGCACGCCCTGCTGGAACTGATCGGCTTCGCCCTCGTGCGCGACACGGAGCTGAAGTATCAGTTGCTGGCCGAGGCGGATCCGCAGCGCCGGGCGGTGCTCATCGAAGGCGAGTTGCTCTACCTCGATCGCCTCGTCTACCGCGCCGAGGGGCAGAACTACCGCGAGTGGCCGAAGGGGATGAGCTGGAATTGAGTGAGTCTTGAGTCCTGAGCGGTGAGTCTTGAGTCTCGAGACCCCGCTTTCGAGACTGTCGGTGGGACCACCACGCGCCTTCGGGCGCGCAACCCTCGAGTCTCAAGATTCAAGTCTCAAGACTCAAGACTCAAGCCTCTAGGCCTCTCCTCATCCAAACGCGCCGTGATCGCGTTTCGCGACCATGTAGCGCTGGAGACTGCGGCCGGGGCAGGCGGTGGGCGCCCATTCCTGATGCGTGCGCAGGCGCGTGGCGGGCACGTTGAAGGTGCTCATCAGAAGACGCACGTGGCGGCGCAAGGCGTTGAGCTGGGCGCGGCTCGGCTGCTGGCGATCGAAGTTGCCCAGGGCGACCACGCCGATGTCGGACGGTTCCACCTCGACTTCGACTTCGACGGACGGTTTTTCGGCGATCGCCACTGGTTCATCCTCGACCTCGGGTTCCGGTTCTACCTCCGGTTCTACCTCGACGGACGGTTCGACCTC
>JAXHTH010000169.1:0-2488 GCA_034211115.1 Planctomycetota bacterium | reverse complement strand
GGAGACGATGCGTGAGTTGCCCGACGACGCCGAGCTGCTGGAGGCCGTCGGCGGCTTCCTGCGGGAGGAGGTCGTGTCCCGCCTGGACGGGCGGCCGGCCTTCCTGGCGCGGGTGGCGGCTAACGCCGTGGACATTCTGCGCCGGGAACGGGAGCTGGGGCCGGCGGCGGAGGCCGCCGCCCGGGCGCGCCTGGAGACGCTGCTGGGCCGAACCGGGACGCTGGAAGCGCTCAACGAGACACTCTGCGAGGCCATCGCCGCCGGCGAGCTGACCCTGGATACGCCCGGGCTGGCGGAGCACCTGTGGGCCTCCACGCTGGACCGGTTGGCCATCGACCAGCCCCGCTACTCCGGCTACCTGCGGGCCCGGGAGCAGCGCGGGACGCGTTAGCCGGATGATCAATGCCCGGCCCGCGACGGATCACGCGGGTTGGCCAAAACACCGGGGTGCTTGGCTCACACCTCGATCCTCGCTCGCATCGGGGCCTGGCGCGCCGGCACCCCGGCGATGGCACCGGCAACGCGGCCGATAGCGCCACTGACCGCGACCGCCACCCGCCACCCGCCACTGCGCAGGGAAGTGCCCGTTTAGCCTTGACCGGCACAGGTGCTCGGATACATTCTTGCTAGAGAATAAATCAGTGTTTCCCTGGTCATGTCGTCGCGGTGTCGGAGGTCGGTATGTCGAACGACACCGGCTATTTTCAGGCCAGGGGACCTAGCTGAACAACGGAAGGAGTGGGTGTGGAGGAGAATTCCTCGAGCCGGGGCGCCGTCTTGGTATGCGACCGTGTCAGCCGGAGTTTCGGCGGCATTCGGGCTCTCGATGATGTTTCGATCCGGATCGATCAGGGGGAGATCTTCGGCCTGGTGGGCCCCAACGGCTCGGGTAAAACCACGCTGTTAAACGGAATCACGGGATTCTATCCGCCTCAGTGGGGTCGCATCCTTTTCGAGGATCGGCCCATTCATCGTCTCAAGCCCCACCGCATCGCCCGCCGCGGGATTGCCCGCACCTTCCAGAACGTCGCGTTATTCAACGGCATGAGCGTGCTCGACAACATCCTCCTCGGGCGTCATATCTATATGCGGCCGAGCGCGCTGGCGACCGCCTTTTATTGGTGGTGGGCGCAGCGGGAGGAAGTGGCGCATCGAGAGCGGGTGGAGGAAATCATCGATCTGCTGCAGCTCGAGAGTGTGCGCGATGAGCCGGTGGAGGTCATACCGCTGGGACTGCGGAAGCGAGTAGAGCTGGCAAGGGCACTGGTGGCCGAGCCGCGCTTCCTGGCGCTGGACGAGCCGATGGCGGGAATGAACCAGGAAGAGAAGGAATACATGGCGCGCTTCATCCTGGATGCGCACGAAACCCTGGGGCTCACCATTCTGCTGATCGAGCATCACCTGGACGTGGTCACGGCGCTGTGCGACCGCCTGGTGGTGCTCAACAACGGTCAAGTGATCGCTCACGGCCCGCCCGACGAGACTATGAACGACCCGGGGGTAGTCGCGGCCTACATCGGGAAGGCGAACGATGCAGCTTGATCAGAGGGCGGAACCGGGAGCAAGCGCGGAAGCCTTGCATCCCGACTGGAATGCCGAGGATCACCTCATTCGCCTGCTGGCGGATAACGCGCGCGATCACGGCGCCGAGATCGCGATGCGCGAGCGCGATCACGGCATCTGGAAGTGTTACACCTGGAACGACTATCTCGAGCGAGTGCTGCTAATGGCGGCCGGACTCGACGCGCTCGGCCTGGAGCCTCGCGACAACGTCCTGGTGATCGGCGACAACCGACCCGAGCTGTACTTCGGCATGCTGGCGGTTATCGCGCTGCGCGCCGTGCCATCGCCGGCGTACCCGGATGCCACGCCGGCGGAGATCGCCGACCAGGTCCGCCGCGAGGATATCCGCTACGCGCTCGCCGAGGACCAGGAGCAGGTCGATAAACTTTGCGACATTCGCGAGCGCGACGGCGGCCTCGACATCATCCTCTACGACGATCCGCGCGGCCTGGCGGGGAAGGAGCCGGAAGGCGTGATTGCTCTGGAGGAAATCGCGCGCCGCGGCGCCGAGCGCCTGGCCGACGGGCCCGGGCTGCGCGAGGAACTGCTAAGCCGGGCAACGGCGCACGACGCGGCGGTGTTATTGCACTCGTCCGGCAGCACCGGCAGGCCCAAGGGCATCCCGCTCAAGCACGGCCACCTGCTGGCCAGCGTGCGCAACGCGGCGCGGGCGGGCTATTTCCGGGAAGGGGAGGTGCATATGGCCTACCTGCCCATGGCCTGGGTCGGCGATTTCATATTCTCGGTATGCGCGGCGCTGGCCTTGCGTTTCTCCGTGAATATCCCGGAGCGGCAGGAAACGGCGTTGCACGATTTGCGCGAGATCGGCCCGACCGTCTATTTCAGCTCGCCGCGGGCGTGGTCGAACATGCTTACCCGCATCCAGGTGGGGATCGGCGAGACGAGCCGGTTCAAGCGCGCGCTG
>JAXHTH010000168.1:0-4969 GCA_034211115.1 Planctomycetota bacterium | reverse complement strand
GCCAGGGCCTGCTTGAGCAGGCCGACGCCGTGACGAACGAAGCGCCGATCATCGCGACGGCCCCGGGGGATCAGTCAGCGCCGATCGAGTGAATCGGATCACGAAAACGGACCGGGTCCATTTTCCGGGGTCGGATGCGTTCTCCGGGGGCGGAGCGAGCCGCCGCGTCCTCGCGAGCGGGTCGCGGCCGGGGCGGAGGAGGCGTGTCTCGCGCAGCGTCGGGGGCGGGCCCCGCGTTGCCACGCGGAGCCAAGGGGGGTTGGCGCTGATCCAAGGGTCGCTCATCGCGCCGGCATCGACGAGTCGTTCAGGCAGGTGCATCGTCAGTCGCGCCCCGCCGGCGCCGGGCCAGGCGGGTGGCGAGGCGGCGCATGTCCTCGACCGTGTCCGTCTCGTCGACGATCTCCACGCCCAGCAGCGTTTCGATGGCGTCCTCGAGCGTGACGAGGCCCGCGGTCCCGCCGAACTCATCCACCACGATGAACAGGTGCTCCTTGCGGAGAATGAATTGTTCCAGCGCGCTGCCCACCGACGCCAGCTCGGGAATCACGTGCACGGGCTGGGCCAGTGATGCGAGGTTTCGCCGATCGGCTTCATCCTTCAGCGCAGCGCGCAGCACATCGTGCCGCAGGACGATGCCGGTGATCTCGTCCGGCGAAGCGCCGTGGACCGGGATCCGGCTGAACGGCAGCTCGCGATGCTGCTTCAGCACATCCGCCGCCGTGGCGGACGCGGGGAGCATGAACGCCACTGTCCGCGGCGTCATGATGTCCTTCACCCGCACCTCGCGCAGCCGGAAGAGATTCTCGATGATGCGCGACTCGTCGTAATCGAGGGCGCCGGCCCGCGAGCCGAGTTGCATCAGCGCGCGAACCTCCTCGCGGGTCACGATCGTCCCGCCCCGCGGGCCGAGGCGGTTGGAGATCGCCTCCAGCGCCCGCACGATGGGCCAGGTGAGCCAGATGAGCCACTGCACGGTGACGGCGGTGAAGGGGGCCAGCGGCTTGGCGTGCGCGGCCCCGATCGTCTTGGGGATGATCTCGGAGAGGACGAGGATGAGGACAGTAACCACCGCGCTGGCCGCGCCGACCCACGCGCTGCCGAAGATGACGAGCACTTCCGCCCCCACGCCGGCCGCGCCGACGGTGTGGGCGATGGTGTTGAGGGTGAGGATGGCAGCCAGGGGGCGGTCGATCTCGTTCTTCATCCGCCGCAGCGTCTTCCCGCCGGTCTTCCGCTGCTGGACCATGACCTCCACGTGGGATCGGGGCACGGAGAGCAGGCCGGCCTCCAGCAGGGAGCAGAGGAAGGACACGCCCAGGGCCAGGAGCAGGGAGAGCCAGAGCATGACCCAGTTGCCGGTCGTCCCGCCGGTCGTGAGGCCGGGGCCGGGCGGGCCGGCCGCGGAGGCCAGCGCCGCCAGATGCGATGTGATGGGGTCAAAGTCCATGCCTGGCGGGGCATGATCGGCGAGCGGGCCGATCGGGGCAAGGCGTCAGCCTGGCAAGCGTCTTTCCGGGGGCCCTTCCGGGGGCCGGGGGCCGAGCGAGCCGCCGCGTCCCCGCGCGCGGGTCGCGGCCGGGAGAGCAAGGGCCTGTGTTGCGCGGCCGGGTCTTGGCGTTACGGGCAGTCGCCCCAGAAGGCGAGGAGCGCAAGGAGGTCGGCGGTGTCCGTGTCCCCGTCGCCGTCTACATCACCATCGGGCGTACCCCACGCCGCGAGGAGGATCAACAGGTCGGCGGCATCGACATCGCCGTCGCCGTCGAAGTCGGCGGGGCAGGGATCCGGGATCGGGGTGAGGTCCACGGTGTACTCAGCCGTGACGGTGACGTAGTCATCTGATCCCGAACCCGAGGCTACCGCGCGCAGCGTGTATTCCACGTCCTGCAGGAGTTGCACGTCCTGATCGATGGCAATCGTGTCTTCCTCGGTGACCAGCTCTTCCTCGAAAAGCACGTTGCCATCAGAGTCTGTCAACTTGACTCTGGCAGTCACACTGCCCCACTCATAGTACCCCATTGACGTACTTATCTGACCGGACAGGTTGAACCACTCATCATCGAGAGGCGCGAAGGTGAACTCATAGACGTTTTGTGCGGAGCCGGCGCCCCAGCTGCCGCCGCCTCCCGTAGCTTCTGCGTAGGCATGCCCCGCGGCCCAGATCTCTGTCGAGGAAGCCACGGAGTCTTGTGCGGCGTCGGCCGCTCCCGCGCCGCAGTCCACCGCGAGAGAATTCTGGTACACCCCGAAGCCCGGCGCCTCGTCGGAATCCGCCGCATCGCACTGGTCAGGGTGCCACATCGACGCGTGCACGTCCAGCGTGCGTATCTGAAGCAACGGCACGAGACCCTCCGTAGGGTATTCACAGAGGTTTATGAGCACGGACACATCATTGCCGCCGGCGTCGGCTGCTGCCATGTCCATCCAGCCGTCACCATCCGGATCGCCGACAGCCACGGACCGCGGCCGGTCGCCCACCGTGTAGCTGAAGGCGTCGGTGAAGGTCCCGTCACCACGGCTCAGCAGAACGGATACATCATCGCTGGTCTCGTTCGCCACGGCGATGTCCAGCCGGCCGTTGCCATCGAGATCGCCCAGCACCACGCATCGCGGCCCCTCGCCTGCTTCGTAGCCCACAGCGCCGGCGAATGTCCCATCGCCATCAAGATCCCCCAGCGCAACGGATTGCGGCGCCGATCCCGCCTCGTACCTGACGGCCGCCGCGAAGGTCCCATCACCGTTGTTCAGCAGGATCGAGACATCCTCGCTGTTCTGGTTCGCCAAGCCGATGTCGAGCCAGTCGTCGCCGTCCACATCAGCCAGGCCCACGGACAATGGCAGCTCGCCTGCCCCGTAGCTGACAGGATCGGCGAATGTCCCATCACCATTGTTCAGCAGGACGGACACGGCATTGTCATACGCATCTGCCACGGCCAGGTCGGCCCACCCGTCCCGGTCCACGTCACCCACGGCGACCGACCATGAGCCGTCGCCTGCCGGATAGTGGACCGCCTCTGCGAATGTCCCATCACCGTTGTTCAGCAGGACGGACACGTTATCGCTCAACCCGTTCGCCGCTGCTATGTCGATGAAGTCGTCGCCATCGAGATCGCCCAGTGCCACGGAACAGGGGTAGTTGTATGCCGGGTAGCTGACAGGATCGGCGAATGTCCCATCGCCGTCGTTCAGAAGCACGACGACATCATCGCCGAACGCGTTCGCGATGGCGATGTCCGCCCGTTCATCCCCGTTCAGGTCAGCCAGCGCCACGGATAATGGTTCGTCGCCCGCGGCGTAGCCGACAGCCTCATCAAAGATGGGATGCTCGCACTGGGCCAGCGCTCTCTCCGCATCGCCACACACGCAGGCAATGGCGGCAGCAAGGCCGAGCAGGTGACGGGCGTGTCGTGAACCGTACCATCGCATGTCTCACCTCCCAAGCGCTGTGTTCAGGCCACGGTCCGTGGTCACGAAACGGAGACTCCTCCTGTCGCCGTGCCGATGCAGGGTCATTCGTAACACTCGCCCCAGGCGGCGAGCAGCGCCAGCAGGTCGGCCGTGTCCGTGTCCCCGTCGCCGTCTACATCACCATCAGGCGTGCCCCACGTGGCGAGGAGATAGAGGAGATCCTCTGTGTCCACGTCGCCGTCTTCGTCGAAGTCAGCGGGGCATGAGTTCGGGCAGAGGTTCAGGAAGACTGCGACAGTGTTGGTGTCGTCATCATCGTGATAGCTCGCGACAGCCATATCGCACCAACCGTCATTGTCAAGGTCTGCGGCATCAATAGAATGGTTCCAGTTGCCGGTGTCATAACTATAGCTATTGCCGAAAGTACCGTCGCCGTTGTTGAGAAGGACAGTGGCATAAAAGCTTGCCGAATACTCGTTTGCAACTGCAACGTCCAGCCAATCATCTCCATCCATGTCGCTGACCACTATCGATGCTGGGTAAGGGCCAGCTGGATAGCTCACAGGATCAGCGAATGTGCCGTCGCCGTTGTTGAGAAGTATGGACACCTTACTCGCACCCCATGCTGCTACCGCAATATCAATCGATTCATCACCGTTCAGATCCCCCAGATCGGCATCAATGGCATACTGGCCTGCGCTATACTGCACATAATCAGCGAATGTGCCGTCGCCGTTGTTGAGGAGGACAGATATTGCGCCGCTGAATCTCCCCACTACAACATCAGGCCAGCTGTCGCTGTTCAGGTCACCAAAGACCACGCTGTGTGGAGCATCACCTGCAGAATAATGTGCTGGCTGCGCAAAGGTGCCGTCGCCGTTGTTTATAAGGATGGAGACCGTGTCATTCGAATCATTCCCTACAGCGACATCAAGCCAGTCATCCCCGTCCACATCCCCTGTTGCAATAGCGATGGGATCGCTTCCAAAAGAATAGTTGTCAGTTTCACCAAAGGTACCGTTCCCAAGGTTGAAAAGGATTGATATATCATCACTGTGGCTATTGGCAACTGCCATGTCAGGCCAGCTGTCTCCGTTAAGGTCACCCAACGCCAGGTCATGAGGACCTTCGCCTGCATCATATCTCGCAGGCGATTGGAATGAGCCATCTCCATTGTTGAGAAGGACAACGACATCGTACACGATCCCATAAAGGCCACGGTTGGCAACAGCCATGTCCACCCAGCCGTCGTTGTTCACATCCCCAAGCGTCACATAGCACCTTCCATAGCCAGGAACATAGACATCAGGAGTTTCGAAGAAAGGATGCTCGCACTGGGCGAGGGCGGGCGGAGCGTTGAGGATCGACAGGCACGCGAGGGCGACGGCCGCGCGCGAGATCCAACGCCGGATACGGTTCGGTGACATGGCTGACCTCCCGTTGATCGTCCGCTCCGCCGCACGCCGTCCCCCCACAGCCACGCGGCGGGCCACGGCGGCGGCCGCAGAGCGGATACCGGCATCCACAATACTGGATATCCCCCGCGATTCAAGGGAAATCC
>JAXHTH010000167.1:0-42448 GCA_034211115.1 Planctomycetota bacterium | reverse complement strand
CCGGGATGTTGTTGTTGAACAGCGCCTGCTTGGGGCCGTACCAGAGGCAGAAGTCGAGGATATCGAGGATGATCGTCTCCTGCCGGATCTCCTCGTGCGTCTCGGTGGGCGCCAGCTCGCCGCGGGCGATGAGCTTGAGCAGGCTCTCGCGCGTCGCCCCGGCGCCGGGCGGCTCGGCGGAGAGTTCGGTTATCACGTTGCTCGTGTCCATTTCGCTCATGGAGCATTTCCTCGACGGGAACTAGAACTGGGTGCCGATGAATTTTCTCTTCAGGCGCGAGCGGAGCCCGATGGCCGCGAGGTTGAGCGCGGCGACGATCACGATGAGCAGGAGGGTGGTGGTGAACACCAGCGGCTTGGCCGCCTCACTGTTCTGGCTCTGAAAGCCCAGGTCGTAAATGTGAAACCCCAGGTGCATGAAGCTGCGGTTGATGCCGAAGTTCTCGCCCGGGTCGAGGGAGATGGGCAGCTTGGGGGCGAGCTTGACGGCCCCGACGAGCATGAGCGGCGCCACCTCGCCCGCCCCCCGGGCCATGGCCAGGATGGCGCCCGTCATGATGCCCGGCATCGCCCGCGGGAGCACGATGCGCTTGATCGTCTGCCACTTGCTGGCCCCGCAGGCGTAGGAGCCCTCGCGCATCGAGTTGGGCACCGCCGACAACGCCTCCTCGGTGGCCACGATCACCACCGGCAGCGTGAGGAGGGCGAGGGTGAAGGACGCCCAGACCAGCGCGCCCTTGCCGAACGTCGGATTGGGCAGGGAGGCGCGGAAGAAGCCGTCGAAGAACGGCGTGGTCGCGATGAGCAGCAGCGCCGCCGCCGCCGACCCCAGCCAGAGCAGGCGCGAAAGGTACCGCATGAGGCGCTTGAACAGCGTCGGCCGCTCGCGGGGTCGGACCGCGCCGGCGACCATGCTCAGGAACGCCCCGAAACTCACCGCCACCAGGCCCGCAAGGAGGACGAACCAGATCGGTTTGGGCATCTCCCACTGCGGCCCGCCGTCGATGAAATCGCCCACCCCGTAACAGAAGAAGCCCAGCCCGAACACGCCGAACACGATGCTCGGCACGCCGGCGAGATTGTTGATCGCGATGCGGACGGCGCTGACGATCGGCCCCCCGCTGGCGTACTCGCGCAGATAGAGGGCGGCGGTGACGCCGAAGGGCACGACGAGGATCGCCATGATGAGCGTCATGAGCACCGTGCCCACGATGGCCGGGAACACGCCGCCCTCGCTGTTGGCCGCCCGCGGATCGTCGCTGAGAAACTCCCACCACCGCGAGAAGTACACGCCGAGCTTGTCGCCCAGGCTCAGGCGATTGGCGGGATAGGCGCGGACGATCTGATCGAGGGGAATCGCCTTCTCCATGTCGTCGGCGGTCCGCATCACCATGACGTAGCGATCGTTCTCGGCGTTGATCTGCCGGATCTCCTCGAAGATCTCGCCGCTGCGGCGCTCGGTCTCCCGCAGCACGCCGCGATACCGATCGAGCGTTCTCTCGTAGGCGGCAACGGCCTGTTCCGGGGGCCGGCCCGCGCTGGTCTCCAGCCGCTCCAGCCGGCTGCGGGCCGTCTCGAGCCGATCCGCCAGGCCCGCCTGGCCCTCGGCGATCTCCGACTCGAGCCGATGCACGTCCCGGTAGGCCTGCGCCCAGATCGGCATCAGGCCGCGCTCGATCTCGACGTCGCGCACCCGGAGCCGCGCGCGTTCCTGCGCCAGGCGCACCGTCCCCAGCGCGTCCTGCTCCAGGTCCTTGCGCCGCTCCCATCGGTCGCGGACCTCCCCGTGATGTTCCGCGTACTGGTTCCACACGCCGGCGGGATCTTCGGCGACGATCTCGTCATCGACCTTGAACCGGGCGGGAAACCCGTAGAAGCGGCCCCATTCGACGCGCTCGATCGTCAACGCCCACTCGGGGAACGACGCGCCGCCATCCACGATGGCCGGATCGTTGAACCACCGGAAGTGCCGGTTGGTGAGGTCGAAGTTGCCGGTGCGGAAGAGGCGGCGCTGGATGCGCCCGTCGTTGTCCTTCAGCGCGGGCCGGAGCCGGGACCGGATCCCCTCGGGCAGGGCCGCGAACTGCGTGGGATCCGGCGCGTACGTGTCGCTGCGCGTCACCTCGCCGAGGAACGTCTCCTCGACGGCGACCGGCTCGCCCTCGGCGTTCGTGCCCGGCGTGAGCACCGTGATCCGTTCCAGCGGCGCGGGCCAGAAACTCACCAGCCCCATCCACAGGACGAGCAGAAGCAGGCAGACGATCATGAGCACGCAGACCACGAGCGAGCCGCCGGTGAGCCACACCATCGGCTCGCCGTACGCGCTCAGCGGCGTGCGCAGCTTCACCCGCCGGGCGCGCGGCTGCGGGGCCGGCCCGGGGGCATCCGGCGCCCCCGGCGTCGGGGCGGGTCGCGGTTCCGTCGACATGGTCGTCGATGAGGTCACAACTGATAGGCCCTCCGGCGAAAGCGCAGGCGCACGGCCTCCGCGATCGTGTTGACCACGAACGTCATCGCGAACAGGGCGAGCGCGGTGAGGAACAGCACGCGGTAATGCATCCCGTCCTTGGGCGCCTCCTGGAGTTCGACGGCGAGGTTCGCGGCCAGCGTGCGGAACCCCTCGAAGACGTTCATGCTCATGACGGGGGTGTTCCCCGCGGCCATGAGGACGATCATCGTCTCGCCCACCGCCCGGCCCATGCCGATCATGAGGGCGCTGAACAGGCCGCTCATCGCGGTGGGCACGACGATGCGCACCGTGGTCTGCCACGGCGTCGCCCCCGCCCCCAGCGAGGCGCCGCGCAGATGCTCGGGAACCGTCGACAGGGCATCGTCCGCCAGCGTGTAGATGATCGGAATGATCGCGAACCCCATCACGAACCCGACCACGAGGGCGTTGCGCTGATCGTAGGTGTCCACCAGCGGGCCGATCACCGGCAGCGGCTTGCGCAGGTCAAGCCCCAGCGCGCTGAGCAGCAGCGAGAGGCCGATGACGAGGGCGACGGTGACCACGCACCCCCCCGCGAACTTGGCCAGATCGATCCACGCCATGCGCCGCCGATCGAGCGATGATGTGCGGCGGCGGATCCACGGCTCGACGCGCAGGGCGGTGAACACCGCCACCACCAGCGCGCCCAGCGGCAGCAGCAGCAGGAACCACCCGCCCCAGGGATGGCCCACCGCGGGCCGGAGGTGCAGCCCGTTGAGCCAGGCGCGGATGTTGCCTCCGAACAGCAGCCCCTCCACCGGCGGCCCCAGCCACGCCGCCAGGATGATCCCGAGGGGAATCGCGGGGAAGATGAAGAAGATGCGGAACCGCTGCATGCGCAGCGTGATCCGTCTCGGGATGATCTGCCAGATGAGCGCGCCCACGAGCACGGCGAGGGGAAGGGCGACGAACGCCGCCAGCACCGCGGGAATGAACCGCTCGACCACCGGCGCGAACACGAGCGCGGCGAGGAACCCCAGCACCACGCTGGGCAGCGACGCCATCATCTCGATCGACGGCTTGATCAGCGCCTTGAGCTTCGGATCCAAAAACTCGCTGGTGTAGATCGCGGCCAGCAGGGCCAGCGGCGCGCCGAAGATCATCGAGTAGAACGTCGCCTTGATCGTCCCGAAGATGAGCGGGATCATGTTGAGCTTCGGTTCCGCCGCGTCGGTGGCGGCCGAACTCTGCCACATGAAATCCTCCTCCGCGTACCCCTCGTACTGCACCGCGGTGAACAGCAGCTTCGCGTTCGCCTCCGGATAGCGCGGATCGAAGTTCCAGCGGTGGATGGCCTCGCCGGTGACGGCGACGATCGCGTCTTCCTTGGGACTGACGGTGACGATCCGGACGGGGGACCCGGCCGCTTCGTCGATGGTCAGCAGCTTCGTTTCCGCGGTGGCGTAGAACACGCCGATCGCGCCGCTGTCGTGGCCGGCGACGAAGATGCGGCGGCGTGTTCCCGAGCCGAGAGCGGTCACCGCCGTCTCATCCGACGCATCGGAAAAACGCCGGGCCGGATCGAGCACGAACCCGTCCGGCGTCTGTCGGGCGCCGTCGCGATCTTCGGCGGAGACGGCGAACCAGCCCTGGACCCGGCCCGTCGAGTCACCGGCCAGCAGCGTCTCACGCCCCAGCAGGAACTGGAGACTCGTCAGCGTCGCGCCGGGATCCTCGACCACGTCCAGCTCTTCGGCCACGAAGGGATGCGCCGGATCGGTGGTGCGGATGCGCACGAGCCGGCCGTCCGGCCAGGCCGCGTACACCAGCGCCCCGAGGCTGGCCACCCGCACGAACGAGGCGTGTCCGCCCTCGTAGGTCGTGTAAGGCAGGGGATGCACCGCGCGAAACCGCACGCGCGTCCGCCCCGTCATCATGTCCTGGGACTCGCTCGCCGAGGCATACACCAGACTCCGGCCGCCTCCCGGCGCCTCGAGCAGGGCGGCGGCGACCCAGCGCCCGCCCTCGGCGAGGTGATCGAGTCGGCGGACCGGCCCGTCCCCGAGCGAGGCGGGATCGCCCACCGTCTCCACCGTGAGCGTCTGGAGCCGGAACTGCCCCTCCCGCGTCACCTGGACCATCCCCTCCCGGTAGGGAGCCTCCTCGCCGATCCCCAGCGCGTAGAGCGACTCGGGCACGCGGTCTTCGCTCAGGAACTCCGTTTCGAAGCGGAAGCGGCAGGGCTGGACCGATCCGTCCGCGAACCCGACCAGGGCCGTCTCGTCGGTTGAGGAGAACGACCACGCGGTGGGCGTGCGATCCTCGAACAGCCGGAAGCGTCGCAGCTCCGACCAGTCGTCGGCGCGGTAGCTGACGACCGTGGCGTCCTCGAGGCAGACGTAGACGATGGTGAGATACTCGTCCACGGCGGCGTGAACGACACGCCGCGCCTCGCCCGCGGGCTTCTCCACGCCGGCCGCGTACTCGACATCCGCGGGCAGAAACAGGGGCAGCACCTTGTAGGCCAGAAACGCGCAGACGAAGACCACCGCCACGATGGTCCCGATCCCCCCGATGGTGATCAGGAAACGCGAGGCATGGTCCGCGAAGCGCACGGAGCGCCGCGTGCTCCGCTCGCGGCTTCGACCGGTGAAGGTTCGCTGGCTGCTCATCGACCGGGCACCGGGCCGCAGGCTGCTGAGAGAAGAGTGGGTGGCGGCGAGAACGCTGCCACCCACGCGTGTCGATCATCCGCCCGCCGACCGCGTCGGCCGAGGGCGCCGTCGAGGTCGCCGGGCGCCGCGTCAGCCTTCCAGCCGAAGTCCGACCTTCTCCAGGTCCATCCGGGCGAGCGGGACGGTGACGGGCAGGAAGCCGTCCTTGACGACCGCACTCTGACCCTCCTGGCTGAAGATGTACTTGAGGAACTCGGCGCGGAGCGGCTCGAGCCGGTGGCCGGGCTTGTAGTTCACGTACAGGTACAGGAACCGGGCCAGCGGGTAGTCGGAGACGGTATTCGGATCGGCGGGGACGAAGTCCCTCGTACCGGCGGGGGCGATGGGAACCACCGCTACGTCCTCGGTCTTGTAGCCGATGCCGGAATACCCGATGCCGTACTTGTCGCGTCCCACGCCCTGCACGACGGCCGACGAGCCCGGCTGCTCCTTGACCGAGTCTTTGTAATCGCCCTTGAACAGGGCGTGCTTCTTAAAGTAGCCGTAGGTGCCCGAGGCGCTGTTTCGGCCGTAGAGGCTGATGGGCTTGTTGGCCCAGTCGCCGGTCAGGCCGAGCTGGCCCCAGGTGATGACGTCGGCGTGCCCGCTCTTGCGGCTCTTGGAGAAGATCCCGTCCAGCTCTTCGAGGGTGAGGCCGCGCTGGGCGATGGGATTGTCCTTGTGGACGAAGACGGCGAGCATGTCGATCGCCGTCCGCACGGACGTCGGCTTGTACCCGAAGCGCTCCTCGAAATCGTCGATCTCCGCGGACTTCATCTGCCGGCTCATGGGCCCGAAGGTGGCGGCCCCGTTGATGAGGGCCGGCGGGGCCGTCCCGCTTCCCTTCCCCTCAATCTCCACCTGCACGTTCGGGTACATCTTCCGGAACCCCTCCGCCCACAACGCCATCAGGTTGTTCATGGTGTCCGATCCGACGCTCTTGATGCTCCCGGAGACGCCGCTGGCGGGCTTGCAGTGCGGCAATCCCGGGTCCACGGTCACCGCCCCCGACATCGCAACAAGACCGACCGCCGCGGCGAGCACAAAATGGCTGCGTCTCCACATGACTGTTATCCTCAAAAGGGGGAGGGGGATTGGCTGACGGGTCCGGGCGGACCCTTCGATGGACCCCGTACTCTCCGCAGGCGGCGCTAAGAATGCGCTAAGACATCGTGCGGATTGCTCAAGACCTCCCCGATGGGCCCGGGATGATTCAAGTTCCGGCCCCCGCCGATCGCGACGGGGGGCCGCTTCGCCGGGTCGACCGGGCCCGATGCCACCCCGGCCGCCGGTCCGGTCAGAACAGCAGTTGCATCTGGGTCCGGAAGACGATCTGGCCGTCCTGGTCCAGGGCGTCGGCCTGCCAGCCGGCGCCGGTGGTCGACCAGGGGGAGGCGACCTCGTTGATCCCGAACCCGAGATCGGTCGTCCACTTCAGGCCGTGTCTGGCCCAGTAGCGGTTCACGCCGATCGTGAGCAGGCTCAGGTCCTCCACGCCGGTGGTGTCGTAGTCGCCGTACTCGTAGCGCAAAAAGCCCTCCCAGTCGTCGGAGAAGAAGACGCCGCCCTGCACCACGAAGGCCCACTGATCGGCGGCATCACTGACGGCATCGTCGCGGCTGAAGTACACGAAGGCGCCGAAGAGGTTGGCCCCGTCGAACTCGAGGCCGGCGTCGAGCGTGACGCCCCACCGCTCTTCTTCGGGACCTGAGACCGTGCCGTACTCGTCGATTTCCCAGGTGACGGCCGCGCCGATGAGGGCGGCGAACTCGCTGCCGCGGAAGCTCGTGAAGTCCTTGAACCGGTTCCAGTCGCCGGCGGCGAGGAACTCCGCCCGCGCGCCGGCGGCGAATTCGACATCCTCGGTGTTCCACGCCGTATTGGACGCCCGCAGGCCGTCATGCACCATCGCGGTGAAGCCGAACCGGTCACCCCGATACGCGAGCTGAATCCCCTGCTGGAAGCCCTGGTTGTACTCCTCGTTGACGAGGGAGCGCTCCACCGCAAGCTGCGCGGAACTTGACACGAGTTCCTCCCGCAGCCACGGCCCCTTGAACTGCCCGATCTGGAGCTTCCAACCGTCACCCAGCTTGCGGCCGATGTACGCGTCCTCGAGCGCGAACCGGCCCGAGGACCGGCTGAACGCGCCGGTGATCTTGTAGTACCAGTCCGGATTGATGATGTGGCCGGCGAACTTCAGCTTCGTCCGACGATTCTCAAACCCCCATCGGTTGTCATCGTCGTTGCTGTTGTCGCGGTTCGCGTACACAAAACGAACCTGCATCTGGCCCTGGAGTTCGAGCCTGAAGTTCCCATCCGCGCTGGCGAGAAACGGGTGCTTGTCGAACCCGGCCACCGCGCCGGACTGGAGCAGGCTCGCCCGGGTATCGGCGTCGGCCAGAACATCCTCCACCAGCAGACGAATCTCATTGCTTCGCTGGTCGGTCAGCCAATGGTCGCCGGTCAGGCGGGCGACCTCGGCCTCCAGCCGGGCCACCTGCGCCTGAAGTTCGGCATTGGGAGTCGAATCACCGTGCGCGACGGTGATCGAGGCGAGGGCGAGCAATGCCCCGCCGGAGAACAGCGTGTTTCTCATCGGTTCGTTCCTTGCAAAGACCACGGATCACACAAGGGAGCGGCATTCACGACACGATCTGAGAATGCAACAGGCCGATCGCGGGGGCCTGCGATCGTCCCCGGGCCGGGCACGAACGTGCGCGTCGGCACCCGGTCCCGTTCGTTCAGAAAGCGCTTATACATCGTTTGGAATGAGTGGACAAACCCCGCGGCCCGCGCGTGCAGCCCCGTCTTCGGAGGGGCGGGCATCAGCCTCCGCCGCCCCGCTCCTCGGGCAGGATGATCTTGAAGGTGCTGCCCCCGCCGAGTCGGCTCTCCACGTCGGTCCGCCCGCCGTGCACGAGGGCGATGTGCTTGACGATCGCCAGCCCCAGGCCGGTCCCGCCCAGCTCCCGGCTCCGAGCCCTGTCCACCCGGTAGAACCGCTCGAAGAGGCGGGGCAGATGTTCGGCGGCGATGCCCGGCCCCTGATCGGACACCGCGATCTCCACCTCCCCGTCCTCCCGCCGCCGGGCGGTGACCGTGACCATCGTGTCGCTGTCGCTGTACTTGACGGCGTTGGAAAGAAGATTGGAGACCGCCTGTTCGAGCAACTGGGGGTTGATCCGCGCGGCCGGCTCGCCGGGCACATCGATGCGGAGGGCGATGTTCTTCGCGCCCGCGGCGGCGACGAAGTGACCGGCCGCGGCGCTGATCACGCTGCGCAGCGGGATCTCCACCTCCTCCAGGGCCGCCCGCGCCCCCGGCTGCTCCAGCCGGGCCAGGGCGAGCAGATCCTCGACGATCGCCTCCAGCCGGTTCGTGTTCCGGTTGATGATCTCCAGGAACCGCTCGGTCTGCGCCTTGTCCTCAGCGCCGACCTCGAGCATCGTCTCGAGATAGCCCTTGATGTTGGTGATGGGGGTGCGCAGCTCGTGGGACACGTTGGCCGCGAAATCGCTGCGGATCGACTCCAGCTTGCGAACCTCCGTCACGTCGTTGAGCACGATGAGCAATCCCAGCGGGGCCATCTGCGCGTCGAACAGCGGTTCGTTCACCGCCAGCACGGTCCGATCGCCCAGGCGTCGGAGGCGGAACTCGGCGGAGATGCGGCCGCCCGCGGCGACGGCGTCGGCCACGAACCGGTTCAGCTCCGGCTCCCGCACGCTCTCCTGCAGCAGACGGCCGCGCGCGCTCGCCTCGTTCACCTCCAGCATCTCCTCGGCCCGGCGATTGAGACGGAACACGCGCTGCTGGAGGTCCAGCGCGATCATCCCGCTGCTCATCGACTCCAGCAGCGCCTGCTCCTCGTTGCGCTGGACCTGAAGCTGCCGGAACTGATCGCTGAGCTGGGCGACCATCCGATTGAGCGAGGCGGCGAGCGAGGCCAGCTCCCGCGCCCGAGGCTCCTCGATGCGATGATCCAGCTCGCCGCGCGCAAAACGCTCCGCCCCGTCCGCCAGCCGAGCGGTGATGCGGCTGAGACGACGCGAGGCGAGACCGATCACCAGGACCGTCAGGGCCAGGAGCACCAGGCCCGCCGTCCCGATCGCCCGCAGCACGCGAGACAGTTCCGCGTTCACCGTCGACAGCGACTTGGCCGTCCGCACGACCGCGATCGGCCTTTCGCCGTCGCGGAGCACGGAGGCGAAATACATCATGTCCATCCGCAGCGTGGCGCTTCGCCGGACGGCGAACCCGTCGCCCGCCCGCATCGCGGCCTCGATCTCCGTGCGGTACCGGTGATTGTCCATCTCGGCCGGGTCGTGCACCGAGTCGGCGAGCACCTTCCCCTCCAGATCGATCACGGTCACCCGAACGCCCGCCTCCCGCCCCAGCGCACCGACCCGCTCGGTCAGCGTGTCCGGATCATCGGACGCGAGCGCGGCGCGAAGCCGGCCTCCCACCAGCGGGGTGAGACGGCGCAGATCATCGACCGACTGCTCGTGATGAAACTGTCTCAGCTCGCGGGTGGCGTACACGGCGAGGAACACCGCGACGGCGATCTGCACCGCCATCAGCACCAGCCCGAGCTGCCAGAAGAGCGTCCACCGACGCCGGGGCTTCATGAGTCGTTCTCATCCAGCGATTCCACCAGCCGGTAGCCGACCCCGCGCACGGTGGTGATGATACGGCCCAGCTCGCCCAGCTTGCGGCGGAGGGCCGTGACGTGCACGTCCACCGTCCGGCTGGAGAGCACCGCCGAGTCGCCGTGCACCGCCGCGATGATCTGATCGCGCGTCCGCACGAAGCCGGGCCGCGAGGCGAGATACTGAAGAATGCCGAACTCGGTGACCGTCAGCTCGACCGGCTCCCCGCCCGCGATGACCGTGTGCCGGGCGTCGTCGATCACCAGTTGCCCGTCGGCGAGCGTGATGCGATCCGGGGTGGGCTCCGCCTCCGCCGGCCTCGTCCGGTAGCGGCGCAGCACGTTGCGGATGCGCGCCATCAGCACCTTGGGACTGAACGGCTTGGTCACGTAGTCGTCGGCGCCCAGCTCGATGCCCGCGACGATGTCCGCCTCGTCGCCGCGCGCGGAGACGATCACGATCGGAATGTCGCGCGTCTGGTCGTTGAACTTCATGCGCCCGCACACTTCCAGGCCGTCCACGTCTGGAAGCATGAGATCCAGAAGGATGAGGTCGGGCGGCTCGCGGCTGACCGCCTCCAGCGCCACGCGCCCGGAGTAGACGGTGCGCGTCGAGAACTCTTCCCGCTCAAGATGGAAGCGGATGAGCTCCGCAATCTCCTTCTCGTCCTCCACGATCAGCACGTTCGCCTTGGCCACGGGGTGTTCTCCTCAGGAGCCGTTCCATCCACCGCCCGGCTGTCCTGATTCCACCGTTCCGGCCGACCTTCGCGGCAGCGCCTCGATCCGTGCGCACCGGAGGCCTCCATGCCCCAAGGCCGGGCGCGGATCGGCAGCCTATCGCACTCGCCTCGGGTGAGCAACCGGGCCGGCCGCGGCGCACCGCCGGCGCCGCCCGGTCGATATCGTCTGTTAGCGCAACCTGAACGAAACCCCGTCGCCGCCGCGCCGGATGCATGATGCGCGTCCTCTCGCGTCGGGCCCGCCCGTCTCGGACGCGCCTTGATGCGTCCGCGGCGCCGGCCGGCTAGAATGTCCGCGTGACGCCGGCGCCCTCGGATTCCCGCCGGCCGCAGCCGGCATCGGCGCTCCCGCCGATCGCATCCTGAATGAAAGAGGTCACGATGCTTCGGATCGCGATCCCCACGCAGAACGATCGGCTGTATCCGCATTTCGGCCGGGCGCCGCAGTTCACGATCTTCGAGGTCGACGATGATTCGCGCCGAATCCTCGATACGCGGCGGCTGGAGCCGGACCCGCAGGAGCCGTGCCACAACGCGATCGAGACCCTGCACCGTTGCGGCGTCGGCGTGGTCATCACCGGGGGGATCGGCCACGGCGCGCACCGCCGGCTCACCGCCGCGGGCATCGACGTCTTCGCCGGCGCCGAGGTCGAGGCGGCCGACTCGCTCGTCCACCGCTTCCTCGCCGGCGAGCTGGACCGCGGAGCACCGTCCTGCCACGGCCATGAGGGCGGCCACCCCCGCGGCCGGCACCACGGGCACGGACACGGACCGGGAGGGGGCGGCGGCCGGCGCCGAGGCCACGATCGCGGGACCCTCGACAACTGACGGCCCGGCTCACGATCGGCGCTGCCGGTCGCCGTCCTTCCCCCTCCGATCGGGAAGCGGCGGGGAGATCGCCGCCGCCGAAAAGAATAACCCCCTGCCTCGCAAGGGGTTACAGGAAGTGGGCCAGAGAGGACTCGAACCTCCGACCTCACCCTTATCAGGGGTGCGCTCTAGCCAGCTGAGCTACTAGCCCGTCAGCTCGTCTTGTCCGGCTCGCCGGGGCCGTCGCCCGGACCCGCCAAGCGCTTTCAGAGTATACCGGATGAGCGGCAAATCAACCATCCTGATCGGCGATTCGCACCCCTCGCTTTGACGAGGTCCGGGGAGGATCCGGCCGCGAAGGGTCGGGCGGCCGGCGACGGGCCGGATCGAGCGAGGCCCCGCCCTGCCACGCGGGGCTCAGCCGTGCTCATCGCCCCTCGCTGATCCCTGATCACTCATCGCTCATCACTCCTCATTCATCAGGCGCCGCAATCACCCCACGCGCTGAGCAGCGCGAGCAGATCGGCGGCATCGGTGTCGCCGTCGTCATCGACATCGCCTCCGCCCGTCCCCCAGTGTTCCAGCAGGAACAGCAGGTCGGCGGTGTCCACGTCGCCGTCGCCGTCGAAGTCGGCCGGGCAGTCATTGTCCGCGGCGACGTTGTAGCACACCAGCGCGAAATCCTGGTCCGTCCCGTCCCCGGAGTTGGGCAGGCCGTCGGAATTGATGTTCGCGGCCACGATGCGCACCGTGAACGAACCGATCTCTCCGGGGGCGAGGAACACGCCTTCGGTGTTGTTCTGATAGTCCGCAGCCCCGCCGGCGGTGGAGAAGCCATCGGCGCCGAAGTTGTTCCCGCGATAGGTTTCCCCGCCGGCCTCGACGACGAGATCCAGATCGTTGTTCCAGGCCGGCGTGCTGCCGCCCAGCCCGTGGCCGGGCGCATCCGTCCACACCAGCATGAGCTTCACCGGTTGATCGGGATCGGACGCTTCGAGTTCGACCGACCACTGTTCATCGGTGCTGTCGAAGATCACGGGGTTGTCGAAGTACTGCACCGTCGTCGGGTCGACGTCGAGGACGGCATCGAGGTTCAGCCGTCCCCAGCCCTGCTTGTTGTCGAAGGGATGGCCCATCGGATTCCCGTCGGCATCGTCGTGGCCGGCGAGATCGTACGCGACGGGGAGAAACGCGGCCTTGATCAGCGCCGGGCTCGGATCACGCTCGAACCGCGTCAGGTTGCGGTAATGCTCGATGAACAGCGCCACCGCGCCGCTCACGTGCGGCGAGGCCATCGACGTGCCGCACTTCAGCCCGTAGCTGCTGTAGGTGTCCGTCGAATCGACGCGGCAGCCCGGAGCGACGAGATGCGGGATCTTCCGCCCGTCCAGGCACGGCCCGTGCGCGCTGTTGCTCGACAGGTCGTTGATCTGGAGGATCTGCGATCCGTTGGAGTTCTGCATCTTGGTGGAGCCGATGGTGAAGATGTTCTTCGCCTCGTCCGGCGTGCCCTGGCTGCTCACCCCGCCGTAGCCGTTCATGATCGACAGCACGTACAGCAGCGGCTGATCGCCGGGCGTGTCGGGATCGGTGTCGCGGGTCCCGATGTCCACCTGCATGGTGTCATCGTCATAGCCCAGCGGCCAGCCGGACGGTCCCCAACTGTTGCCGGAGAGCGAAGCGCCGTTGGCGTAGGAATCGGCCATGAGCATGAGCATGCCGTCGGGATAGGTGTACCAGGGGCTGTAGACCTGCTCGAGGAGGTTCGCGCCGGGCGCGACGCCGAGCCCGCGCAGGAAGCCGTAGCCGTCGAGCACGCCGGCGGACCCGTCCGCGGCCATGATGCCCGCGGTGTGCGTGCCGTGGGAACTGGAGGCGCCTCCGCCGCAGGTCTGGCCGGTGCAGCCGACGAGCCGTCCGCCGAGATCGGGGTGATTGTCCTGAATGCCGCCGTCGACGTTGGCGATGATGACCCCGCTCCCGTCGACGCCGATGCCGTCCAGCCAGTCGAGATAGCCGGGGAAGGCGGCGTTGTTCTCATCGTAATTGCCCGCGCAGATCTGGTCGCTCATCTCGCCGCGCAGACCACCGCCGGTCGGAAGGGGCTTGATGCTGTACACGCCCGGGATGTTCGCCATGTCGCGAAAGCGCGCGCCGGAGACGACGAACCGCGCGGCTTCAAACGTCCGGTTCAGCACGCGGCGTCCGGTGCTGACGGCGCCGAGCTCGATGACCTCCCGCACCGCCGCGTCGGCATCCGCGCCGCGATAGAGCAGCACGCGCGCCGCGATCGCCTCGTCCGGCAGGGTGCGCCACTCGGGAAGCACGCGATACGCCGGCTCGAACGCGCCGGTCCAGCGCACGGCGGGCAGCGCGCCGGCAAGCTCGACGCTCGGCCCGTCGCTCCAGACGATGTACGAATACGGGTGAACGTACTGGACGATCTCGACCCCGGAGGCGCGCAGCGCCTCCAGCCATCCGTCGCGGGTGGGGCCGGTGAACTGCACGAGGCGCAGGGCGGGGTTCTCGGATTCGCCCGCCTCCCAGCCGGGCGGCAGGGCGGGCCGCGTCCGGAGCGGGTCGAAGCTGATCCCGCCCAGATGCAGGGTGTACTCGCGCTGCGGCATCCGGTCGGGTTCGTCATCGATGCTGCGAGAGTCGGGCGTCACCGCCGCCGGGGCGGGCGGCGCAGGACCGATCACCGCGACGCCCAGGGCCAGGGTGATCAGCGCGCGGGGCAACGTGTACATGGCGGTCTCCTCTTTCCTGTGGTCTTCTTCGAGTCGCGGCCTGTCAGAGTTCCGCTGCGGGGCGTGCCCGCATCGATTTCGGCCCGTTCAGCCCCACTGGCCGAGCAGGGCGAGCAGATCGGCGGTCCCCACCGCGCCATCCCCGTCCAGGTCCTGGATGCACCCGTCGCAGTCGCCCCAGACGGCGAGCAGGCTCAACAGGTCTTCCGTATCCACGGAGCCGTCGCAGTCGAAGTCGGCCGGCGAGATCGTCGGCTCGACGGGGCCAACCCTGAACACCTCTCCGCCGGAGAGATCGCAGATGTACAGCTCGCCCCGCGCGTCTTCCCCGAACGAGGCGATCGAGGCGATGTTCAGGTTGCCGGGCGGGTCCAGCTCGTCGCGGTGATCGATCAGATCGCTGACGTTCTCGCCGTCGAAGCTGAAACTCCAGATCTGGTCCGAGCAGTAATCGGCGAAGAAGTAGCGCCCGCGATACGACGGAATGGCGCAGCCCCGGTAGACGTATCCGCCGGTGATGGAACATCGGAAGGGATCGCCGCCGTGGGAGTATTCATGCACGGGCCCGGTGAACGGCGTCTGGCTGCAATCGCCTTCGGTATTGAAGTCATGCGCGCCCTCGCGGCAGCGCCAGCCGTAGTTCTCGCCTCCGGCGCTTGCGGCCGGCTGGTAATCGACCTCCTCCCAGGCGTTCTGTCCGACATCGGCGATCCAGAATTCGGCCGTCTCGCGATCGAAGCTGCAGCGCCAGGGATTGCGCAGGCCGAAGGCCCAGATCTCGTCGTCGCCTTCGATGTCGACGAACGGGTTGTCGGCGGGGATGGCGTAGGGCGAACCGCCGTCGACGTCGATGCGCAGGATCTTCCCGAGGAGGTTGTCGGTGATGTCCTGGCCGTTGCCGACGCCCGGGGTGTGGCCGTTGTCGTCGTCGCCGCCCCCGCCCCCGTCGCCGGTGGCGATGTAGAGATAGCCGTCGGCGGGGCCGAAGCCCATCCACCCGCCGTTGTGGTTCCGCTGCGGCTGATCGATCGTGAGCAGGACTTCGGCGCTGTCCGGATCGGCGACGTCCGGATCGTCCGTGACGCTGTAGCGGGCGACGACGGTGTCGCCGTCTCCCTCGAGTCCGGTGTAATTGACGTAGAAGAAGCCGTTGTTCCGGTAGTCGGGATGAAAGGCCAGGCCGAGCAGGCCCTGCTCGCTGCCGCCCGTCTCGATGAGCGCTGCCAGTTCCAGGAACGGCTGCGCATTGAGCTGGCCCGTCTGAAGGTTGAGGATCTCGAGGTCGCCCGTGTTCTGTTCGAGGATGAAGAGGCGCGTGAAGTCGCCCGGGGCGTGCGTGGCGAACAGCGGGTCCGACAGCCCGTCGGCGACAAGCTCCGTCGTCAGTTCCTCAAGACCCGGACGAGGAGTATCAGCCTCCTCGGCGCAGGCGGTGCACGCCAGAGCGGGCGGAAGGGCCAGCGACAGAACGGCAACGGACATCAGTCGGGTCGGCATCACGATCAGACCTTTCCTTGTGCGTGAGATGATGCGGTCATCATCGGCGCCGTCGCGGCTCCGCACGCCGCGATCCCGCCGATGCCGGCGCGGCGGGACGCATCGTCGCCCTCGACGAACGCGGTTCCCGGCGCGAGATCGATGCATTGATGGTACGGGAGGTCGGCCGCGGCTTCGAGACTCAATTCCGAATGAAGTCGACTTAAGAAAAGCGCTTTGTGTATCCACTCATCCGTCTTGATCGCGCCGCGTTCTTCACATCGATTCCGGGCGCTGTCCGTCCGCGACGGCGCGAGAGGAGTCGCGCATGAAGAAGCCGCCGGTCACGCGTGGTGAACCGGCGGCGGTGGGAGCAAAGGGCGCGGCGGATCATCGGGTGGGGTTCAGGCGGCCTTCTCATCCCCGCCGCGCACCGTGAGCATCCGGGCGGCGCGCCGACCGGTCCGGGTCCGGGCGCGTGCTCGTCGTTCTCAGCGGCCCGGCCCGCCGCGCCGGCCGCCGAAGCGGCCGCCGGACCCTCGGCCGGACCGATCGCCGCGGCCGCGATCCGTCGCCGCCGCCAGCTCCGCCTCGTCCAGCACGCCGTCGCCATTGGCGTCCAGCCGATCGAAGAGGCGCTGCATCCGCCTCGGGGTTTCCGACCGTTGCAGCACGCCGTCGCCGTTCGTGTCCAGCCGCGCGATCAATGCGGACGCGTCGCGCCCGGAGGATCGGCGGCCCGGGACGGCCTGCTCGAACGCGGCGAACTGTTCCTCGTTCAATACCGTCCTCATCGCGTCGAACATCTTGCGCCGCGCTTCCATCATCGACCGCATGCCCGCGCGCCGATCCCCGCGCGGTCCGCGGAGGCTTTCGGCGGTCTCGGCGACGAAGACTTCGATCGGCCTGAGCGCCTCGAACGTCTTCTCCTCGCCCAGCTCGAGATCGGCGACGGCATCAACCATCACGTCCCAGGCGTTGCTGAACGTCCCGAGCACGGTGACCGCGTATTCGAGCTGGGCGCCGGCGAGGACCGAGCCCAGCTCGGCGCGGAGCTTCTCCCGCTGGGCATCCAGCAACGCGTTCCGCTTCTCGACGTGCTCGGCGCGCGGATCGTCCTCCGGCGGCCCGGGCGCGTCGGCCTCCCCGGCATCCCCCGCACCGCGCGGCGCGCCGCGGCCGGGCCGGCGCGCGGGGCGCGGCGGGCGCTCCTCGCGCAGCTTCTCGAGCCCTTCCTGCACGACGTGCCGCGACTTGATGTAGGCGTCGATGAGCGTCGGCGTGTTCTCCTCGGACAGGGCCAGGCCCCGGGCCACGCCGCGGGCCTGGAGCGTCCACGCGGCCTCCGCCTCGTCCGCCGAAAGCGCCTGCATCGCCGGCCCTCGATCCGGCCGCGGGGGGCGCTCGGCCCTCGGCGGGGGCCCGGCCCCCGGACTTCCGAGACCGACCTGGGCATGAACCGTCAGGCTGGTCGCCGACAGCGCCAGCACCATCGTCATAATCCTGGTCATACGCATCGTGTGTCTCCTGTGGGATTCGCCTCGAAGTGGGGGAACGGACGCGGCGGGCGCCCGCGCCGACCGGCCCTCGCCGATCGTCGCACGACCCGTCGCCGCCTTCGGTTGTCATCCCTTCAACACCGTCCGCAGCCGGCCCTTGCGGCCGCGAGGATGTTTTTGTCGCCTGCGGATCGACCGGCGATTCAGGCGGAGCAACACGCCGTTCACGGCCCGATATACTGCCGCGTGGTGATGTGGCGCCGCCCGTGGTGGGCGGGCGGTGATTCGCGTGAGAGGGTTTCCCGTGAGCAGCGGTGAGCGCGGCGATCAAAGAACCTCCCTCGCCGCACGCATCCGGCGCTCCCTCGTCCGCGGCCCGCTGCTGCCCCGCGACGACCGGCAGCGCAAGCGCATCATCATCGAGACGCTCATCCTTCACTTCCGCCCGGTGTGGGTGCCGGCGAAGACGATCCGCTACACGCACACGTTCGGCCTGGGCGGGATGTCGCTCGTGCTGTTCCTGCTGCTCGCCGCGACGGGCATCCTGATGCTGTTCGTCTACGAGCCTTCGCCGGACGCGGCGTACGGGTCGATCGTCGCCCTCGAGGAGGAGATCCGCTTCGGCCCGCTCGTGCGCGGCATCCACTACTGGAGCGCGAACCTGCTCGTGATCATCATGGTTCTGCACATGCTGCGCGTCTATCTCACCGGCGGGTACCTGGGGCCGCGCCAGTTCAACTGGGTGATCGGCCTGACGCTGCTCCTCTTCGTGCTGCTCTCCAATCTCACCGGCTACCTGCTTCCCTGGGACCAGTTATCGTATTGGGCGACGACGATCGTGCTGGGGATGATCGGTTACCTCCCGCTCGCGGGCGAACCGCTCGCCGGCGCGATCCGGGGCGGCGAACAGGTCGGCGCCGCCACCCTCGTGAGGTTCTACGCGTTTCACACCACGGTCGGCCCGCTGATTCTCATCTCGCTCATGGCCTGGCATTTCTGGCGCGTGCGCCAGGCGCGGGGGGTGGTGATTCCCCGCGCGCCCGGCGAGGCGCACGACGAGCGGCCGGACCGCGTGCTGATGGTGCCCAACCTCCTCCTGCGCGAGTTCTGCCTCGCCCTCGTGCTCATCGCGACGGTGATGGTGATGTCGCTGTTCTTCACCGCGCCTCTGGGGGAGGCGGCCAATCCCGGGATGAGCCCGAATCCCGCCCGGGCGCCGTGGTACTTCGCCGGCTTCCAGGAACTGCTCATGCATTTCCATCCCGTCTTTGCGGTCCTGGTCATCCCCGCCCTGGCGGTGATCGGCCTGCTGTTCATCCCGTATGTGCGCTACGAGCGCGACACGTCGGGTATTTTCATGATGTCGGTGCAGGGCCGTCGGCTCGGATTGATCGCCGTCCTCGGCGCCGGCATCATCACCCCGTTTCTGATCGTCGCGGATGAATACTGGATCGACTTCAGCGCCTGGCTTCCGGGCGCATCACCGATGCTCAGCGAGGGACTCGTGCCCGCGGCTCTTGCGGCGATCCTGCCGGCGGCGGTGTACATCACGCTGCGCCGCGCCCGGCGGGTGGCGAACAACGAAGCGATTCAGGCGATGGTCATCGTCCTGATGACGGCCTTCGCGGTGCTGACCGCCGCGGGCGCCTTCTTCCGCGGGCCCGGGATGGCGCTGGCCTGGCCGTGGAGCCTGTAAGGCACGTTAGGATGAAGAGCCCGACCGACGAGGAGGTAAAATGACCCGAGAGGACGACAAACACCGCGGCGACGATCACGTCTCGCGCCGCGGCTTCTTTGCGCCGATGATCGCCGCGCTGGGGGTTGTCGCGCTGCTGGAATACATCGTCGTCGCCGCGGACTTCTTGCGGCCGCGCCGAGGGCGCATCCGCGCCGCCGCGCGCGACATCGTGCGGGCCGGGCCGGTCGACCAGTTCCGGCCCAACTCGGTGACCGCATTCCCCGAGGGCCGCTTCTACCTCGCCCGGCTGGCGGACGGCGGCTTCCTCGCCCTCGCGCGCCAATGCACCCATCTGGGTTGCACCGTCCCCTGGGATGCACCGCAGAAGCGGTTCGTCTGCCCGTGCCACAGTTCCGCCTTCGACATCAGGGGCGAGGTGCTCAGTCCGCCCGCGCCGCGCCCGCTCGACCTTTACGAGGTTCGCATCGAGAACGACATCGTCAAGGTGGATGTCAGCCGCAGCGTGCGGCGGCACGCGTTCGATGCATCGCAGGTGGTTCGATCGTGATGTCAGACCGACCCCGCCCAACTCCAATCGTGGTCAGGGGCCGGAGTCGGCCCCGCGAGGATGAAGGGCGACTCGAGTGAACGGAGCCGACCGGTCATTGCGGCGATGGAAGCTCGCGGGCCTGTTCGCGCTGCTCGTGATCGTCCTCGTGCCGCCCGCGTACCTCATCCGCGGTCAGGGCATGCGCGGCGCGGAGCGCCGCGCCGCCACCGCCGCCGCGCCGGCGACATTCGTCGGGGGCGAATCGTGCCGATCGTGTCACGAACAGGCGTTCCGGTCGTGGCGCGGATCGCATCACGATCGCGCGATGGCCGTCGCGAACGAACACACCGTGCTCGGCGATTTCGACAACGCCGTCTTCGACGACGGACGCGTCCGGGCCCGCTTCTTTCGAGATGGCGACCGGTTCATGGTCGAGACGGCGGGTCCGGACGGCCGGACGGATCAGTTCGAGATCACCCACACGTTCGGCGTCGAACCCCTTCAGCAGTATCTCGTCCCCTTCCCCGGCGGGCGGATGCAGGCGCTGACCGTCGCCTGGAACACGCAGCGCGGCGCGTGGTTCAACCTCTATCCCGATCAGGACATCCCTCCCGACGACTGGCTGCACTGGACGAAGAGCGCGCAGACCTGGAACGGCATGTGCGCCGAGTGCCATTCCACCAATCTCGTCAAGGGCTACGACCCCGACACGGAGACCTTCTCGACGACGTGGTCGGAGATCGACGTGAACTGCGAAGCGTGCCACGGCCCCGGTTCGCATCACGTGCAGTGGGCGCAGCTTCCGCCCATGGCCCGCCCGCCGGCGCCGGAGTACCGGCTCGTCATCCCCACGAGCGGGATCTCGGCGCGGCAGCAGGTGGAGCTCTGCGCCAACTGCCACGCCCGCCGCACCGAACTGGGCGATTACGACCACACGCGGCCGGACCTGCTCGACAACATCATTCCCAGCACGCTCGATGAGGGGCTCTACCACGCCGACGGGCAGATTCTCGATGAGGTCTACGTCTACGGCTCGTTCGTCCAGAGCAAGATGTACCACAACGACGTGCGGTGCAGCGACTGCCACGATGCGCACAGCCTCCGGCTCCTCGCGCCGGACAACGACCTCTGCACGCGCTGCCATCGGGCGGACGTCTACGACAGCCCGCGCCATCACTTTCACAAGAAAGAGATCGACGGCGTACCGAGCGACGGCGCGTTGTGCGTCACGTGTCACATGCCCGAGCGGCCGTACATGATCGTCGACTGGCGGGCCGATCACAGTCTGCGCGTGCCGAGGCCGGATCTGACGGCCGCGCTGGATACGCCCAACGCCTGCCTCGCCTGTCACGACGACCAGACGAACACGTGGGTGATGGAGCATTACGAGCAGTGGTACGGCCGGGCGCGGAAGCCGCACTACGGCACCGTCCTCGCCGCGGGCAGGGCCCGCCGACCGGACGCGCGCGACGGGCTCATACGGCTTGCGGGCGATGAGCTCGCCCCGGCCATCGCGCGGGCCACCGCCCTCCGCCTGCTCGGGTCGTACACCGACGACGCGGTGACCGACGCGTTCAACCGCGCGCTGTCCGATCCGGAAGCGCTGGTGCGCTACACCGCGGCCGGGAGCGTCAGCGCGCCGGGCGCCGGGCGGTTCGTCGAACTGCTCACGCCGCTGCTGTTCGACCCGGTGCGGGCCGTGCGGCTCGAGGCGGCGAGCCAGTTGGCCGGCCTGCCGGAGGAGCTGTTCAAACCGTATCAGCAGGCGAAGCTGGAGGAAGCGCTGATCGAGTACAGGCAGGTGATGTCCTACTCGCTGGATTTCGCCTTCGCCGCCCACAACCTCGGCAATCTTCACGCCCGGCTCGGCGAGCCGGAGAAGGCGGCGGAATACTACGAGGCGGCGATCGCGATCGATGACCTGTTCTATCCCGCCAAGGCCAACCTCGCCGTGCTCTACAGCGGGCAGGGCCGCAACGACGAGGCCGAGCAGTTGCTGCGCGAAATCCTCGAGGCGTATCCCGAGCAGTACGATGCGGCCTATTCGCTCGGCCTCCTGCTGGCCGAGATGGGGCGCTACGAGGAGGCGGCGACGCATCTGCAGACCGCGGCGGACGGCTGGCCCGACCGCGCACGCGTGTTCTACAACCTCGGCCTCGTCCGGCAGTACCTCGGCCGCCCCGATGGGGCCGAGGCCGCGCTGCGGCGCGCCGTCGAACTCGAACCGGCCAACCTCGACTATCTTCACGCCCTCGCCGATCACTATCTTCGGCGGGGCGATCCGCAACGGGCGCTCATCGTCGCCGAGCAGATGATCGCGGCCGATCCGCGCCGTCGCATCGGCTACGAAGTGAAGGCGCTCATCGAGCGCGCGCTGCGGCGGCGCGACGAGTGAGCGCATCGCGCAATCGCGGCCCGCGCGGCCCGATTTTCGACCCGGACGGAGTCACCAGCATGGAATCAGCCTCCGAGTTTCCCGAGCACGCCGCGGAGAACCGCCGCATCTGGGACGCCAACGCGCGGTGGTGGGACGACCAGATCGGCGATGGCAACGCGTTCCAGGACGTGCTCATCGAGCCGGCGACGGAGGGCCTGCTCGAGGCGCGGAAAGGCGATTGCATTCTCGACATCGCCTGCGGCGCCGGCCGTCTCGCGCGTCGCCTCGCCCGGCTCGGGGCGAACGTGGTCGGTTTCGATTACAGCGCGGCCTTCATCGAGCGCGCCCGTGAACGCGGCGAAGCGGAGGGCGCGGACGTCGAGTACCACGTCCTCGACGCCGCCGATCCGGAGGCGCTGCTGTACCTGGGCGCCGGCCGTTTCGATCGCGCGGTGTGCTCGATGGCGCTCATGGACATGCCGCGCATCGAGCCGCTGTTCGGCGCGCTGGCGACCCTGCTGAAGCCGGAGGGGTGTTTCGTCTTCTCCATCAGTCATCCGTGCTTTCATTCGGCGGCGGTGCAGCGGTTCGTGGAGCTCGCCGAAGAGCATTCCGGCCGACATCAATCGCGGAAGGGCGTCAAGGTCTGGTCATATCTCACGCCGCAGGCGAGGAAGACCGAGGGCATCATCGGCCAGCCCGAGCCGCAGTACCTCTTCCACCGGCCGCTGCACGCGATCCTCAACGCCGGCTTCCGCGCCGGGTTCGTGGTGGATGGGCTGGAGGAGCCCGGCTTCCCCGCCGAGGCCGTCGAACCGGACGGCCTGCGCTGGATCGACATGATCGAGATCCCGCCCGCGGTGGTGGTTCGGATGCGGCGCGCAGCCCGGGCATAACGGCGTGCCGATCTCTTCAGCCTGAGTGGGCGGCGACGAGCAGCCACAGCGCGATGATGCTGCGCACGGTCCACGCCGCGGTGCGGACCCAGTTCGTCAGCACGAGCCGGCGGATGGTGGTGATCTCGAACCCCAGCGACAGGCGGCGATGACAGGGGACCTGGAGCAGGGCCGTGGAGAGCCAGATGACGGCCACGAGGGCCACGCCGATCCAGGCCGGTCCGCGCGGCGCGTCGACGAACGGCGCCACCGCGATCAGCACCGCGCCGATCGCCTCGAGGCACATCAGCGGCGCGACCACCCACGTCGTCTGCCGCGTGTGACGCTCCCCGTAGCGCACCGATTCATCGGCCCCCACGATCGCGAAGAGCGGGTAGTGGACGATCTGGACGAACCAGATCAGCCCGGTCATCATCAGCGTGGCCGCGGCGTGCACAACGAGGATGAACGAACTCAGCGTCACGAACCGGCCCCTGGTGCGTCATCGGCGTTCGCCGCGTCCGCGGCAGCCCGGCGCCTCGCGCCGAGCAGTATCGCGACGAACCACGGCCACCAGAGCAGGTCGTTGGTGATGATCGTCCAGCCGAAGGACCAGGGGAATTGGCCGATCGCGGCGTAATAGACAAACCCGATGGGCCCGAAGATCTTCCCGAGCAGGCCCACGAGGACGATCGGCCAGTGCCGCCACGGGTCGGAGGCGGCGATGAGATACCCCACGCCGTACACGCCGACCACCATCCCCAGGCACTGCCAGATCTGCGGGTACGTCGGCGGATCGAGGTCCATCAGCGCGAACCCCGCGTTCGGCGCGATGATCACCGCGCCGCCCCAGGCGAGATTGTACGCGCCGGCGAGGATCAGGACGACTCGGGCCCGGCGCGGGGCGGCTCGGGTTCGGCGCGGTTCGGCGTTCATGCACCAACCTCCCGTCGCCGGCATGCGGGGCGGCGCGCACCGGCGGGATCCGACGGCCGTACCATAGCCCCGGCCGCCCGGTCCCGCTTCCCTCCTGCGATGGAACGCGCACCTCGAGGGCGCGGCGCGGACCCGAGACGGGTGAGGCGCCGGTGTCCGGCGCCAAGCCGCCCGCTGTCAGCGCCCAGTCACGCCGCGGCCGGCGTCGCGCGCACGCCCCAACGCTTCTGGATCATCCTGAGCGAGACGATCTGGTAGAGGGCGGCCACGCCGACGAGACAGTAGATGATCCGGGCCACGACGGCGGTGTCACTGCCGAAGATCCACGCGACGAGGTCGAACTTCAGCGCTCCCACGAGGCCCCAGTTGAGCCCGCCGATGACGAGGAGCACCGCCGCGATGACGTCCAGCACCTTCATGGTTCTGTCCTTTCACAGAGAGGGGGGTGGCAGGCGGAGGAGAAGAGACCAACGGCGCGCAGTGTACATATAGATGACTTGAGACGTGTCGAATCACGCATGCGATCGCGCCCGCTGCGCGGCACGGCCGGGACGACGGGCCGCTGCCCGAGACCGGATTCGCGATGGCTCGCCCCCGGCGGCACCGGAAAGGGCGGGTCCTGAACCGGGGCGGCATGGTCGCGCAGGTGAATGAAGGTGCCGCGGTTCCCCCGGGGCCGTCGGGGCGATTCCGGCCTGACGCTCGGGAATTCGCTGGCGGAATCAGGCAGATGCGGTATATTCGGATGGAAAGGTCTAAAAGCTCGCCGTTCGCGGGGTTTTCCGAAGACCGCCGCGGACGGAAACCGGCACGCCCATGACCGAAGCCGGCCTCCCCTTCGAGCGAACGGACCGGGCGAGAGACGAAGGCGCGTATCTGGAGACGCGGGGACCCGCACATCATCTGTGGAGTGTCCGACCGGCCCGAACGAGCGGGGGCAGGGAGATATCACCATGAGACGGACTCGACGATTGTCCATCCCCGCTGACCGCGCGAGCGCGGCGGCACTTGCCCTGTCGATCCCGCTCGCCAGCCTTTGCGCGGGCACCGCGCTGGCCAAGTCCAATCTCAAGGATGCCTTCTTCGAGGTGTACCCGGACGCGGTGGGAACCGTGATCTTCACCGTCCCCAGCCAGCCGGATCACTGCGGCGTGTGCCATTACAGCTTCACGGGCGGCGGCCAGCGCAATCCCTACGGCTCCCTCCTCGAGGCGACGCTGCCGGACTATCCGAACAACCCCGACGGTCGCCGACAGGCGGTGGCGGCGATCGAGAATCAGGATGCGGATGGCGACAGCTTCAGCACGCTCATCGAGGTCACCGACACGGCGAACTTCTCGAACACCCCGACCTTCCCGGGCCTGACCCCGGGCAACGTCGGGAACGTCTCCGATGTCGAGGTCAGCGAGATCCAGGAGTCTCTCGTGCCGAGTTCCGGCGGCGACGAAACCCCGCCGGACGTGACGGTCATCTCCCCCGACGGCGGCGAGGTGCTCGTGGGCAACGCCGCCACGACGGTGCAGTGGATCGCCGGCGATGAGAGCGGCATCGCAACCATCAACATCTACCTGTCCGATGACAACGGCGTCACGTTCTTCCCCGAAGCGCTGGGGCTGTCCAACACCGGCGAATACACCTGGTTCCCCGCCAACCGCCCGACCACGCAGGCGATCCTGCGCATCGAGGCGATCGACAACGCCTTCAACTCGGCCTACGACGACAGCGACGGCGCGTTCACGATCGAGTCGCCGCCCGGCGGGGTCATTCCCACCACGCTGCGCGACTTCGATCAGCCGGGCAGCCAGCCGCTGGAAGCGGGCATTCTCAACCCGCCCGAGGCGTGCGAGGTGTGCCACGGCAACTACGACGCCGACGTCGAGCCGTACTTCAACTGGCAGGGGAGCATGATGGCCCAGGCCTCACGCGATCTGCTCTTCGAGGCGCTGATGGTGATCTCCAATCAGGATGCGCCGGACTCGGGCGATCTCTGCCTGCGCTGCCACATCCCGCGCGGCTGGCTGCAGGGGCGCTCCGTGCCCACGGACGGCAGCCAGATGCTCCCCACGGACATGAGCGGCGTGGCCTGCGACTACTGCCACCGGCTCGTGGATCCGATCTACGACCCGGGCGAGAATCCGCCGGAGGACGAGGCGATACTCGCCGCGCTGCGCCTCCCCGCCAGCGAGTTCGCCAACGGGATGGGGACGATCGATCCCACCGGCGCGCGGCGCGGCCCGTTCACGAACGCCGACACCGGGCATCCCGTGCTCGTCTCGCCCTTCCATCGCGAGGCGGCCCTGTGCGGGACGTGCCACGATGTGAGCAACACCGCCCTCGAGAAGGACGGGCAGGGCAACTACATCCCCAACGAGTTCGATTCCCCGGCCGATGACTTCTCCTCCCACGCCCTCGCGCCGGTCGAGCGCACCTACAGCGAGTGGTATTACAGCGATTACAACACGCCGGAGGGTGTTTACGCGCCGCAGTTCGGCGGGAACCTCGACTATGTCGGCTCCTGCCAGGACTGTCACATGCGCGATGTGACCGGCCAGGGCTGCAACTACGGCGACCCGCCCGTGCGCGACGACCTGCCGCTGCACGACATGACGGGCGGGAACACCTGGTTGCTTTCGCTCCTGCCCCTCCTGTATCCGGACGAGGTCGATGAGGCGGCGATCCTGGCCGCGGTCGAGCGGGCGCGCTACATGCTCCAGAACGCCGCCGAACTGGACGCGGCCCAGGAAGAGTCGGACCTGAGAATCACCATCACCAACAACACCGGCCACAAGCTCCCCACCGGCTACCCCGAGGGCCGGCGCATGTGGATCAACGTGAAGTTCTACGATGCGGACATGCAGCTCGTCTCCGAGTCCGGCGCGTACGACTTCGATACCGGCGTGCTCACGCACGACGAGGAGATCGTGGTGTACGAGGTGAAGCCGGGGATGGACGAGACGATCGCGCCGCTGTTCGGCGTCGAGCCCGGGCCGTCCTTCCACTTCGTGGCGAACAACAAGATCTTCAAGGACAACCGCATCCCGCCCCGCGGCTTCACGAACGCCGCCTACGCCGACTTCGGCGGCGCGCCGGTCGACTACGCCTACACCGACGGCCAGTACTGGGACGACCGGTTCTACGACATTCCGCCGGCGGCCGCGACCGCGGAGGTCACGCTGTATTACCAGAGCACGAGCAAGGAGTTCGTCGAGTTCCTGCGCGATGAGAACTTCACGAACACCAAGGGGCAGGAGATGTACGATCTCTGGAACGAGAACGGCAAGTGTCCCCCGGAAGTGATGGCCGGTGCATCCGTTGCCGTCAGCGTGGAGGAGTGTCCCGCCGACTTTGATGGCGACGGCGATGTCGACACCGCCGACCTGCTGTTCCTCCTCGGCGCGTGGGGCACCGGCGACGGTGACATCGACGGCGACGGCGATACGGACACCGCCGACCTCCTCGCCCTCCTTGGCGCGTGGGGTGAATGCCCATAACCGCACCGCTTTGACAAACGCGCCGGCAGCCCCGTTTATCGCCGCCGTGGCAGGGGATGCGCCCCCGCGCTCCGGAGCGGGCCGCCGGAGTATCTCCCCGGGCCGTCTGGAGCGTGAGACCGGGTCATCGTGCCCGCCGTATTCGCTCAGAGCGTTCGCGCCAGCGCGCGCTGCGCCAGCGCGATGCCGCCGAGCATGCCGGCCTGATCGCCCAGCGCCGGCGGCACGATGTACTCGTCGATGGCGTCGAGTATCGCCGGCGACTGCACGTACCCGTTCAGCAGTTCGAGCACGCGCCGACGGAGCTTGGGAAAGACCTGCTGCTGTTTCATGACACCCCCGCCCATGATGACGCGCCGGGGCGAGAGGATGAGCATCAGGCTCACCACGCCCTGGGCGAGGTAGTCGGCCTCGAGGTCCCACGCCTCGTGATCGGGCGGAAGCTCGGTCCCCCTTGTCTTCCAGCGCCCGTGGATCGCGGATCCTGACGCGAGTCCTTCCAGGCAGTCGCCGTGGTACGGACAGCAGCCCTCGTACGGATCGCGCACGGGATCGCGGCGCGGCCGGATGTGGCCGATCTCCGGGTGAATGAGCCCGTGGAGCAGACGCCCGCGGCTCATACCGCCCCCGCCGATGCCGGTGCCGACGGTGATATACACGAACGTGTCGATGCCCTGCGCTGCGCCCCACGTGTGCTCGCCGAGGGCTGCGGCGTTGACATCGGTGTCCCAGCCGATCGGCACGTCGAAGCTCACCCGCATGCGACCCACGAAGTCCGCGCCCGACCACCCGGGCTTCGGGGTGCTCGTGACGTGGCCCCATGTCGGGGAGCCCTCATTGAGATCGATGGGGCCGAAGGAGCCGATGCCGAGCGCTTCGAGTCTGCCGTGTCGCGCTTCCTGCTCCCGGAAGAACGCAACGGCGCGTCCGAGCGTCTCATCAGGCGTGGTCGTGGGGTAGCGCAGTTCATCCCGGATATCGTGCGGACCACGACCCACCGTACAGACGAACTTCGTGCCGCCGGCTTCGATGCTCCCGACCAATGGCGCCTCAGGCATGCTCAACTCCGGTGTCTTGCGGTTCCATGGGGCCGACGGGCAGCGACGGCTCAGCGTGCAATTCTCCCCGGGGCTCGGCAAGGACATCCAGTTCGAGCCGATCGATGCGCAGACGGGCGCCCTCAGTGTAGTACCCGATATGGCCCGACCGATAGCGGTCATCGGCGAACGTGAGGAGGACCTCGCCGTCAAGCGAGAACTCGATGTACCGCCCGTAGGCGACGAGCTCCATCTCGTAGCGCAGGTCGCCGCGTTTGGCCACGAAATAGTTTGCCTGGAGATGCTTGAAGATGAACGCCTCCTCGAGGCCGCCCCCCGGATTGCGACCGGACGCGCGGGCCTGGATGAGACCCTTCACGAGGTCGAGGCTGATGAAATAGCCGTCGGTCTCGTCGCTCATCCGCAGCACCAGCCCGCACTTGCCAAGCTGCGCCAACTCGAACGTCGCGCGAAGACGAAAGTCCGCCTGCGGCTCCGGCAGGAGGAACGTCTCGAACGATGTCTCACACGAAAGCCAGAAGGACAGCCCCCGCTCGGTCTGCTCCGCCGCGGGATTGTGGTGAACGGGGCCGAATCCCGCCAGCGCTTCGGTCGTGTAGGTCTTCACGACCTTCTGGTCGAAGCCCGAGAACGATCGCAGCTTGAGTTGACCGTCGCGGCCGGTGAAGATCTCCTTCGGCGGGGGCAGCATGTTGCCCGTCCCCTTGATCTTCGAGTCGAGGTAGTAGAAGTTCCAGAGGGTGGAACGCCCCTCCTCGCGGCACACGCGAGCCGCGTAGTTTCCGCGCGGAAGCAGCACGTTGTCAAAGTAGTTCCCGAACGGACCTTCGGGGCGCGCCGCGTACCAGTAGTGAACCTTGACATCCTCACGGATCGAGCCGAGGAGGTACCACTGCCCGTCGAGCTCGAAGAGGCACGGCACCTCAACGTCGTCGTAGAGGCGCGGGAAGTGCAGCGGCGGGCCGAACTCGAAGTGCCGTGCCCCCACCTCCCTCGCGAGCGCGACACATCCGCGCCGGACGACCGGTCCCGTATTGACGCGGCCGGAGACCAGCAGCCAGCGCTCTTCGCCCACCCGGCAGAAGTACGGGTCGCGGAAGCTGACCCATCCGCGTCCCTCTTCAGGCGACGACTCGTAGTGTTCCGGCGCGGCGGAAATCGGGAATCCCTCCCCCGCCCGCCGCCACGTGTACAGGTCATCACTGACCGCCAGGCCGATGCGCTGGATGCGCCCCGCCTCGCGCCGCGCCAGGCCCGTGTAGAACATGCGCCATGAGCCCGGCCGGTCGGGGTCCGGCGTGACGTGCATGGTCCACAGCATGTCGTCATCCCAGGATCCGGGATGGCCCACGAACAGCGCGTTCTGAACGCGCGTCCAGGTCAGGCCGTCCGTTGACACGGCATGGGCGATATACGCGTGATTCGGCAGGAGCAGGTGGAAGAGGTGGTAGGTGTCCCCCACCTTCACCACATCGACATCACCGATGCCCCATTCATTGAAGCCGTGGCCGGTATACATGACGTTCCTCGGCAGTCAGGGCCACCACGAGAGCCGACGTCTTATACCGCAAATCCCCGCGTGCTTCCCGCATCGCGGCGATCTGCCCATCCTGCCGTCAGGTCGAGCAGTGAGGACGCCGGCGGCGAACAGCCGGGCACCAACGGCGCCGTGGACGCCAGAGACCACCCGGCCCTTCTCGCCTCGTGGGGTGAAGGCCCGTGGCCAGCCACCGTCACTCGCCCCGGACCGGTCCGGCGCGGACGATGCCAAGCCACGCGCTGACCGGTCGAGCGTCGAACCCGCGCCGGCCGGACCGAGCCGTGGAGGTATGCAGCACGGCCAAGTCATGGAATGAGGCCCGGGCGAGGTTTATCATCAAGGCGGACGTCACCTGATGACCGGTGCGCGCGTGAACATCGACGAGACCGCCGGCGCGGCGGCGGGCCGGATGCAGACCGGCCGAACCGAAGACAGCCTCCGCCTGTCGAGGACGATCCTGCGCTTCGCCAATCGCGGCCTGCCGCGCGTCGATTTCCTGCGCGAGGTCTCCCAGGTCCTGCTGGACTTCTCCGGCTGTGATGCGGTCGAGGTGCGGCTCAGTCACGGCGGGCTGCACTACCGCTGGGAGGCGACCCGGCGGCCGGAGGAGGCGATCAGCTTCGAGCTGGCGCGGTGGATCACCGACAAGGAGGGGATCGTCATCCCCGCCTCACGCGAGGATTCACCACTGGAGCGTCTGTGCCGGGCCGTCGCCGGCCGGCGGTTCGATTCGTCGCGCCCCTTCTTCACCGGCAACGGCAGCTTCTGGACGGGCGACACCGCCGCGACGATCACCCTGCCCGCCGAGGACGGAACGGCGGGCGCGACCGATGACCTGCGACCGGGCGGGGCGTATCCCTCCCTCGCCCTCATCCGGTTCTTCGTCGATACCGGCACCATCGGTCTCCTTCAGCTCAAATGCCTGCGACCCGACGCGTTCACCGAGCGCGACGTCGAGTTCTACGAGGGCGTGGCCCAGTCGCTGGGACTGGCGGTGGCCGATCGCCGCGCCGAGGCGGCCCTCCGCGAGCGCGTCAAGGAGCTGACGTGCCTGTACGGCATCGCGCAGATCGTCGAGACGCGCGACCTTTCCCTTGACGAGATGCTTCAGCGCATCGTGCAGCTTCTGCCGCCGGCGTGGCAGTATCCGGAAACCACCGAGGCGCGGATCGCCCTCGACGACCGCTGTTTCGAGACGCCCGGCTTCCGGCAGAGCCCGCACGCGATGTCCGCGGACATCGTGGTGAGCGGGCAGCGACGGGGGGCGGTGCGCATCGTCTACCTGGAGGAGAGGCCTGAGTTCAGCGCCGGCGCGTTTCTGCCCGAGGAGCGCAAGCTCATCGACGCGGTCGCCCGGGACGTGGCCCTGACCGTCGAGCGCAAGCACGCGGAGGAGGAGCGCGGCCGCCTCCAGGACCAGCTCATCCACGCCGACCGGCTGGCGACGATCGGCCAGCTCGCGGCCGGCGTGGCCCACGAGCTCAACGAGCCGCTGGGCAGCATTCTCGGGTTCGCCCAGCTCGTCGAGAAATCACCGGACCTGCCCGAGCAGACGGGCAAAGACATGAAGAAGATCATCGGCGCCTCGCTCTACGCGCGGGAGGTGATCAAGAAACTGATGGTGTTCGCGCGGCAGATGCCGCCCCGCATCGTCGAGGTCGATCTCAACCGGGCGGTCGACGACGGGCTCTACTTCCTGGAAGCGCGGTGCCTGAAGGCGGGGATCACCGTCCGGCGCCGGCTCGCGCCGGAGCTGCCGATGATCGCCGCCGACCTCGCCCAGATCGGTCAGGTGTTCGTCAACCTCGTGGTGAACGCGGTGCAGGCGATGCCCGAGGGCGGGGCGCTCACGATCCGCACGCAGGAGGACGACGCATCGGTCATCCTCAGCGTGCAGGACACCGGCATCGGGATGAGCAGGGACATTCTCGATAAGATCTTCCTGCCCTTCTTCACCACCAAGGACGTGGATGAAGGCACCGGGCTGGGCCTCGCCGTCGTGCACGGCATCGTCAGCGCCCACCGCGGCTCGATCGACATCGACAGTCGCCCCGGGCAGGGCACCACCTTCCGGGTCCGCCTGCCCGTGAACCGCGCGGAGGAACCTGCGGAGAACGCCCCCGATGGAGACCCATCCTGAGCAGGAGCGAATCCTCGTCGTCGATGATGCGCCCGACACGCTCGAGCTGATCGAGCGGAACCTGAGCGCGCACGGCTACCGGGTGTTCAGCGCCCGCGGCGCGGTGGAGGCGATCCGCGTGCTCGATGATGCGCCCGTCGATCTGGTCATCACCGACCTGAAGATGCCCAAGGTGAGCGGGCTGGATCTCGTCCGCCACGTGCGCGAGAACCTCCCGGACACCGAGGTGATGATGGTGACGGGCTATCCGACGATCCAGGGGGCGGTGACCGCGGTGAAGGCCGGCTCGCAGGAATACCTCACCAAGCCCTTCACCGACGAGGAGCTGGTCTCGGCCGTCAAACGGGTGCTGGAGGTGCTGCGGGCGCGGCGGGAGGCGCAGGAAGGCTCGGACGAGCCGCCGCCGGGCCTGCCCGGGCTGATCGGGCGTTCCAAGGCGATGGGGGAGGTGTTCCGGGCGATCGGCAAGGCCGCCTCGACCTCGGCCACCGTGCTCATCTCCGGCGAAAGCGGCACGGGCAAGGAACTCGCCGCCCGCGCGATTCACTACAGCAGCGCCCGCGCCTCGGCGCCGTTCGTCCCCGTCAACTGTGGCTCGATCCCCGAGAGCCTGCTCGAAAGCGAGCTGTTCGGGCACGTCAAGGGCGCCTTCACCGGGGCCGTCGAGTCGCGGGCCGGGTTCTTCCAGACCGCCGACGGGGGAAGCATCTTTCTCGACGAGATCAGCGACACCGGCCTGCCGATGCAGGCCAAGCTGCTCCGCGTGCTCCAGGACGGGCAGATCTACATGGTCGGTTCGGCCCGGCCGCGCGAGGTCGATGTCCGCATCCTCGCCGCCACGAACAAGGACCTGCGCACCCTCGTGCGCAACGAGATGTTCCGGGAGGACCTGTTCTTCCGTCTTCACGTGATCACGCTGACGATGCCGCCCCTGCGGGAGCGGGGCGACGATGTGCTCCTGCTCGCCTCCCACTTCGCGAAGAAGTTCGCCGAGGGCATGGGCCGGCCCGCCCCGCGCTTCTCCGACGAGGCCCTGAAGGTGCTGTGCAACTATCACTGGCCCGGCAACGTGCGCGAGCTGGAGAACCTCGTGCAGCGGGCGGTGGTGATGTTCGACCGGGAGGTGATCGACGTGCCGGATCTGCCCTCGGCGATGCGGTTCACCGTGGCCCGCGAGGCGGGGCTGAACCGGACGCTGGCCGACGTGGAGGGCGAGCACATCCGCAACGTGGTGGCGAGCGTGGGCGGCAACAAGTCCAGGGCCGCCCAGATCCTGGGCATCAACCGCAAGACGCTGCGGGAGAAGCTGAAGGCGGCGGAGGAGGCGAGGCCCCCGAAAGGGCCGGCCGACTGAGCTCATACGATGGGACAATTCACCCCGGTGGTACGGATTGCCCCGGCTGCGCGCGCGGGCGATCGCCGCGCGCCCTCGAACCGAGGGGTGCGGATCGAACGCGACTGTGCACGCAAATCACTGCAAATAAGCGATTTACAACTCGGACGCCGCCGCTGTCCGCCGGGCGGAGCGCCGTTCGATCCGCCCGCGCCGATGGCACAATCCTTGCCAATACAGGATCTTCGGATCGGGAACGCGGCGTGCGTCCCCGGCCGCGGCCGGGAGGGGAGCCGGCCGGAGAGGTTGGCGCCATGGTGCGTGCGAAGCCAGCCGGAGGATTGTGTGCACGGTGCGGGCATGCCCCGTACTGCTTCTATCTCGCCACGGGAGGTCCTGTGTCGCAATGCCCGCTGTTTCAGGATGCCCGCCACCGCGCCTCGGGGCCGGGCGGCCACGGCGCGGCCGCCGACGAGCCGTGGGGACCGCCGCCCAGGCTCAAGGGGCTCTGCGTCAACTGCGAGCATCGCCTCACCTGCGCCCACGCGCGGCGCACGGGCGGCGTGTGGCATTGCGAGAACTACGAGTGAGACATCGCCTCCGCGGTGCGCCCTCCCCGCGAGGTCTTCCACACCCCTGATCGGGAACAACGCCGATGGAAACCGACGGAGTTCAGACCATTCTCCACCAGCACCGGGAGGATCGCGGGGGGCTCATCGCCATCCTCCAGGACGTGCAGCGCAAGTACAGCTACCTCCCCCCCGACGTGCTCAGGGAGATCGCCGATCGGACGGGGCGGTCGCTGGTGGACATCTACGGCGTCGCCACGTTCTACAAGTCCTTCAGTCTCGAGCCGCGCGGCGAACATCTCTGCTCCGTCTGCATGGGCACCGCCTGCCACGTGCGCGGCGCGCCGTCCGTGGCCGAGGAGTTTCAGCGCCGGCTGGGCATTCCCTCCGGCGGGACCACGCCGGACCGCGCGTTCACGCTCGAGACGGTCAACTGCCTCGGCGCCTGCGCGCTGGGGCCGGTGGTGGTGGTGGACGGGCATTACTTCTCGCACGTGAACACCACGAAGGTGACTGACATCATCGAGCGCGCGCGGGCCGGTCTCGACGACGCCGAGATCAAGGAGCACATGCGCCACTACCTCTACGACGTGAGCTGCTCCCGCTGCAATCACAGCCTGATGGATCCCACGCACCGCATCGACGGCGCGCCGTCCATCCGCGTAACCGCTTCCGCGGAGGGCGAGCACGGCTGGCTCCGCCTCTCGGCCCTCTACGGCAGCTTCACCGTCGAGTCGGAGTTCGGGATCCGCACGGACACGGTGGTGGATTTCTTCTGCCCGCACTGTCACGCGGAGCTGAAGAGCCCGTCCAGGTGCCCGCTCTGCCGGGCCCCCATGGTCACGATGATCGTGCGCTCCGGCGGGATTCTCCAGATCTGCTCGCGCCGCGGGTGCAAGGGGCACATGCTCGACCTGGAGGGAGGCGGCTTCTAGGCCGCGGGAAGATCGTTCCTATCAGCCACGTCGTTCAACAAGGACTGCGAGATGCCACGGCTCTCTTCGATTACCGATTTCAACCGCCTGCGAAGCATGGTGCTCGCCGACCTGGAGCGCGAGAAACCCTGCGTCGTCGTCTGCGCCGGGACCGCCTGCCAGGCCAGCGGGTCCAATGACATCCTTCGCGCCGCGAAGAAGCACATCCTCGAAAAGGAGCTGCTCGATCGCGTCTCGTTGCGGGTGACGGGCTGTCACGGCTTCTGCGAGATGGGCCCGTTCATGCTCACCGAGCCGCAGAAGGCGTTCTACTCGCAGATCGGCCCGGAGGACGTGCCGCGGATCATCGACGCCCTCCTCGCCGGCGAGTACGTCGAGGAGCTGCTCTACCGCGATCCGGTGAGCGGGCAGGTCTTCCACAGCGCCGATGACATCCCCTTCTTCAAGCATCAGCGGCGGGCGATCCTGAAGATGAATCAGCAGATCGACCCGATCCGCATCCAGAACTACATCGCGCACGACGGGTATGCGGCGTTGTCGGAGGTGCTCTCCCGGGGCGACGCGAAACGGGTGGTCGAGGAGATCAAGACCTCCGGCCTCCGCGGCCGCGGCGGGGCGGGCTTCCCCACCGGCCTCAAGTGGGAAATGCTCGCCAAACAGCCCGGCAAGCGCGGCAAGTTCCTCGTCTGCAACGCCGACGAGGGCGACCCCGGCGCCTACATGGACCGCAGCATCCTCGAGGGCAACCCCCACAGCATCATCGAGGGCATGCTCATCGGCGGCTTCGCCACCGGCGCCGATCGCGGCATCGTCTACGTCCGCAACGAGTATCCGCTCGCGATCAAGCATCTCATCATCGCCCTCCGCCAGTGTCGCGAGATGGGCCTGCTGGGCGAGGACATCCTCGGCAGCGGCTATGCCTTCGACATCGATCTCGTCCGCGGGGCGGGGGCGTTCGTGTGCGGCGAGGAGACGGCCCTCATCAGGTCCATCGAGGGAAAGATGGGCGAGCCCACCCAGCGCCCGCCGTTCCCCGTCGAGAAGGGCGTGAACGGCAAGCCGACCGCGATCAACAACGTCGAAACCTGGGCCAACATCCCCTTCATCATTCGCCTGGGGGCCGAGGCGTTCGCGACCATCGGCACGAAGGGCAACGCGGGGAGCAAGATCTTCAGCCTCGTGGGCAAGATCAAGAACACCGGCCTCGTCGAGGTGCCCATGGGCATCACCCTCCGCCAGGTCGTCTACGACATCGGCGGGGGGCCGGTGGGCGATGCGCGGATCAAGGCGGTCCAGACCGGCGGCCCCTCCGGCGGCTGCATCCCCGCCTCCATGTTCGATCTCCCCATCGACTACGACAGCCTCGCCGAGGCGGGCTCGATCATGGGGTCCGGCGGCATGATCGTCATGGACGAGCACACCTGCATGGTCGACGTCGCCAGGTACTTCATGAAGTTCCTCAAGGATGAATCCTGCGGCAAGTGCTTCACCTGCCGCAAGGGCACGCAGCGCATGTACGAGATCCTCGAGGACATCACCGAGGGCCGGGGGACGCTGGCGGATCTGGATCTGCTGGAGGAACTCGCCACCGTGGTGAAGGACACCACGATGTGCGGGCTGGGCCAGTCGGCGCCGAACCCGGTGCTGAGCACGCTGCGTTACTTCCGCGAGGAGTACGAGGAGCACGTGGTGCACAAGCGGTGCCGGGCGCTGGTGTGCAAGGATCTCATCGGCCCGCTCTGCCAGGCGGCGTGCCCCCTGGGCACCGAGGCCTGGCGCTACGTCGCCCACATCTCGCGCGGCGAGTACGAGGAGGCGTACCGGGTCATCCGCGAGGCGAACCCGTTCCCCTCGGTCTGCGCGCGGGTGTGCAGCCACCCGTGCGAGGCGCGATGCCGCGCCGCCGTCGCGGGAAACGGCCCCGTCGCGATCCGGGCCCTCAAGCGCTTCGTCACTGATCGCGTCGATCCGTCGATCTACGAGCCGAAGCGGGTCGAGGCGAACGGCGCGTCGGCGTCGATCGCGATCGTCGGGGCCGGCCCGGCCGGGCTGAGTGCCGCCCATTACCTCTCCCTGGCCGGGCACACGGTGACCGTCTTCGAGGCCGACGACCGCCCGGGCGGGATGATGGTGAGCGGCATCCCCGCTTATCGCCTGCCGCGCGACACGCTGGGCAAGGAGATCAACTCGCTGCTCGATGACAACATCACCCTCAGGTGCAACATGGCCCTGGGCCGCGACTTCACGATTGACGGGCTCTTTGAGGAGGGGTTCCAGGCCGTCTTCCTCTCGATGGGCGCGCACAAGAGCCGCAAGCTGAACCTCGAGGGCGAGGACATCGCCGGCTGCTATCCCGCGATCCAGTTCCTCAAGGCCTTCAACCTGCGCGGCAAGCAACTGGCTCGCGGCCGGGTGGGCGTGATCGGCGGCGGGGACAGCGCCATCGACGCCGCGGGCGTCGCCCTCCGACAGCCCGGCGTCGAGAGCGTGACCGTGTTCTATCGTCGCACGCGTCGCGAGATGCCCGCCATCCCCGAAGACGTCGACACCGTCCTCGAAGAGGGCGTGAAGCTCGAGGATCTCACCTCCCCGGTGCGGATCCTCACCGACGAGGGCCGTCTGGCCGGCATCGAGTGCGTGAAGAACCGGCTCGGCGAGCTCGATGCCAGCGGGCGGCGTAAGCCGGTCCCCGTCGCGGGCAGCGAGCACGTGGTCCTGCTCGATACGCTGGTCATCACCATCGGCGACGTGCCCGATGTCGATTACATCTCCGAAATGGGCATCGACACCACCGACTGGGGCACGCTCCGGACGGACAAGGAAACGCTGGCCACCAGCCGCCCGGGCGTGTTCGCCGGCGGCGACGTGGTGACCGGACCCAACACCGTGGTCGAGGCGATCGCGGCGGGGAAGAAGGCGGCGGTGATGATCGGACGCCACCTGCGCGGCGAACCGCTCAAGCAGGGAGGGGAGATTCATCTCCCCGACGTCTACGTCCCGCCCGCGGACGTCACCGCCGAGGAGATGGCCTCCCAGGCGCGGGTGGCCGCGCCGATGATTCCCGCCGCCACCCGGAGAAAGAACTTCAACGAAGTCGAGTTGTCGCTCTCCGTCGAGGACGCGACGCGCGAGGCGCGGCGGTGCCTGCGGTGCGACCTGGAATTCACTCAGCCGAAAGAGGACGAAGCGGTGATGCACGTCACCGTGGGAGCAACGGCATGATCAATCTGACCATCAACGGGTTGCCCGTATCCGTGGAGGAAGGCACGACGCTGCTGGAGGCCGCGCAGTTCCTCGGGTTCCCCATCCCGACCCTCTGTCACATGGAGGGTCTGTCTCCCTACGGCGCGTGCCGCCTGTGCGTGGTGGAGATCGGCGAGGGGCCGAAGTCGCGGCTCGTCAGCTCCTGCACCTATCCCGCCCAGAAAGGGCTGAAGGTGCGCACCGCCTCCGCCCGCGTCCTCCGCGCGCGCCGGATGACCCTCGAACTGCTGCTCGCGACGTGCCCGCAATCGAAGATCATCCAGGATATCGCCGCGGCGCACGACATGCGCCGGCAGCGCTTCCGCCAGGAACATGAGGACTGCATCCTCTGCGGCCTGTGCGTGCGGATGTGCGAGGAGCAGATGATGGCGAAGGCCATCGGTTTCCGCGGGCGGGGTGAGAGCCGCAGCATCGGCACGCCGTTCGACATCAAGAGCGACGTGTGCCGGACGTGCGGCGGATGCATCTACGTCTGCCCCGCCTGCCAGTTGCGCTGCACCTACACCCAGCCGGAGCTGGCGATCTGCGGCGGGTGCGCCAACCTCAGGCCGCCCTGCGTCGAGAAAGAGCCTTTCGACGACATGATGTGCTACATGACGCCCTGCGTGGCGTGCGAGATTACAAAGAACGGAGACCAGCGGTAATGTTTACGACACTGTCACGAATCAACTCCTCGGCCGCCACGCTGAGCAAGAACCGGACCGAGGGATCGGTCACCCCCTCCTCGGGCATGTGCGTGACCTGCGTGGACGGCTGCGTCGGGATGTGCGAGATCGGCAAGTCCGCCTACCGCGGCCACGAGGTCATCTATCCCCAGCCGTTCGGCGTCATCACCACCGCCGCGGAGAAGACCTACCCGGTCGACTATTCGCACTTCAACATCATGGGGACCGCGGTCGGCGCGCACGGGATCGAGGCGGACAGCGACAAGGCGATCTTCCCCGCCGTCGACCTGGAGGTGCACTTCGGCCACGACGGCGGGATCAAGTTCCGCTATCCCTGGGTCATCCCCGGCATCGGGTCCACCAACATCGCCAAGAACAACTGGGAGGGCCTGGCCATCGGGTCCGCCCTCGCCGGCACCGGCCTCACCATCGGCGAGAACGTCGTGGGCATGGACCCCGAGGCCGTCATGAACAACGGCCACGTGGGCGACACCGTCGACCTCAAGCGCCGCGTCAAGCTCTTCCAGGACCACCAGCGCGACGGCTACGGCGCCATCATCTGCCAGGCCAACATCGAGGACACCCGCCTCGGGGTCCAGGAGTACGCCATCGACAAGCTCGGCGTCGAGTGCGTCGAGCTCAAGTGGGGCCAGGGCGCCAAGGACATCGGAGGCGAAGTCAAGATCACCGACCTCAAGAAGGCCCAGCTCCTCTACGAGCGCGGCTACGTCGTCCTTCCCAATCCGACCGACCCGAACGTGATCAAGGCCTTCGAGCACGGCGCGTTCAAGGAGTTCGAGCGCCACTCCCGCGTGGGCATGGTCACCGAGGAATCGTTCGCCCAGCGGGTGGACGAGCTGCGCAAGGCCGGGGCGAAGTACATCTTCCTCAAGACCGGCGCCTACCGCCCGGCCGACCTGGCCCGCGCGGTGCTCTTCGCCACCAAGTACAAGCTCGATCTGCTCACGGTGGACGGTGCGGGCGGCGGGACCGGCATGAGCCCCTGGCGGATGATGAACGAGTGGGGCGTCCCGCCCGTCGAGCTGCATTCGCTGCTCTACCAGTACGCCCGGCGGCTGCACGACAACGGCCACACTGTCCCCGCCCTCGCCGTGGCCGGCGGGTTCACCTTCGAGGACCAGATCTTCAAGGGCCTGGCCCTGGGCGCGCCGTTCGTCAAGCTGGTGGGAATGGCCCGCGCCCCGATCGCCGCCGCCATGGTGGGCAAGACCATCGGACGCGCCATCGACGAGAACCAGGTCCCCGTCTACGTCGAGCGCTTCGGCCGCAGCCGCGATGAGATCTTCGTCACCTCCACCGAGCTGCGCGAGGAACTGGGCGATGCCGAGTTCGACAAGCTGCCCACGGGCGCGATCGGGCTCTACACCTATTACGAACGTCTCGCGCAGGGTCTGCGGCAGTTGATGTGCGGGAGCCGGAAGTTCGCCCTCGAGCACATCGCGCGCGACGACCTGGCCAGCCTCACGCACGAGGCCGCCGACATCAGCGGCATCCCGTTCATCACCGATGTGGATCGCGAAGAGGTCGAGGAGATTTTCTCCGCGGCCGGCGTGAAACAGGAGACGGTTCCCTGCTGACGACGGAGGACACGGTTTGCTCGGCGATGACGTTTCGACAAGGCGGCGCGCTTTGACGGTGTGACGCGCCCAGCCCGCCCGCGACGGGCGGAAAGGCGGCATGAGCCGATGATGCAGCGGAAGCTCCAGACGCGAACGATTCCGCCGTTCGGGGCCGGGTTCTTCCGGTCCGCCTCGCGGTTCGCCCGCATCGGGGACGGCGCGCCGGGCGGCAAGGCGCAGAGTCTTCTGGTCGCGCACGACGCCCTCGCCTCCCACCTCGGGTCCGACACCTTCCCCGGCCTCGAGATCGACGTGCCGCGGTCGGTTGTCATCGGCACCGACGTGTTCGATGCGTTCATGGCGGAGAATCACCTCGCGGAGATCGCCTTCTCCGACGCCTCCGATGCGGAGATCGCCGACGCCTTCCAGCGAGCGAAACTGCCCGCGGAGGTGTCGGCGGATCTGCAGGTGCTGGTGGACGAAGCGCGGGGGCCGCTCGCCGTGCGATCCTCGAGCCTGCTGGAGGATGCGCTGTATCGCCCCTTCGCCGGCGTGTACGAAACGAAGATGACGCCGAACAACCAGCCGAACGGCGCGAGCCGGCGGCAGCGGCTGATCGAGGCGATCAGGCTCATCTACGCCGCGACCTATTTCCGGGCGGCCAAGAGCTATATCCGCGCCACCGATCATGATCCGAGCGTCGAGAAGATGGCCGTCCTCATCCAGGAGGTCGCCGGCGCGGCGCGCCACGGCCGCTTCTACCCCGACGTCTCCGGCGTGTGCCGATCGTACAATTTCTACCCCTCCGGCCGCGCCCGGCCGGAAGAGGGGGTGGTGAATCTCGCCCTCGGGCTGGGCAAGACGATCGTGGACGGGGCGATGACGTGGATCTACTCCCCGGCCCGCCCCAAGGCGCCGCCCCCGTTCGCCTCTGTCGAGGAACTGCTGCGCCAGACGCAGACGGAGTTCTGGGCCGTCAACCTCGCGCCTCCGGCGGCGCGCGATCCGCAGGCGGAGACGGAGTACCTGGTGAAGTCGGATCTGTCGGCGGCGGAGGCGGACGGGACGCTGTCGCTCGTGGCCTCCACCTACGATGCGCTGTCCGATCGCCTCACGCCGGGGCTCGGCGCTCGCGGCCCGCGCGCGATCAACTTCGCCCCCCTGCTGGAGCTCGAGCGCTTCCCGCTCAACCGCATGGTGGGGGCGCTTTTGCGCGCCTGCGAGGACGCGGTCGGCTCGGCGGTCGAGATCGAGTTCGCGCTCACGCTTCCCGCTTCGGATCGCCCGTGCCCGGCCCGGGCGGCGCTGCTCCAGGTCCGGCCCCTCGTCGTGTGCAGCGAGCAGGTGGAGATCAGCCCCGAGGAGATGCGCCGCGACGATGTGCTTCTCGCCTCCACCCGTGTGATGGGCAACGGAACCGATCGCGCGATCCGCGATGTCGTGTACGTCAAGCCCACATCCTTCGAGTCGCGCCATACACGGGAGATCGAGCAGGAGCTGGAGCGGGTGAACGCACCGCTGTCGGCCGAGCGGCGACGCTACCTGCTGCTCGGGTTCGGCCGCTGGGGAAGCTGCGACCCCTGGCTGGGCATCCCCGTGCACTGGGGCCAGATCAGCGGGGCGGGCGCGATCGTCGAGTCCACCCTGCCCAACATGTGCGTCGAGCCCAGCCAGGGCTCACACTTCTTTCACAACATCTCCAGCTTCCGCGTCAATTACTTCTGCGTGAATCATCGAAGCCGCCCGCCCGTCGACTGGGAATGGCTGGAAAACCAGCAGGCGGAGGCGGAGACGCAGTTCGTCAGGCACGTGCGCCTGCCGCGACCCCTCCTGATGAAGGTCGACGGTCGGACCGGCCGCGGCGCGATCTGGCGCGCGGCATAACACCGACCCCGCAGGACGAGATCCCCACATGGCGACACCGGACGGTCAGATCGAGCAGCTCCTGGGCGCTCTCGAAGAACGGGCCAAGGAACTCAACTGCCTCTACCACGTCGATGAGATCCTCAGCCGGCCCGAGGTATCGGTGGACGAGGCCTGCACCGAGCTGCTTCACGCCGTGCCTCCCGGGTGGCAGCACCCGGACATCTGCCGCTGCCGCCTCGTCCTGGGCGAAGACGTGTACGAGCCGGACGGCTTTTCCCAAACGCCCTGGTGGATCGGTGCGGATCTCTGCGCCCTCGATGAGAAGGTCGGCGAGATCCGGGTCTACTACACGGAGCGTCGCCCCGTCGCCGACGAGGGGCCGTTCCTCCGGGACGAACGCCGGCTCATCAACGCGATCGCCGACCGCGTCAGCATCTTCCTCGAGCAGCGAAGTCTCGCCGGCGCGCGCGAGAGCGGGGAAGGTGCGGGCGGCGGGCCGGTCGGGCTCGTCTCGCCGTCCGCACCT
>JAXHTH010000166.1:0-5018 GCA_034211115.1 Planctomycetota bacterium | reverse complement strand
TGGTGTTCAAGGTCGTCGACGTCACCGGCGACGACGCGCCGGAGGTGGCCGTCACGAGCATCGTCTACGGCAACGCGGAGCACCATGAGGCAACCGGCCTGCTCCTCAACGACGGCGACGGCGGACTCACGCTTGACCAGACGATCATCGGTTTCGGCCAGTATGACGAGAACATCGCCGCCGCCGATCTCGACAATGATGGCAACACCGATCTCGCGACGGCAACGGACCTGCTCTTCAATCAGCTTCCGGCGAAGATCGGAATGGGCGTCGAGCCGCGCGATGATCTCCTCGCGATGGGGCCGTACGGCGGTCCGTTCGATCCGCCGAGCAAGACCTATACGCTGACCAACAACGAGGACTTCTCCATCGAGTACAGCGCCACCGGGAATGCCGACTGGATCACGATCGACAACGGCGCCGGCGCCATCCCGCCGGGGGGGAGCGTTGATATCGTGGTCGGCATCAACGAGAACGCCAACGCGCTCCCCAACGGCGACTACGAGGATACGGTCTCTTTCACGAATCTCACCAACCATCACGGAGATCGCACGCGAGAGGTCATGCTGCAGGTGGGTGTTCCCCGCGTCATTCACTCGTTCCCGCTCGACACCGATCCGGGCTGGGCGACCGACGGGGAGTGGGCCTTCGGCCAGCCGACCGGCCAGGGCGGCGCGCACGGTTCACCCGATCCCACCGGCGGATACACCGGCCCGAATGTGTACGGCTACAACCTGAACGGAGACTACCCAGGCGGCCTGTGGTATACGAATCTCACGACCGGCCCCATCGACTGCTCGAACCTGAGCCACGTCACGCTGAGGTTCCGGCGCTGGCTCGGCGTCCGGAATGAGCCGGACAGCGCCTACATCCGCCTGAGCACCGACGGCGATTTCTACCTGCACCTCTGGTCCAGCGACGGCGAGATCTACGACGACTCCTGGCAGCTCGTGGAGCACGACCTCTCCCCCTTCGCGGACGGCCAGTCGACCGTCTACCTGCAGTGGACCATGGGCCCGACCTATCTCGGCGGCGCCTGCGGATGGAACATCGACGACGTGGAGATCCTGGGCGTCGAGATGGGGGTGCCGTGCCCGGCCGACTTCGACGACGACGGCGACGTCGATACCGCTGACCTGCTATTCCTGCTCTCCGCGTGGGGCACGCCGTACGGCGATATCGACGGCGACGGCGACACGGACACCGCCGACCTGCTCGCCCTGCTCGCCGCGTGGGGCGAATGCCCGTGAGAGAAAGCCGAAATGAGAAAAGCGGAAAGAGAGGCATCATGGCATCATGGCAGCAAGGGGCGGAACGTGCGCAGTAATCAGACCTGAGCCTGTTTCGCGACGCGGTTCACCCGCGTCTTCGGCGCCCGTGAATCCGGAAGCCAGGAACCATAAACCAATCACCAATCACCCCGACCCGCCCCGGGTCTTGCTCCCGCGCACCGGCGCTCCGGGTCGGGTCGCCGCGGTTGCTCCTCAATTCGCCCCATCGCTCGCCAGCGCGCGGTACCGGGCCGCCTCATCGGGCCGGCCGGTCTCCTCGTACAAATCGCCGAGGCGCCGGGCGAGGCGGCGCGTCGCCTCGTTCTCGGCCCCGATCTCGGCGCAGCAGGCCTCGTATCCTGAGCGCAGGAGACTCTCGGCCTCATCGAAGCGTTCCTGGTCCCAATAGAGGGAAACGAGGAACTCATGCGCGTTCCGCGTGGCGGGATTGACCAGTCCGAGCACGCGCATCCGAGCTTCGAGCACCTGGCGACAGATCTCCTCCGCCTCGTCCAGACGCCCCTGCGCCTCGCGCAGCGACGCGATGTTGTACAGTGAATTCAAGGTGCTCGGATGCTCCGCGCCGAGAACGTGTCGACGGATCGCCAGCACGTCCTGATACAACTTCTCCGCCTCGTCCAGGCGACCCTGCTGCTGATAGAGCACGGCGAGGTTGTTCATCGATCCCAGCGTCGCGGGATTCTCCTCGCCCAGCACGCGGCGGCGCATCTCGAGCGTTTCGACCAGGAGCGGTTCGGCTTTGTCGAACCGCTCCCAGGCGCTGTACAGAACGGCCAGATCGTTCATCATGTAGAGCGTGGACGGGTGATCATCGCCGAAGACGCGCCGATAGAGCTCGATACCTTCGACATACAGCGACTCCGCCTCCTCGTACTCCTTCTGCTTGTTGTGCGCCCAGGCGAGGAAGCCGAGCGTGTAGAGCGTGTCGGGATGCTCCTCGCCCAGCACGCGACGCTGCACCGGATAGACTTCCTCGAGCCGTGCCTCGGCCTCTTCGAACCGGCCAAGCCTGTTGTAGAGATGCCCGAGTGTCGTGCCCGCCTTGAGCGTGTCGGGATGTTCGGGGCCGAGCGTGCGCAGACGGAGTTCGTAGGCGCTGTCGAGCAGCGCCTCCGCCTCCTCGAGCCGCCCCTGTCCGCTGTACAGCCAGCCAAGATTACTGATGGAGAGCAGCGTCTCTGGATGCTCCTCGCCGAGGATGCGTCGGCGCAGTTCGAGCGTTTGGCGCCAGATCGGCTCCGCTTCCTCGCTCCGCCCCTGCCGATCGTAGAGCAGCCCGACGTTGTTCAGCGTCGCGAGGGTGCGCGGATCTTCCTCGCCGATCACCTTGCGCTGCAGTTCGAGCGTGCGCAGGAGAATCGTCTCGGCCTCGGCGAAACGTCCCTGCTCGATGTAGATGAGGCCGAGCACGCCCAGCGCGCCGAGGGTGGCGGGATCGTCTTCGCCGGCGACGTCCGTGCTGATGTCCACGGCGCGCTTCACCTGCGCCTCGGCGGTGTCGGCAAGTCCCAGCGTGAGGTAGGTGTTGCCGATCGTGTGGCGCACCGCCACCTCGATGCGCGGCTGATTGCCGAACGAATCACCGAGGAGCGCCTCAGCATCATCGAGCACCTCGCGCACCGTCACATCGCGCCCCTGCCGGCCGGGGTCGGCGGAGGCGAGCATGTCGAGGAGGAAGGTGTTGATGGTCGAGGCCTTGTCCGCCTCGAGCTCCGCCTGGCTGAGGGCAATCGAGGCGCGCCGCTCCTCGAGGACCGATTGGCGCCAGAACACGGTCGAAATCACGGTGGCCGCGATGAGCGCGAGAAACACGATGCACGCGGCGGCGACCGGCACGCGATGGCGGCGGAGTGTCTTGCCCAGCACGTACAGCGTGCTGTCGCCCCGCGCCTCCAGCGGCCGGCCCGTCTCGTAATTCGCCAGATCACGGAGCAGACCGGTGACATTCTGGTAGCGCCGCTCCTTCTCCTTGCTCAACATCTTGCCCACGATCGCGTCCAGCTCGCCGTCGATGTCGCGCCGGATCGATGACGGCCGGGCCGGCGCGCGATCGAGGATGTTCCTCACGATCGCGGCGAGGCGCCCGTCGACGGGGTACGGGTGCCGGCCCGTCAGCGCTTCGAAGAGGATCACGCCCAGCGCGTAGACATCGCTCCGCAGATCGACCGCGTGGGGATCGCCGCTCACCTGCTCCGGCGCCGCGTAGGCGAGGGTGCCGATGAACTCGCCCGCCTGCGTCTGCATCGAGCGCTCGGCGTCCTCCAGATCCTCCCGGGTCTTGGCGAGGCCGAAATCGAGCAGGTGAGGCTCGCCATCGGCGTCGATGAGAATGTTGTTCGGCTTCAGATCGCGATGGATCACCCCGCGCTGGTGGGCGTAACCGACCGCGCGGGCGATCTTCGCGAAAAGCTCGAGGATCCGCGGGATCGGCGGCGCCTGCTCGGCGATGTAGCGGTTCAGCGGCATCCCGTCGACATAGCGCATCACGAGGAACAGGCGATCGTCCTCGGTCAGCCCGCTGTCGAAGACGGGCACGATGTGTGGGTGATCGAGATGGGCGACGAGATCGATCTCGCGCTCGAACCGCCGGCGCTGCTGCCGGGAGGCGTATTGACCGTGCAGCAGCAGCTTGATGGCGACGGGTCGGTCCGTCGATACCTGGCGAGCCTCGTAGACGATTCCCTGCCCGCCTTCGTGGATGCAGCGCGTGATCTCGTACCTGGCCAGTTCGGGCGCGGCGGAGGCGACCACGGCACGCCGGCGCGCCGACTGCATCTCCCACAACGCCCGATTGTTGGCCTCCACCTCCGCCAGCAGCGTCCGGCAGGAGGCACACGAAGAGATATGCGCCTCCAGCGCGGTGCGCTGATCATCATCCACGTCGTCAGCGACGTACAATTCGATCTCCTCGATGCTCGGGCATGGCATGGGGGTGACCTCCCTCCCCGTCAGACGACAGTCTCAAGCTGATCGCGCAGCTCGCGGATGCGGGTGAGGACGCGATGTTTGGCGAGGAACACGGCGTTGCGCGACATCTCCAGCTCCCGGGCGACGTCGCTCGCCGGCCGGCCGTTCAGGGCGTACGCCTCGAAGGCGAGCATGGTCTTCGGCTCCAGCTCGGTCCGCACCTGCTGCAGGCACTGGTCGAACATCGCCTCGCGCCACGAGTCGTCCCAGGAGCGGCGCGCATCATCGTCGGCGGGGACGGCTTCCCAGAACGCCGTCCGCGCCGCGATCGGCTGGCGCTGCCGATCGCGGGCCAGCTTCTGCCGGCGATTGAGCACCACGCGATGGGCGATGCCGAACAGCCATGAATGCAGGCGGCCCTTGTCGCGGTCGTATCGACCCTCGCGATAGGCTCGGAGAAACGCCGCCAGCGTCTCCTGCGCCGCATCCTCGGCTTCCTCGGTCGGCAGTCCCTGATCGCGGGCGAAGGCCACGACCGGCTGGCGGAAGCGCGCGACGAACACCTCCCACGTGTCCGGCTCATCGCCGAGCAGTTGCTTGAGGATCAGGGAGGTGGTCACCCACTGCATGACCCGGCTCCTCGCGGCGGCCGACAGCAGTATACCGGAGGGCGCGATCGGCTAAGTCTCTTTATTTCAGTATCTTGCCGAGCTGGCCGGGCGGGCCGGCCGCCCGCGGGCACGCTCAATTGACACGAACATCGAAAGATCCGCCTTTCCCGCGCCAAGTCTCAATGGCGGCGGGGTCGCCGGGCCCGGC